>NZ_JBFUFO010000035.1:0-66442 GCF_056403395.1 Variovorax sp. P2_H12 | reverse complement strand
CTCCTCGCATGTGCCAACGCACATGCCGCGTCGCGCGCCTTGATTGGCCCGTCCTGGCATGCCTTCGCGACCCCGGAAATAGGGGGAACAGGCCCTTAGGCCGCGAGCAGGTCCAGCGCCTGTCGGTGGAGTTCGCGTGTGGCGGCTGCGACCACGCGGCCGTCCGATTCGAGACCCAGCGGCCGGCCCTGCCAGTCGGTGACGAGGCCGCCGGCGGCCTCGATCAGCCCGGTCGGCCCCAGGTAGTCGTAGGGTTGCAGGCCGGTCTCGACCACCAGGTCGATGGTGCCGCCGGCCAGCTGGGCGTAGCCGTAGCAGTCGCCGCCGAAGCGCCGCATCGCGCAGCGGCGGCTCAAGGTGTCGAAGGCCTGCCAGTCGGCCGGGTTGAAGATGTCCGGCGAGGTGGTCACGATGCGGGCGTCGGCCAGCGCGCTGCACTGGCTCGCGCGCACCGGCTGGCCGTTGCGCGTCGCGCCGACGCCGGCCTGCCCGATCCAGCGCTCGCCGAGCACCGGCATGTCGACCACGCCGAGCTCGACCCGGCCGCCGCGCAGCAGCCCGATCAGGGTGCCCCACAGCGGCGATCCGGTGATGAAGCTGCGGGTGCCGTCGATCGGGTCCAGCACCCAGACGCGCTCGGCCCCGAGCCGTTCGCGGCCGTGCTCTTCGCCGAAGATGCCGTCGGCGGGCCGTTCGGCGCCGAGGATCTCGCGCATCGCGGTCTCGGCCGCGCGGTCGGCCTGGGTCACGGGGCTTTCGTCGGCCTTCGCGATGATGTCGAGCGGGGTGCGGAACAGGCGCAGCGAGTGCGAGGCCGCCGCATCGGCCAATGCATGGGCGACGCGCAGGTCGTCGGCCGGTGTGAAGGTGGAGCTCATGGGGAGATTAGACCCCACCGCCGGTCACCGATTCGTCACAGCGTGTGGCTGCGGTCGCCCTCGGCAAAGCCGAGCGCGTCCCAGGGCTCGCCGACGGCGAAGCCGATCACCTTGAACAGCTCGCCCATCTCGTGCTCATGGATCAGCCGCGCGGCCATCGCGCGCTCGGCCAGCGAGGCCGCTTCCATCATCGGCAGGATGCCCGCGTTGAGCAGGAACCGCGCCTGGCTGCAGTAGCCGAGCACTTCGAGACCGGCGCCCTGCCCCGCCAGCGCCACCCCGGTGAAGTTCACGTGGGCCGTGATGTCCTTGGCGCCGACGTCGGCCAGCGGATCGCCGTCGGCCTGGTGCCCGCGGTGGCACATCACGGTGCCCATGTGGCGCTGCGGGTGGTAGTACTCGGCCTCGGGGAAGCCGTAGTCGATGAAGAAGGCCGCGCCCTGCCGCAGCCGGTCGGCCAGCGTGGCGATGAAGGCCTCGGCCTGGGGATGGATCTCGGTCAGGTAGTCGTGCGCGCCTTCCACCTCGACCGGTGGCCGCAGTTCGGTGGGCCGGTCCTCCCAGGCGAAGCCGTTGCCCTGGCGGACCACGCCGCGCTCGAACCATTGCTGCGCCTTGCGCGCCAGCAGTTGCACCGGCATGGCATCGAGCACCTCGTTGCCGACCACCACGCCGCGCATTTCCTCGGGCAGTTCGGCCAGCCACTCGACCTTGGCCGCATGCCCGGCCAGCGTCTGCTGCTGGCGCTCGCGCAGCGTGCCCGACAGATCGACGATGCGGTAGCGCGCGATGCGCTCGCCCAGCGTGTCGAGCAATTGCAGCGCCAGCGCGCCCGAACCGGCACCGAACTCCCAGACTTCCTGCGTGCCGGTCCGCACCAGCGCCTCATCGACCTGGCGGGCCAGCGTGCGGCCGAACAGCGGCGTGAGTTCGGGCGCCGTCACGAAGTCGCTGCCCGAGTTCGGCATCCGGCCGAACTTGCGGCTCGCATTGGCGTAGTAGCCCAGTCCGGGTGCATACAAGGCCAGCGCCATGAAGCGGTCAAAGGGCAGCCAGCCGCCGGCGCGCTGCAGCGCGGCGTCGATAATCCGGGTCAGGGGGGTGGCGCGTTCGGCGCCTTGCTCCATGTTCATACGGGAAATTTATCAGGATGGCTGAATCGACCCCACGCCGCGGCGTGCTCGTGACCGGCGGCGGCCAGCGACTGGGCGCCGCGGTCTGCGAGGCCTTCGCGCGCGCGGGCTGGCAGGTGTGGTGCCAGTACCGCGCCTCGCGAGAGCAGGCGCTGGCATTGTGCGCGCGCCTCGGGGACGAAGGCCATGCGGCGACCGCGATCGAAGCCGAAATCGGCAGCGAAGCAGGCCGGCGCGCGCTGGTCGAGCAGGCTTCGGCCCAAGGGCCCCTGGCCTGCGTCGTCAACAACGCTTCGGCCTTCGAGCCCGACACCGGACTGGACTTCGACAGCGACGCCGCATTGCGCCAGCTCGGCGTGAACCTGGTCGCGCCGCTGTCCCTGGCGCGGCTGCTCGCGCAAAGCGCCACGGCCGGCGACGGCATCGACCGCTCAGCGATCCATGTACTGGACCAGAAGGTCTACAACCTGAACCCCGACTATTTTTCCTACACCGTGTCCAAGCTGGCGCTGGAGCGCGCCGTGTCGCTGCAGGCGCAGGCGCTGGCGCCCGCGCTGCGGGTGTGCGGCGTGGCGCCGGGCATCCTCTACCGCAGCGGCCCGCAGACCGAGGCCAACTTCGCCCGCGCCGCGCGCGGCAACCTGATGCGCCGGCCGATCGACCCGGCCGATGTCGCCAGCAGCTGCGTCTTCCTCGCCGCCACGCCCAGCGTGACCGGCACCACCCTTTGCGTCGACAACGGCCAGCACCTCGTGCCGCTCGAGCGCGACATCATGTTCGTCGTCGACAACCTGCTGAAAGCCTCCCATTCATGACCACCGCTGCCCTCGACCCCTTGCTGCTCTCGTGCCGACGCGTCTTCCTGCGCGACTACGAAGTGTGGATCAACATCGGCGTGCATGAATTCGAGAAGCGCGCCGAGCAGCGCGTGATCATCAACGTCGACCTCTACGTGCCGCTCGAGCTTTCGACGCCGAAGGCGGACGAGCTCGACGAGGTGGTCGACTACGACTTCATCCGCCGCACCGTGGCAACCCGCCTGAGCAAGGGCCACATCCACTTGCAGGAGACGCTGTGCGACGACATCCTCACGCAGGTGCTGGCCCACCCGAAGGTGCAGGCCGCGCGGGTGTCGACCGCGAAACCCGATGTGTACCCCGACTGCGACGCAGTCGGCGTGGAAGTATTCAGGAGCAAATGATGCTCGCCCCCAGGTTGCCCGGCACTGCGTGTCCGGGCGCTCACCCCCTGCCGGGGGCAACACCAGCGGCCCGGCGAAGCCGGTTCCGCGGTGTTTCACGAACGGGCCTCGCTTCGCTTGCCATGACGGGTGGCGCGGATCGCTGCAAAAGGAATTGAGATGAGTGTTGTCTGGACTGAACAAGAGCAAGCGGCGGCCGGCTCCGGTGCGCTGAAGATCGAGCGCGAGGCCCACAAGCTCGAGAAGCGGCTGTGCCGCGAGGTCGGCCGCGCGATCGTCGACTACAACATGATCGAGGATGGCGACAAGGTCATGGTCTGCGTCTCGGGCGGCAAGGACAGCTATGCGCTGCTCGACATCCTGCTGAAGCTGCGGGCCCGGGCGCCGATCCACTTCGACATCGTGGCGGTCAACCTCGACCAGAAGCAGCCGGGCTTCCCTGAAGACGTGCTGCCGGGCTACCTGAAAGCGCTCGGCGTGCCCTTCCACATCGAGGAGCAGGACACCTACTCGATCGTCAAGCGCGTGATCCCCGAAGGCAAGACCACTTGCGGCCTGTGCAGCCGGCTGCGCCGCGGCATCCTGTACCGCGTCGCCGACGAGCTCGGCGCCACCAAGGTGGCGCTGGGTCACCACCGCGACGACATGTTGCAGACCTTCTTCCTCAACATGTTCTTCGCCGCCAAGCTCAAGTCGATGCCGCCCAAGCTGGTGAGCGACGACGGCAAGCACATCGTGATCCGGCCACTGGCCTACGTGGCCGAGAAAGACCTGATCCGCTGGGCGCAGCACCGCGAATTCCCGATCATTCCGTGCACCCTGTGCGGCAGCCAGGAGAACCTCCAGCGCAAGCAGGTCGGCGAGATGCTGCGCGAGTGGGAGCGCAAGCACCCGGGCCGGATCGAGAACATGTTCGGTGCGATGCAGAGCATCGTGCCCTCGCACCTGCTCGACGGCAAGGCCTTCGACTTCAAGGGCCTGAAGGCGACCGGCGTGGCCGACGAAGACGGCGACAAGGCCTTCGACGCCCCGGAATTCCCTGCGTCGCCGGCACCGTCGGCCCTGCGCATCGTGCAGCTCTGACACCTGCATGAAGGCCGTCCTCTCGACCCTCCTGCTGGCCTTCAGCCTGACGGGCTGCGCCACGCGCTGGGTGGTCGACAGCGACGTGCGCAGTTTCGCGAACATGGGGGGCGTGCCGGCCGGCGCGAGCTACCGCTTCGAGCGCCTGCCCTCGCAGCAGATCGACGAGGCGGCGCAGCAACAGCTGGAGGCGATGGCGGGCGCCGCGCTCGACGGCGTGGGCCTGCGGCGCGACGACGCCGCCCCCCAGCTGAGCGCCCTGGTCGGCGCCCGCGTGACGACCGAGCTGTCGCCCTGGGCCGATCCCTGGCTGGTCGGCGGTCCCTGGCCCGGGCCGGGCTGGGGCTACGGCGGCGGCTGGGGCTATGGGCGCGGCTGGGGCGGCTGGGGCCCCCGCGGCTGGTACGGCGGCGGCTGGTATGGACCGGCGTTCGGGCCGCCGGCCAGCCCCTGGTTCGCACGCGAGGTCAGCATCGTGCTGCGCGAGCTGCCATCCAATCGGGTGGTGTACGAGACGCATGCGCGCAACGACGGCCCCTACAGCCACAGCGCCGACATCCTGCCCGTGATGTTCCAGGCGGCACTGCAGGGATTCCCGAATCCGCCGCCGGGCGAGCGCCGGGTCGACATCGAGATCCCGCGCGCGGCCCGATGATCCTAAGGGTTTATCCCTAGAATTCTCGGCCATGGAGCCCACACGAGTCATCGCCGTTCGCCACGGCGAAACCGCCTGGAATGTGGACACCCGCATCCAGGGCCAGCTCGACATCGGGCTCAACGACACCGGCCTCTGGCAAGCCGGTCGGGTGGCTCAGGCGCTCGAGGAGGAGCCGATCGCGGCCATCTATGCCAGCGACCTGTCGCGCGCCTGGCAGACCGCACAGGCCATCGGACAGACGCGCGGCATCGGAGTGGCGGCCGAACCCGGGCTGCGCGAACGGGCGTTCGGCCTCTTCGAAGGCCGCACCTTCGCCGACATCGACGCCAGCCTGCCTGCCCAGGCACGGCTCTGGCGCACCCGGGATCCAGAATTTGCACCCGAAGGTGGAGAGTCGCTGCTCACTTTCAGGCATCGGGTCACGGTGACTGCGTCCAGGCTGGCGGCGCTGCATCCGGGCGAGCTGGTGGTCCTGGTCGCGCATGGTGGCGTGATGGACGTGCTCTACCGCGCGGCCACGGGCCAGGAACTGCAGGCGCCCCGGACCTGGGAACTGGGCAATGCGGCCATCAACCGCCTGCTCTGGACACCGCAGGGCTTCACGCTGGTCGGCTGGGCCGACACCGGCCACCTCGACGGCACGCTGGACGAAACGTCGGCTTGACCGGCCCGAAGAAATAGAACTTTTCTATCGGTTCTTGCCGCCAACTTGGCGATTCCTTTACTCCATTTGTATTCAATTTGTAAAAATGGAGGCAAAATCGTCACTGCGAGGGGCGCTTCGTCAGTGCACGAGTGGCAACCAAATGCATCGAGTGTTGCAGGATTTCCAAACGGCATAGGCTGGTCCACATGGCTTTCGTCGGGTGGTGCGGCAAGCGTCCAGAGGGCAACATCGGCCTTGATAACAATTTGATTACTTTGTGACTACCGATTGGGTCGGATACATGTATTGCGAACTTGTGGGCGCTGACACAAAAACGAATTCTTGAAGGCATCGGATTTTTCACAGCGGAGGCACCAGTTCATGGCGCAAGGACTTCAACCCGGTTCCCAGCTCTCGGCCGAGGCGACGCTGTCGCTGGGCGACCTGTTCGTACCTTGCCCCGGCACGCAGGGCCAGCCTGCCCAGGCGGCCAGCCTCGACATCCCCGCAGCCCTCGCCATGCGCTGGGCAGAGCAGGCCCGCACGTTCAGCTTCCTGCCGGACACGCTCTTCGCCGCAGCATGGACGCTGCTTCAATCCCGCTGGCTGGGCACTTCCCTGGGCGTCGGCGACAACCTCGCCGCACGGCAATGGCTGTCCGCAGTTGACCGCGTGCGCCGCGAGGGCGTCGACGCCGGCGACGCGGCGGTGCTGCAGGTGGACTTCCAGGCCTTTGCCGACCGGCCCGGCACGCTGCGCCTGACCGGCGCCTCATCCTTGATGGACCGCGCTGGCGAGCTGGGCCTTCTGCTGGCCATCGCCGACACCGCCGCCGACCTGCTCGACCGGCCGTCGGCGAGCCTGCACGAGATCCGCACCCTGCCCGCGGTCGATCGCCAGCGCCAGCTCGACACCTGGAACTCGCCGCCATCCCCCTATGACGCCACGCTGACCGTGCATGCGATGTTCGATCGCCAGGCCGCCGTGCACGGCGACGCGGTCGCGCTCATTGGCGAGGAGGGCGCATTGCGCTACAGCGAGCTGGCGGATCGCGCCGAGCTCGTCGCCCGCCGCCTGCAGGCGCAGGGGGTCCGCGCCGGCGACACCGTCGGCGTGATGCTCGACCGGTCGAGCGCCGCCGTGATCGCGCTGCTCGGCATCCTGAAGGCCGGCGCCGCCTACGTGCCGGTGCAGCCCGACTTCCCGGCCGAGCGCATCGCGTTCATGTTCTCGCATTCCGACGTCCTCCTGGTGCTGACCCAGGCCGCCTACAAGGCGCTGGTGCCGAGCGATCGGCCGCTGCTGTGCATCGACGAGGAAATGGCCGGCGCGGCTTCGCTGCCCCCGTTCGAGAGCGTCGCGGCCGATGGCGAATCCGTGGCCTACGTGATGTACACCTCGGGCTCGACCGGCACGCCCAAGGGCATCGAGATCTGCCATCGCGCGATCCTGCGCCTGGTGGTCGATGCCCACTACGTCGAGCTGCCGGCCGGCGAAGCGATGCTGCATGCGGCGCCGCTGGGCTTCGACGCCTCGACGCTGGAGATCTGGGGTCCGCTGCTCAACGGCGGCGTCTGCGTGGTGCACGACGAGCAGGTGCCCACCGGCGCCGGCCTGGCGCGCACGATCGCGCAGCACGCGGTGCAGACCGCCTGGCTCACGGCCGCCCTCTTCAACGCCGTGGTCGACGACGAGCCGGCGCAACTCGCCGGCCTGCGCCAGTTGCTGATCGGCGGCGAGGCGCTGTCGGTGCCGCACGTGCGGCGCGCGCTCGCTGCGATGCCTTCGCTCACGCTGATCAACGGCTACGGCCCGACCGAATGCACGACCTTCGCGGCGACCCACCGCATCCCGCACGACCTGCCGGGCGACGCCCGCTCGGTGCCCATCGGCCGCCCGATCAACGACACCGCGCTGCGCATCCTGAGCCCCTCGATGGCGATGCTGCCCGCCGGCCTGGTCGGCGAGCTGTGCATCGGCGGCCGCGGGCTGGCGCGGGGCTACCTGCAGCGCCCCGACCTGAGCGCCGAACGCTTCGTCGACGACCCCTTTGGCGCCCCTGGAGAGCGCCTCTACCGCACCGGCGACCGGGCGCGCTGGCTGGCCGACGGCAGCATCGAGTATCTCGGCCGCATCGACGGCCAGGTGAAGATCCGCGGTCACCGCATCGAGACCGGCGAGGTCGAGGCGGCGCTGCTCGCGCATCCCGGCATCAAGTCCTGCGCGGTCGTGCCGCGCGAGGACGAGGCGGGCCATCTGCGCCTGGTCGCCTACCTCGTGGCTCGCGGTCCGGAGATCCCGTGGACGGCGCTTCGCACGCACCTGGCCGAGCGCCTGCCCGAGGCCATGGTGCCGGCCGGGCAGGTCTGGCTGGCCCAGCTGCCGGTGACGACCAACGGCAAGCTCGACCGCCGCGCGCTGCCGGAGCCCGCACGGCAGCGACCCGAGCTGGCGCAGACCTTCGAGGAGCCGCGCAACGACGCGGAACACCGCGTCTGCACAGCCTTCGCGCGCGCCCTCCATATCGACGCGGTGGGCCGCAGCGACAACTTCTTCGACCTCGGCGGCGATTCGCTGCTGGTGCTCAAGGTGCTGCGCGAGCTGCAGCAAGGCAGCGAGCGCCGCCTGTCGGCCAACCTCTTCTTCCGCCAGCCGACGCCCGCAGCACTCGCCGCCAGCCTGCAGGACGATGCGGCTGCGGCAGCGCCGCAGCGCGCCGCAGCCGCCGGGCCGGCGGCCCATGCCGGCGCCGAGCCCGTGGCGCTGGTCGCCATGGCCGGACGGTTCCCGGGCGCCGCCGACGTCGAGCAGTTCTGGGACAACCTGATGGCCGGTCGCGAGTCGATCAGCTTCTTCGACGACGCGACGCTGGACGCCGGCGTCAGCGCCGCCTTGCGCGCCGACCCGCTCTACGTGCGCGCACGCGGCGTCATCGACGACATCGAGCAATTCGATGCCGCCTTCTTCGGCATCAACCCGAAGGAAGCCGAACTGATGGACCCGCAGCAGCGCGTGTTCCTCGAGATCTGCTGGGAGTGCCTCGAGCGCGCCGGCTACGTGCCCGACCAGGCGCCCGGCCCGGTCGGCGTCTACGGCGGCATGTACAACGCGAGCTACTTCCAGCGGCATGTCGCGACGCGGCCGGACCTGATCGAGATGGTGGGCGACTTCCAGGTGATGCTGGCCAACGAGAAGGACTACATCACGACGCGCGTGGCCAACCGGCTGAACCTGACCGGCCCCGCGGTCAGCGTGCACACCGCCTGCTCGACCTCGCTGGTGGCGATCGCCCAGGCCTTCTTCGCGCTGCGTACCGGCCAGTGCCGCATGGCACTCGCCGGCGGCGCCTCGGTCACCTGCCCGCCCCGCAGCGGCTATCTCTACAACGAAGGCTCGATGCTGTCGCCCGACGGCCACACGCGCAGCTTCGACGCCGGCGCCAAGGGCACGGTCTTCAGCGACGGCGCGGCGGTCGTCCTGCTCAAGCGGCTCTCCGACGCGATCGCCGATGGCGACACGATCTATGCCGTGCTGCGCGGCGCGGCCGTCAACAACGACGGCGGTGCCAAGGCCAGCTTCACGGCGCCGAGCGTGGACGGCCAGGCCGCGGTGATCGAGGCCGCGCTGGCGTCGGCCGGCGTACCCCCCCGCAGCATCTCCTACGTCGAGACGCACGGCACGGCGACGCCGATGGGCGACCCGATCGAGGTCGAGGGACTCACGCGCGCCTACGCCGCGCACACCAGCGACACCGGCTTCTGCACCATCGGCTCGCTGAAGAGCAACGTCGGCCACATGGTGACCGCTGCGGGTGCGGCCGGCCTGATCAAGGCCGCGCTCGCGATGCACTTCGAAGCGATTCCGGCCAGCCTGCACTACGCGGCGCCGAACCCGGCCATCGATTTCGACGCCACGCCGTTTCGCGTCAACAGCCGGCTGCGCCCGTGGCCGCGCGAAGGCTCGCCGCGCCGGGCCGGCGTCAGCGCCTTCGGCGTCGGCGGCACGAACGCCCATTTGGTGATCGAGGAAGCGCCGTTGCGTGCAGCTTCCGATCCCGCAACCGGCGCGCAGTTGCTCACGCTGTCGGCGCGCTCGCCGGCGGCGCTCGCCGCGGCGGCCGCGCGCCTGGCCGATCACCTCGACGCGCACCGCGACCTGTCGCTGGCCGACGTTGCCCACACGCTGCGCGTCGGGCGCAAGCAGTTCGCACACCGCGCCGTCGTGGCCGCGGAATCGATCGACGAGGCGATCGCCGCCTTGCGCAGCGCCGACTCGCCGCGGCGCGCCGCGGCCGCGCTCAACGCCTGGCTGCCGCAGCCGGTCTTCATGTTCCCGGGCCAGGGCGCCCAGTACGCCGGCATGGGCCGCACGCTGCATGCCGAGGACCCGGCCTTCCGCGCCGCCTTCGACGACTGCGTCCAATGCTTCGGCGGCCTGCTCGGCTTCGACCTTCGCGAGCGCATGTTCGCGGACGATGCTGCCGCGCTGGCCCCGACCTCCGTCACGCAGCCCGCCACCTTCGCGCTCGAATACGCGCTGGCCCGCCAGCTGATGGCGCTCGGCGTCAAGCCTGCCGCGATGATCGGCCACAGCGTCGGCGAGTTCGCCGCCGCCGTGCTGGCCGGCGTGATGTCGCTCGGCGACGCGGCACGGCTGGTCGCCCGGCGCGGCGCGCTGATGCAGGCGCTGCCCGCGGGCACCATGCTCTCGGTGCGCATGGCGGCCGCCGAGCTGCTGCCGCTGCTGCCTGACAACATCTCGCTGGCGGCGGACAACGGCCCCACCGTCTGCGTCGCAGCCGGCCCGAGCGATGCGATCGAAGCACTGCGCGCCGCGCTCGAAGCCAAGGGCATCGTCGCCAAGACGCTGCAGACCTCGCACGCCTTCCACTCCGCGATGATGGATGCGGCGGTCGCGCCCTTCGAGGCGCTGGTGCGCGAAACCCCGCTCGCCGCCCCCGGCCTGCCGATCTACTCCACGCTCACCGGCCACCTGCTGAGTGCCGAGGAAGCCACCGACCCACGCTACTGGGCACGCCACCTGCGCGAGACGGTTCGCTTCTCGCCCGCCGTGCGCGAAGCGCAGGCACACCTCGCGCACCCGCTGTTCATCGAGATCGGCCCGCGCAACACGCTCGCGACGCTGGTGCGCCAGCATGCGACCAAGGTGCAGCCCGCAGCAGCAGCCGCGCTGCTGGCCGACCAGCCGGCCGGCGAAAGCGCCGCCTGGCGCCTCGGCGCCGGACGGCTCTGGACGCAAGGCGTCGAGATCGACCTCGGCGCCCTCGACACACGCGGCCGCAGGCATCGCGTGCGCCTGCCCACCTATCCCTTCGAGCGCAAGCGCTTCTGGGTCGACATTGCCGTCGCACCCACGGCACCGGCGCTCGTGTCGCTTGCTTCCCCTTCCGTGCCACCGCCCCCCTCGATTCCGGAGTTGACCATGACAGCCGCCGCCACTTCCGCACCTCCCGCACGCCGCGCCGCGCTCGTCACGCAACTGCGCGAACTTTTCGAGAACCTCTCGGGCATCGGGATGGCGGATGTCGAGGGCGCCGCGCCCTTCGTCGAGATCGGCCTGGATTCGCTCACGCTCACGCAGGCGGCGATGCAGGTCAAGAAGACCTTCAAGGTCAACCTGAGCTTCCGGCAGCTGATGGAGAGCTATCGCAGCTTCGACGCGCTGGCCGAATTCCTCGATGTCACGCTGCCGCCCGACCCGGTCGCAGCGCCCGTGATCGCCGCGGCGCCGGTCGCAGCCATGCAGCCCGCACTGGCGCAACAGCAGCCAGCGGTTGCCGCCGTGGCATTGCCGGCAATGCAGCCCACGGCGGGTGGCAGCCTCGTGCAGCAGGTCATCGCGCAACAGATGCAATTGATGCAACAGCAACTCGCATTGCTGTCGGCGGCGCCAATGGTTCCGGTCAGCCCCGTGCTGCCGGTGCCGGCGGTGGAGCAACCCACGCCCATGGCCACCGCCGCGGCCACGGCGTCCAATCCCGAGCCCGAGGAGGCCGTCGTCGCACCCAAGTACGACGTCAAGAAGGCCTTCGGCGCGATCGCGCGCATCCACACGCAGAGCAAGGAACCGACCGAGCGCCAGAAGGCGCGTCTGGCCGCCTTCATGCGCCGCTACGTGGAACGCACCCGCAAGAGCAAGGCCTTCACCGAGCAGAACCGGCCCCACATGGCCGACCCGCGCGTGGTCAACGGCTTCCGTCCGGCGACGAAGGAGATCACCTACCAGATCGTGATCGAGCGCTCCAAGGGTTCGCGCATGTGGGACATCGACGGCAACGAGTACGTCGACACCCTCAACGGCTTCGGCATGAACCTCTTCGGCTGGACGCCGGACTTCATCAACGAGGCGGTGAAGAGGCAGCTCGACCTGGGCTACGAGATCGGCCCGCAGCATCCGTTGGCCGCCGACGTCACCCGGCTGCTGTGCGAGCTCACCGGCTTCGACCGCGCCGGCCTCTGCAACACCGGCTCGGAAGCGGTGATGGCGGCCATACGCATCGCCCGCACCGTCACCGGCCGCAGCACCGTGGTGCTTTTCACCGGCTCCTACCACGGTACCTTCGACGAGGTGCTGGTGCGCGCCGGCCGCAATGCCAAGGGCATGTCGGCGGCGCCGGGCGTGCTGCAGGGCATGTTCGGCGACGTCCGGGTGCTCGACTACGGCACCCCGGAAGCGCTCGAATACATTCGCGCCAACGCCGACGACCTGGCCGCCGTGCTCGTCGAGCCGGTGCAGAGCCGCCGGCCCGACTTCCAGCCGCGCGAGTTCTTGCGCGAAGTACGGGCCATCACGGAGAAGTCCGAGACCTGCCTGATCTTCGACGAGGTCATCACCGGCTTCCGCTCGCACCTGGGCGGCGCCCAGGCGATTTTCGGCATCCGCGCCGATCTCGCCACCTACGGCAAGGTGCTCGGCGGCGGCTTCCCGGTCGGCGTGATCGCCGGCAAGCGCGCCTACATGGACGCGCTCGACGGCGGCGCCTGGCAGTACGGTGATGACTCCGTGCCGACGGTGGGTGTCACCTATTTCGCCGGCACCTTCGTGCGGCATCCGCTCGCGCTCGCCGCATCCAAGGCGGCCCTCGAGCACCTGAAGCAGGACAACAACAAGCTGCAGACCCAGCTCAACCTGCACACGGCGGCCATGGCCGACGAGCTCAGCTCCTTCTGCCGCGAGGTGGGCGCACCGATCGAGATCCACTACTTCTCGTCGCTGTGGCGCGTGAGCTGGCAGGAGGACCATCCGCTGCAGGACCTGCTGTTTGCCATGATGCGCAGCCGCGGCGTGCACATCCTGGACAACTTCCCCTGCTTCATGACCACCGCGCACACGCAGCAGGACATCGCGACCATCAAGTCCGCCTTCAAGGAATCGGTGGCCGAAATGCAGGAAGCCGACCTGCTGCCGCGCCGCGCCGCGCGGGCCGGCGGCGCCTTCGATGCGGCGCACCCACCTGTGCCGCACGCCCGCCTGGGCCGCGACAAGGACGGCCAGCCGGCCTGGTTCATTCCCGATCCGAATGTCGCAGGCAAGTTCGTAAAGGTGGAAATGTGACCATGCTCGACACCGCTGTTTCCTTCGAAGAGGAGTTCGATCCCTTCGCCGCCGGCGCGCTCGAGCGCGTCATTCCGACCACCGAGGCGCAGCGCGAAGTATGGCTGGCCGATCGGCTCAGCCCACAGGCCTCGCTGGCCTACAACGAGTCGATGGACCTGCGCCTGGACGGCCCGCTCGACGTCGATGCGCTGCGCGCCGCGATGGAGCGCGTGGTCGCGAGGCACGATGCCCTGCGCGCGAGCTTCTCGGCCGATGGCATGCAGCTGATGATCGCGCAGGCCGGTCCCTTCGAGATGGCGCTGCACGACCTGGGCAGCCGCGACGCCGCGGTGGAACTGGCCGCTGCACGCATCGAGGCGGTCGAGGCGCCCTTCGACCTCGAGAACGGCCCGCTCTTCCGCGCTGCGCTCTACCGGCTGTCGCCCCAGCAACACGTGCTGATGATGACCGGACACCACGCGGTCTGCGATGGCTGGTCCTGGGGGGTGATCTGCGAGGACCTGGGTCGACTCTACGCCGAACAGCGCGGCGCCGGACCGGGCCTTGAGCCGGCGACGAGCTACGCCGACTACGCCAATTGGGAAAGCGCCGAGGCCGGCTCGTTGGACATGCAAGGCCATCTGGCCTTCTGGCTCGAGCGTTTCTCGGGCAGCAACCTGCCGGTGCTGGAGTTGCCGCTCGACCGGCCGCGCGCACCGTTGCGCAGCTTCGCCTCGCGCCGCATCGACGAACAGCTCTCCGCGCCGCTGGTGGATGCGGTGCGCAAGCTCGGCGCCCGCTCCGGCGCCAGCCTCTTCGCGACCTTGTTCTCGGTCTTCGCCGCAACCGTCCATCGGCTCTCGCAGCAGGACGACCTGGTGATCGGCGTGCCGGCGGCCGGACAGTCGGTGAGCAACATGCCGCGTGTCGTGGGTCACTGTGTCAACTTGCTGCCCATCCGGGTTGCGGTCGACGCGCAGATGCCCCTGGAATCGCTGATTCGCCAGTCCGCCAGCACGCTGCTGGACGCGTTCGAGCACCAGACGCTGACCTACGGCAGCCTGCTGAAGAAACTGCCGCTGCCGCGCGACCCGAGCCGCCCTTCGCTGGTGAGCATCATGATCAATCTGGACCGCGACCCCGGTTCGGACGCCGACCTGTTCCCGGGATTGCAGGCCCAGGCGGCTGCCAATCCGCGCCGTTTCGAGAACTTCGAGCTCTTCCTCAATGTCGTGCCGACCGACGCCGGGCTGCGCCTCGAGTTGCAATACGGCACCGCGCTTTTCGACGAAACCACTGTGCGCCGCTGGCTCAGGCTCTTCCGCGCGGCGCTGGAGCGCTTCGTCGAGCAACCTGCCTTGCCGGTGGCGTCGGCGCTCGCCCCGACGGCGGAGGACACCGCCCTGCTGGACTCCTTCAACGCCACCACCGCATCCTTCGATACACAGGTACGCATCGATGCGCTGATTGCGCGGCAGGCCGAGACCACCCCCGACGCCTGCGCGCTGATCGCAGGCGAAACGCGCATGAGCTACCGCGAACTCGACCAGCGTGCCAATGCGCTGGCGCAGGCGCTGCGCGCGCGCGGCGTGTCGCCCGGCCAATTGGTCGGGCTGTGCTGCGCGCGCGACGCCCAGATGCTGGTGGCGTTGCTGGGCATCCTCAAATCGGGTGCCGGCTATGTGCCGCTCGACCCCTCCTTCCCGCGCGAGCGGCTCGACTTCATGGCTGAGGACGCCGGACTTCGCCTGGTGGTGGCCGACGCCACCACCGCGCCGTCCTGGGAAGCCGGAGCGGCCGCGGTGGTCCGCGTCGATACGCTGGCGCCCGAAGCCACGGCGCCCACGCCCGTCGGCAGTGCCGAGGACGTGGCCTACGTCATCTACACCTCCGGCTCGACCGGCCGGCCCAAGGGCGTGCGGGTGCCGCACCGCACCGTGGTCAACCTGCTCGCCAGCCTGCGCAGCACGCCCGGCATCACGGCCGCGCACACGACGCTGGCGGTCACGACGCTGTCCTTCGACATCGCGGTGTCCGAAGTGATCATGCCGCTGACCGTCGGCGCCTGCGTGGTGGTGGCGGACAAGGCGCAGGCGATGGACGGCGGGGGCCTGCGCGCGCTGATCGAGCGCCACCAGGTGCGCTTCATCGACGCCACGCCCTCGACCTGGCGCCTGCTGCTCGAGGCTGAATGGCCGGGCAGCGCCGACCTGCTCGCGGTCTGCACGGGCGAACCGCTGCCGGCCGACCTGGCCACCTTGCTGCTGCCGCGCGTCGGCCAATTGTGGAACGGCTACGGACCGACCGAGACCACCGTCTGGTCCAGCTTCCATCGAGTCACCACCGTCGATGCGCCGGTGCCGATCGGCCGGCCGGTGGCGAACACCGCCTTCCACGTGCTCGACCCGCAGCGCCAGCCTCTGCCGGTGGGCGTGACAGGCGAGCTCTACATCGCCGGAAGCGGCGTGACGCTGGGCTACCTGAACCGCCCCGAACTCACCGACGAACGCTTCGTGGCCGCGTCCGGCGATCCCGGACAGCGCTGGTACCGCACCGGCGACCTGGGCCGCTGGCGCAGCGACGGCGTACTCGAATGCCTGGGCCGCGCCGACCACCAGGTCAAGGTGCGCGGCTACCGCATCGAACTCGGCGAGATCGAGTCCAATCTCGCGCACCATCCCGCGGTGGAGCGTGCACTGGTCGTGACGCGCGAGGATTCGCCGGGCGACGTGCGCATCGTCGCCTACGTGGTGCCGAATGGTCCGATGCCCGAGGCTGCCGCATTGCGACAGCACCTGGCCGCCTTCCTGCCCGAATACATGCTGCCGCAGCACTACGTCGCGCTCGAGAACTTCCCGCTGCTGCCGAACGGCAAGACCGACCGCAAGGCGCTGCCGGCGCCGCAAGGGCTGTCAGCCGCCGGCGCCGCGGCCCGGGTGGCGCCTCGCAACGCGCGCGAGACGCGCGTGCTCGAAGCGATGGAAAAGGTCTTGAGCCTTCCTGGCATCGGCATTCACGACGACTTCTTCGCGCTCGGTGGCCATTCGCTGCTGGCCGCACGGCTGACCACGCTGCTCGGCCGCGAGTTCGACATCGTGGTGCCGCTGCGGACCCTGTTCGAGGCACCTACCGTGGAACGGCTGACCGCGGCCATCGACAGCATGAGCGGCACCGGCGCGCCGCGTCGCGAGGCCATCGCACACCTGCCCGGACGCCGCGTCGCACCGCTCACGCCGATGCAGGAGCGGATCCGCTTCCTGGAGGAGCTGCACCCCGGCCGCTCAACCTACAACGCGCCCTCGGCCCACCGGCTGGGCGGGGCGCTGGACCTGGAGAAATTCAGGTCCGCATTCGCGACGATCATCGAACGGCAGCCCACGCTGCGAACCTCGATGGGTATCGATCCGGCGAGCGGCAAGCCGGTCGCGCTGATCGCCGAGCAACTCGACTACCAGCTTCCGGTGGTCGACCTCGGCGGCCTGCCGGCCGAGCAGGCAGAGGCCGCCCTGCGCGAGCACATGCGCGAAATGGCCGACCGGTCGATCGATATCCACCGGGGGCCCTTGTTCAACGCAACCCTGTTCCGGATGGCCGCGGACGACCATGTATTCGTCTTCGTGCCGCACCATGTGGTCTGGGATGGGTGGTCCTTCGACATTCTCCAAGCCGAGCTGAGCACGATCTACGGTGCGTTGGTGCGCGGCGAGCCCCACGGCCTGTCGGCGCTCGAGGTCACCCACGGCGACTACGCCGCGTGGTACGCGCGCTGGCTGGACACGCCCGAAGCCGCAGCGCAATTGCACTTCTGGAAGGAGCGCTTCGCGAACTCTCCGATGCCGAAGGCGCTGCGCACCGACATGCCACGCCGCGCCGGCATGAGCGGCCTAGGCAGTTCGCAAGGGATCCGCCTCGACCAGGCGCTCAGCGAACGCCTGCGCGAACTTGGGCGTCGCCACGACCTGTCGCTCAACATGCTCACGCTCGGCGTCTTCATCCTCATGGTCAGCAGCATCGCGCGCAGCCCGTCGATCGTGATCGCAACGCCGACGCGGGTGCGAGAGGCGCCGGAACTCGAATCCGTGATGGGCTTTTTCAACAACCTGCTGCCGCTGTCGTTCCAGGTCGACGCAACGACCTCCTTCGGCGAGTTCCTGCGCTACGTCAAGGCCGAGTTCCTGTCGGTGACCAGCTATCAGCAGATTCCTTTCGAGCGGCTGGTCAACGAGCCGGAGTTCGCCGAGCGCGCGCAGGGCAACGGGCTCTACCAGGCGCTGTTCTCCTTCCAGGACGCACGTGAGCGACCGTCAGCCATCGGCGAGCTCGCGGACCGTCAGCTGCCTCTCACGCAAAGCGGCGCGACCGACGACCTCGGAATCTGGCTGATGGACAAGGTCAGCGGGCTGGAAGGGGCCGTCATCTACAACGCCGACATCTACCTCGGCGAAACCGGTGCTGCATTCAAGGAACGCTACGTCGAACTGCTGCAGCGGGTGGTCGACCACCCGGAACAGACGCTCGGGGAGATCGTCGCACCCGTCGATTCGCCGAGCGCGCTCTACCTGCAGCGTCTCGCCTCCGACAGCGAAGCGCCGGCAACCGCCGTGGCGGCAGCCGCCGAGACGGTGCGCCCCGCTGCGCAGCAGAGTCTCCTGCTGCCCGAGCAGGCGCGGCTGGCGCAGATCTGGGCCAGCGCGCTGAGCATCGACGTCAACGACATCAGCGCCAACGAAGTCTTCTTCGACCTTGGCGGCGATTCGTTGCTCGCGATGCGCGTGATCCAGCAGGCCGAGCAGGTGATGGGCTTTCGCGTCGAACCCCGGCGCTACGTGTTCGAGACGCTGGGGCAACTGGCCTCGGCGGCCGCCGGCACGGCGCTCGAAGCACCGTTCGAAACAGCGGTCGACGCACCGGTCGAAGCACCCGTCGAGCGTGACTCCCGGCGCGGGCTTCTGGGGCGAGTGTTCTCGGGCTGGGGCCGCAAAGGTTGAAGAAAAAGCCATGTCCATGCTGCACCTTCCCTCGACGGCGCACGGTCTTCTGCTGTGGCGCGTCGACCTCGACACCGCGCCGACGCCGGCCGATGCGGCCTGCTTGTCGGACGACGAGTGGGAGCGCGCGCGCCGTTTCGTCTTCGCGCGCGACCGTCATCGCTTCATCGCCGCCCATGCCGCGCTTCGCGGTCTGCTGTCCATGCACACCGGCATCCCTGGCGCCATGCTGGACTTCACGGCCGGGGCTTTCGGCAAGCCGGCACTGGCCGAGCCGACCGACGTGCACTTCAACCTCAGCCACAGCCAGGCGGTGGCGTTGATCGCGATCAGCGACAAGGCCGAGATCGGCGTCGATCTCGAACTGCTGAGGCCCATGCCGGACGCCGACACCCTGGCCTGCGCCCACTTCACGGACGCCGAGCGGCTGGCGCTGGCGGCGCTGCCGCCCGAGCGGCGCGACCGGGCCTTCCTGGTCTGCTGGACCCGCAAGGAAGCCTGCCTCAAGGCCACGGGCCTGGGCCTCAGCATCGACACGCGCAGTTTCGAAGTCGGCCTCGACCCGCTGCAGACGCGGGAAGTGCTGATCCCCGTCGAAGACGGACTGGCGCGCTTGGCGCTCGCATCCTTCGACGGCGGCGAAGGCCTGGTGTGCGCCGCCGCCCGCATGCTCGCGGTCGACGCCATCGAACCGACGCATCCGCCGTTTCAAGAATTAGAGTTGTACACATGACCCCGATGCTCTTTGGCCCACCCGCGCGGCGGCTGTTCGGCCTGTTCCATCCACCCGAGCGCGAGGGCCGGATCGCGGTCCTGATTTGCGCCCCCTTCGGACAGGAGGTGGTCCGTTCGCACCGCCTCTTCCGCGTGCTGTCGGATCGGCTCGCGCGCACCGGAATCGCGGTGCTGCGCTTCGACCCCTATGGCACCGGCGATTCACCCGGCGAGGACATCGACGGCGAGCTGGAAGGCTGGCGACGCGACGTCTGCACGGCGCATGAGGAATTGCACCGGCTCACGACCCCGAGGCGCATCGTGTGGCTCGGCTCCCGTCTCGGCGCCACGGTGGCCACGATGGCGACACGCAGCGGCCGCTGCGATCCATCGCGGCTGATCCTGTGGGATCCGATCGTGGACGGCGCGCGCTACTTCAACGAATTGAGGGAGAACCATGTCGCGGCGCTCGAACAATCCTACTGGATTGCCGATCGCACCTGGCGCCGTCGCCTCAGGGACGACAGTGAATCCTTCACCGACGAGCTGATCGGTTTCGGTGTCTCGCCGGCGCTGCGCGATCAATTGCGCGGGCTGACGCCTCAGTCGCTGCGGCTGACCGGCACCCACGAGACCGTGGTGCTGGCGAAGCCCGAAGACAATCTGGCCCTGCAGTGGGCGCACGCAGAAGCCGAGCGCGATGCGAAAGTCAAGGCTGCGCCGTTCCAGCACTCGCTGATCTGGACATCCGATCCGTTCCCCAACAGCGCCATGGTCCCCGCCGAGGCGCTGCAACGCCTGCTGGCAGAAATCAATGACTGACTACAACGAGACTCCCGTCCAATTCGGACCCGACGGCTCGCTGATCGGCATTGTCACGACGCCGGGCGACGGCAAGTGTGCCCCGGTCGCGTGCCTGATGTTCAACATGGGCGCCATCCATCGCATCGGCCCTCGACGCAGCAACGTGAAGCTGGCGCGACAGTTGGCCGCCCGTGGCATCAGCAGCATCCGCATCGATCTGGCGGGCCTGGGGGACAGCCGGCCGGCGACCGGAACGGAGCACTTCCGGACCCAGGCCAGGCTCGACCTGCAGGCGGCAATGAACCTGGTCGGAACCATGCTCGGCGTCCACCGCTTCATCGTGATTGGACTCTGTTCCGGGGCCTTCAACGGACTGGTTCTCAGCGTCGCGGACCCGCGCGTGGTGGGCCTGCTGATGTTCGACGGCTACGCCTTCCCGGGGCGCCGCGCGCGCTTTGAACGCAGTGCGCGCCGGGCGCTGGCGGATGCGACCCTGGGTTCGCTGCTGGGTCTCGCGATGCGCTTGGCCAAACGCACCCTGCTGCGCAAGCCCGCGACGCCGGCTTCGGCAGCAGGGTCGGGCATCTTCGCGACGGAGGCCGTGGAAGACTCGCCCGAATACTTCTGTCGGTCGATGAACCAACTGGCGGAGCGCAACGTCGCCCTGCTGCTCATCTACACCGGAACCGTCCACGTGAAGGACAGGAAGCTCGACCAGCTCGGCCCCTTCTCCCAAGAGGCATTTGCGCGCAAAGTCGAGTACAGGTTCTTTCGCGAGATCGATCACGGACTGATCATGCAGACCAGCCAGCAGACCTTCATGAACGAGGTCTGCGACTGGGCTTTGCGCGTCATCCACGGCGACGGCCGGCAGTCCAGCCCGGCAAACTCCAGCAGCATCGCCAACGCAGTCGCGACGCGACAGGTGCCGTCGGCCGCGATGCCGGCGCTCGAAAACACGGCGGCCTGATCGCCGACAGCGGCCCCTCATCGGGGGCTGCTGCGCGCTCGCCAGTGACGCCTCAGGCGTGCGCGGCGTGCGTCGTGGCTTCGTCCGGCAGCTCCTGCAGCGGTCCGCTGCCGCTGTAGCGATCGAGCGCGAGATAGATCGCCGGCGTGATGTAGAGCGTGATCACCTGCGAGAAGATCAGGCCGCCGACCACTGCCACGCCGAGCGGCTGGCGCAGTTCGGCGCCGGCGCCGAGGCCCAGCGCGAGCGGCAGCGCGCCCATCATGGCGGCCAGCGTGGTCATCAGGATCGGCCGGAAGCGCAGCCGGCAGGCCTCGCGGATGGCGTCCTCGGGCTTCATGCCCTCGCTGCGCTGGGCGGCGAGCGCGAAGTCGATCATCATGATGGCGTTCTTCTTCACGATGCCGATCAGGAGCAGGATGCCGATCGTCGCGATCAAGGTCAGGTCGAAGCCGAACAGCTTGAGCGAGAGCAGCGCGCCCACCGCTGCCGAGGGCAACCCGGCCAGGATGGTCAGCGGATGGATGTAGCTCTCGTAGAGCACTCCGAGCAGCACGTAGATCACCAGGATCGCCAGCACCAGCAGCACCGCCTGGCTCGACTGCGAGCTCTGGAACACGGCCGCGTCGCCGCCGTAGCTGGTGATGATCGATTCGGGCATCTTCAGCTCGGCCTTGAACTGATCGATCTTCGCGGTGGCATTGCCCAGCGGCACGTCGGGCGCCAGGTTGAACGACACCGTGACCGCCTGCAACTGGCCCTGGTGGTTGACTGCGGTCGGTCCCACGGTGCGCTTGACGGTCGAGAACGCCGACAGCGGCACCAGCTGGCCGGCCTTGTTGCGCACCGACAGCCGCGACATGTCCTCCTCGAACCGGCGGTCGTCATCGGCCGCCGACAGGATCACCTGGTAGGTGTTGCTGTCGCCGTAGATGCTGCCGATCTGGCGGTCGCCATAGGCGTTGTAGAGCGCGGTGCGCAGGTCGCCGACCGCGACGCCGAGCACCCCGGCCTTGTCGCGGTCGATGTCGAGCGTGGCCTGCAGGCCGCGGTTCTGCGAGTCGCTCGTGACGTCGCGGAACACCGGGTCGGCGCGCATCTTCTCCATCAGCCGGTCGGCCCACACGCCCATCGTGCCGGCGTTGACGCTCTGCAGCGTGTACTGGAAACGCGCCTTGCTCTGGCGGCCGCCCAGGCGCAGGTTCTGCACCGGCTGCATGTAGACCGCGATGCCCGGGATCTCGCGGAAGCGCTTGCGCAGCGACTCCAGCACCTGCGGCATCGGCGGGCGCTCGCTGCGCGCTTTCAGCACCGCGAACAGGCGGCCCGAGTTCTGGGTCGCGGTCGGCCCGCCAACGCCGATGAAGGAGTTGACATAGGCCACGCTCGGATCCTCCTGCAGCGCCGCGGCCACGCGGTCCTGCAGCGCCTTCATGGCCGGGAAGGAGATGTCCTCGGCGGCCTCGGTCGTGATCTGGATCTGGCCGATGTCCTCTTCGGGGAAGAAGCCCTTCGGAATGGTGATGAACATCCAGGCCGTGAGCGCGAAGGTCGAGCCCGCGACGATCAGCATCAGCGGACGATGGGCGAGCGTCCAGTCGAGCGTGCGCATGTAGCCGCCATGCACCCGGCGATAGCCGCGCTCGAAGGCCCGCCCGATCGCCGTGCCCGGCTCGGGATGCGCTTCTTCGTGATCGGGCGTGCCGCTGTGCGGCGTGTGCTTGAGAAGGCGGCTCGCGAGCATCGGCACCAGCGTCAGCGAGACCACCGCCGAGACCATCACCGCGAGCCCCACCACCACCGCGAATTCGTGGAACAGCAGCCCGATCACGCCCGGCATGAAGAAGATCGGGATGAACACCGCCACCAGCGAGATCGAGATCGAGATGATCGTGAAGCCGACCTCGCGGGCGCCGCGCAGCGCGGCGGCGAAAGGCTCCATGCCCTTCTCGACGTAGCGCATGATGTTCTCGAGCACCACGATGGCGTCGTCCACCACCAGCCCCACGGCCAGCGTGATGCCCAGCAGCGAGACGTTGTCCAGGCTGTAGCCGAAGGCATAGAGCAGCGCCACCGCGCCGACCAGCGAGATCGGGATCGTCAGCGCCGGGATCAGCGTCGCCACCAGGCGGTGCAGGAACAGGAAGATCACCAGCACCACCAGCAGGATGGTGCCCAGCAGCGTCAGCTGGACGTCGTGCACGGCTTCGCGGATCGACAGCGAGCGGTCGTTGACCATGTTGATCTCGACCGACTGCGGCAGCTCCTCCTTGAAGCGCGGCATCAGCGCGCGCACCGCATCGACCACCTGCACCGTGTTGGCGTTCGGCTGGCGCTGCACCGCCAGCGAGATCGAGCTCTGGCCGTTGAAGCTGCTCGCGGTCTTGACCGACTCGAAGCTGTCCTCGATGGTCGCCACCTCATCGAGGCGCACCGGCGCGCCGTTGCGCTGGCCGACGATCAGCTTGGCGAAGTCGGCGGCCTTGAGCATCTGCGCGTTGGCCTGGATCGTGAGCGTCTGGCGCGGGCCGTCGAGCACGCCGACCGGCGTGTTGGCGTTGGCCAGGCGCACCGCATTTGCAAGTTCGTCGAGCGTGATGTTGCGCGCGTTGAGCAGGTCGGCGTCGGCCTTGATGCGGACCGCGAAGCGCTTCTGTCCGTAGACCGCCACCTGCGCCACGCCGTCGATGGTCGACAGCGTCGGCGAGATCAGGTTCTCGGCATAGTCGTTGAGCTCGGCCGGCGTCATCGAGTTCGACACCATCGCGATGAACAGCACCGGCGCATCGGCCGGGTTGACCTTGCGATAGGACGGCAGCTGGGTCAGTTCGGTCGGCAGTTGCCGCTGGGCTCGCAGCAAGGCGGCCTGGACGTCGACCGCGGCGGCGTCGATGTCGCGCGTGCTGACGAACTCGAGCGTGACCGAGGTCACGCCCTGGGTGTTGACCGAGCTGATGGTCTGCAGGCCCGGGATGGTGGAGAACTGCTTTTCGAGCGGCAGCGCGACCGACGAGGCCATGGTCTCGGGACTGGCGCCCGGCAGCTGCGCCGAGACGTTGATGATCGGCGTGTTGTAGCTCGGCAGCGCCGCGACCGGGATCTGGAAATAGGCAAAGATGCCGACCACCACCACCGCGGCGGAGAGCAGCACCGTCATCGCGGGACGACGGATGCACAGCTCGGAGATGTTCATGTGCGCTCCCGGTCCGCGACGACGCTGGCGCTGGACGGCGCGACCGAGGCCGCACTGCCCGGCGAGGGCCCGGGCGCCGCGTTGCCGGGCTGCTGTTTCTGCTGCGGGGCCGGCGGCGCGTCGACCCGCACCTTGCCGCCCGGCCGCACGTTCTGCTTGCCCTCGATCACCACCTGCTCGCCCGGCTCGACGCCGCGGACCACGACCTGGGTGCCGAAGTTGTAGACGGCCTCGACCTTGCGCCGCGCGGCCTTGCGCTCGGCATCCACGACGTAGACCGAGCTGCCGTCGGCCAGCATCATGAGCGCCGAGGCCGGCAGCACGGTCGCATTCTCGATCGTGCGCACCGTCACCCGGGTCTCGACGAACTGGCCGGGCCAGAGCGCCTGGTCGGCGTTGTCGAACACCGCCTTGGCACGCACCGTGCCGATCAACGGGTCGACCGTGTTGTCGACGAAGCTCAGCGTGCCCGACAGCGGTGCCTTGCGCCCGGCCACCAGCGCCTCGACCGGCGTGTGCTCGCGCGCCGCCGTCAGCAGATCCTGCAGCTTGCCTTCAGGCACCGGGAAGCTCACCGCGATCGGGTCGAGCTGGGTGATCGTGACCAGCGACAGGCTGGGCTGCACCAGCGTGCCCGGATAGATGTTGACCGCGCCGATGCGCCCGGCGATCGGCGCGCGCAGCGTCGCGTAGCCCAGGGCCACCTGGGCCGACTGCACCGCCGCCCGGTCGGCCGCCACGGCGGCGCGTTGCGCCTCCAGCTGCGACAGCGTCGCATCGGCGGCGCTCTTGGCGATGAAGGCCTGCGCCACCAGGTCCTGGCTGCGCTTGTACTGGCGTTCCAGGTCGGCCAGCATGGCCTCGTCGCGCTGCTGCTGGGCGCGCGCCTTGGCGAGATTGGCCTGGTCGGGGCGGTCGTCGAGCGTGAACAGCAGCTGGCCGGCCTTGACGAACTGGCCTTCCTTCACGTGCACCTCGCGCACCGTGTTCGTCACTTGCGGCCGCAGGTCCACGCTGTTGAGGGACACCACGCTGCCGTTGACCTGCACCGTGACCGGGACGTTCTGCCGCTGCGCGGCCGCCAGGGTGACCAGGGCCGGGGCGCCGGGGGCGGCGGCCTGGGTGGCCGCGGCGCTGCGCGTCTTGGCGCCCGACCACCACCAGGTGCCCGCCGCGGCGGCGACGACCAGCACACCCGACAGGACGAGAACGAGATTCTTCTTCATGGGATTCCAGGTGGCATCTGAGGGATCGTGGGGCCGGCGGCTCGCACTTTTCTGGCGGCGGCAACTATTGGAGCAGCGGCGCGCAGAAAGAGCCCACATCTGCCGTAAAGAAATGTAAAGCGGCCAGGCAGAATGGCACGGTCGGTGGCTTCCGGTGGCTGCTCTTGGCGCCCCTGGCCGCTAGAATTCGCGCTCCACAGCCTCTGGATATACCCCATGAATCGCTGCACATCGCCCCGAACATCGCCCATTCTGATCGCACTGGCCGCCCTGCTGATCGCGCCCGCCGTCGCCCTCTTCGGCGGCGACGCCGCGGCCCAGCTCGTCGAGCCTTCGGCGACCCAGAACGAGGCCGCGAACGGCGGACGCAATTTCCCTCCGGGCACCCTGCGCGGCCGCTTCATGGTCGTGAATGCGCCCGAGATCCAGCTCGATGGCCAGCCCGAGCGGCTGTCGCCCGGCGCCCGCATCCGCAGCGCCGACCGCATGCTGGTGATGCCGGCCTCGATCACCGGCCAGAACCTGCTGGTGAACTACACCCGCGACGCCGCAGGCCTGGTGCGCGAAGTCTGGATCCTGTCGCCCGACGAGGCCCGGGCCAAGCGGGCCTCGGCCGAAAAGCCGCTGCTCAATTTCTGGCCCTTCGTGGCCGACAGCGGCCCGCGCGACGACGGCAAGACGCCGTTCGACCAGTTGCCCAGATACGGGCAGTAGATCGCTCACCCCCGGGTTGGCTCACTTCGTGTAGCCGCCCACCCCCTCGCCGGGGGCGACACCAGCGGCCTGGCGGAGCCAGTTCCGCGGTGTCCCGCGAAGCGCCCGGCCGAGTCAGTGACATCCTTATCTCGAGGGAGAGCCCCATGACCCCCAAAGTTTTCATCAAGACCTTCGGCTGCCAGATGAACGAGTACGACTCGGACAAGATGGCCGACGTGCTGCGCGCCGCCGAAGGCTACGAACCGACCACCAACGTGGACGAGGCCGACCTGATCCTCTTCAACACCTGCTCGGTGCGCGAGAAGGCGCAGGAAAAGGTGTTCTCCGACCTCGGCCGCGTCAAGCACCTGAAGGCCAAGGGCGTGAAGATCGGCGTCGGCGGCTGCGTCGCCAGCCAGGAGGGCGCGGCGATCATCGCGCGTGCGCCCTATGTCGACGTGGTCTTCGGGCCCCAGACCCTGCACCGGCTGCCCGAGATGCTGACCCAGCGCGAGCGCGAGGGCCGACCGCAAGTGGACATCAGCTTCCCCGAGATCGAGAAATTCGACCACCTGCCGCCGGCGCGCGTCGAGGGCGTCACCGCCTTCGTCTCGATCATGGAAGGCTGCTCCAAGTACTGCAGCTACTGCGTGGTGCCCTACACCCGCGGCGAGGAGATCAACCGGCCGCTGGACGACGTGCTGGTCGAGGTCGCCGGGCTGGTCGAGCAGGGCGTGCGCGAGGTCACCTTGCTGGGGCAGAACGTGAATGCCTACCGCGGCCGGATGGGCGACACGGCGGAGATCGCCGACTTCGCCACCCTGATCGAGTACATCGCCGAGATCCCGGGCATCGAGCGCATCCGCTACACCACCAGCCACCCCAACGAGTTCACCGCGCGGCTGATCGACGCCTATGCGCGCGTGCCGCAGCTCGTGAGCCACCTGCACCTGCCGGTGCAGCACGGCAGCGACCGCATCCTGATGGCGATGAAGCGCGGCTACACCGCCATGGAATACAAGAGCACGGTGCGCAAGCTGCGCGCGATCCGTCCCGATCTCGCGCTCAGCAGCGACTTCATCGTCGGCTTCCCGGGCGAGACCGACGAGGACTTCGGCAAGATGATGAAGCTGATCGACGACCTCGATTTCGACGCCAGCTTCAGCTTCATCTTCAGTCCGCGGCCCGGCACGCCGGCGGCGGCGCTGCACGACGACACGCCGCATGCGGTCAAGCTGGCGCGGCTGCAGCAGCTGCAGGCCGTGATCGACGGCAACGTCCGGCGCTTCGGCGAAAGCCGGGTCGCCAGCGTGCAGCGGGTGCTGGTCGAAGGCGCCTCGCGCAAGAACGCGCACGAGCTCATGGGCCGCACCGAGTGCAACCGGGTGGTCAACTTCGAGGGCGACGCCCGGCTGGTCGGGCAGATGATCGATGTGCGCATCACGCGCTCGCTGGCCTACACGCTGCGCGGCGAGGTCGTGACGGCCGAATCGGTCGCCTGATGGCGAAACTGACTGCGGCGCGCGGCTCTTTCCAGCAGTTGCTGCTGTTCGCGTTCCTGCTGATCACCGCGCTGTTGGTGGGGGTCGCCCTGCGCGCCGTGTTCCAGTACGACGTGCTGATGACCCAGAGCCGCGATGCCGCGGCGCGCGCGCTCACGCTATCGGGCGCCGCCCAGTCGCTGGCCGAGCGCAGCGCCGCGATGGAGCGCGCCGGCCGCCAATCGCTGGTGCTCAACGACGCCGTGTTGCGGCGCCGCTTCGACGACGCTGCGCGCGACGCCCGCCAGGTGCTCGGACGGCTGTCCGCCAACGGCCTGGGCGCCGACGGCCCCGACCGGTGGCGCGAGCAGCTGGAGGTGATCCAGGGCCTCATGAGCGGCGCGCCCGAGACCTCGCTGGCGCGCGAGAGCTCGATGGCCACGCAGTTCCGCGAGCTCGACGCCCTCAACACCAACATCGCGCAACAGGCGCAGTTCCTGATCGAGACCCAGAACAACGAACTCGCGCAGCGCATCGAGTCCGCGCGCAAGCGGCTGATGCGGCTGGTGATCGCCGCCAGCGCCCTGGCGGTGTCGCTGGCGCTGGCCTTCGGCGTCTGGCTGGCACGGCCGTTCAAGCGGCTCGAGCGCGCCATCGTCGGGCTCGGCGAGAACCGGCTGGACGTGCCGATCGACATCCACGGCCCGGCCGACGTGCGGCGGGTGTCGCAGCAGCTCGAGTGGCTGCGGCTGCGGCTGACCGAACTCGACGCCGACAAGGCACGGTTCCTGCGACACGTCTCCCATGAACTCAAGACCCCGCTGGCCGCGTTGCGCGAAGGCGTCTCGCTGCTGGAGGACGGCGTGACCGGCGCGCTTAATCCGGCCCAGCACGAGGTGACGCAGATCCTGCAGCAGAACACGGTCGCGCTGCAGGGCCAGATCGAGGCCCTGCTGCGCTTCAACGCGGCCGCCTTCGAAGCCCGCGAGCTGCGCCGCGAGCGCACGCCGCTGCTGCCGCTGGTCGAGGAGCAGATCGAGGCCCAGCGGCTGCAATGGCAGGCCAACGGCCTCACCGTGCGCGCCGAGGGCGAGCCGATCTCGGTGGTGGTCGACCCGGTCAAGCTCGGCACCGCGCTGGCCAACCTGCTGTCGAACGCGATCCGCTTCTCGGCCCGCGGCGGCACCATCACGATCACGGTGTCGAGCACCGCCGACACCGCGCAGATCGACATCGCCGACGCCGGCCCGGGTATCGCCGAGGGCGATCGCGACCGGGTCTTCGAGCCTTTCTACCGCGGCGAACGACAGCCCCAGCATTCGGTCAAGGGCACCGGCATCGGCCTTTCGATCGTGCAGGAGTACATTGCAGCCCATGGTGGCCGCGTCACGCTGCTGCCGGAGGGGCCGGGTGCGCGATTCCGCATCGCGCTGCCGCGCTCCGCCTGAAATCCATCGCCCACGCGCCTTTTCCTAGTTTCATGTTCTCTCCGATCTTTCGCAGATCCGCCGCCGCCATGACCTTCGTCGTGCCGCTGCTGCTGGCCGGCTGCGCCGTCCCTCGCAAGCCGCCGGCCGAGGCGGTCGCGGTGGCCGTCACCCCGCCGCCCGCGCCGCCGGCGATCACCCCGGTCGAGGCCGAGCCGCTGGCGCCCGCGACGCAGCCCGCGGGCCTCTTCACCCAATGGACCCAGGGTCCGGTGGGCGCCACGCTGGCCTATGCCGACAAGGTGCGCCCGCTCGGTCCACCCGAACTCGCGGCCGAGCTCAACCGGCTCGGCGATCTGGTCGAGACACCCGCGGTCCAGATGCAGATGGCGATCGTGCTGGCCCAGACCCGCTCGTCGGCCGACCTTGCGCGCGCCATCGGCCTGCTGCAGCGCGTGACCGCCAATCCCTCGGCTGACGCCCAGCCGCTTCAGCCGCTGGCCCGTACCCTGGCGGCGCGATATACGGAGCAGCGCAAGGTCGAGGACGACCGCGACAAGCAGGCGCAGCAACTGCGCGACAGCCAGCGGCGCATCGACCAGCTCAACGACCGGATCGAGGCGCTGCGGGCGATCGAACGCAGCTTTGCGCGTCCGGCGCCGGCCACGGCCCCGACGATGCCGAAAGCCGCCCCGTGAGCAGCACGCCATCGTCGCCGCCCCCGAAGCTGCCGCCCGACGCGCCGGCGCGCGGCGCCCGCCTGCTGGTGGTCGACGACGACGCCGACATGCTGCGCCTGCTGTCGATGCGACTCACCTCTGCCGGCTACCAGGTCACGGCCGTGACCTCGGCCGAATCGGCGCTGACCCAGCTCGAGATCGAGCATCCCCAGCTCGTGCTCAGCGACGTCCGGCTGCCGGGCCGCGACGGCCTGGCGCTGTTCGACGAGGTCCGCAAGCGCCATCCGACCTTGCCCGTGATCCTGCTGACCGCGCACGGCACCATTCCCGACGCCGTCGAGGCCACGGCGCGCGGCGTCTTCACCTACCTCACCAAGCCCTACGACGCCCGCGAGCTGCTCGAAAAGATCGGCCAGGCGCTGGCCCTGGGCGCGCCGGCCGCCACGCCCGGCAAGGCCGGCGACGAAAGCTGGCGCGCCGAGATCGTGAGCCGCAGCAACCGCATGGCCGAGCTGCTGGCCGAGGCCAGGATGGTCGCCAAGTCGGATGCCAGCGTGCTGCTGCGCGGCGACAGCGGCGCCGGCAAGGAGGTGCTGGCGCGCGCCATCCACCGCGCGAGCGCGCGCGCCGACAAGCCCTTCGTGGCGGTCAATTGCGGCGCCATCCCCGAAGCGCTGCTGGAATCCGAGCTGTTCGGCCACATGAAGGGCGCCTTCACCGACGCGGTCGCCAACCACAAGGGCCTGTTCCAGCAGGCCGACGGCGGCACCCTGCTCCTGGACGAGATCGGGGACATGCCGCCGGCGCTGCAGGTCAAGCTGCTGCGGGTGCTGCAGGAGCGCGCGGTGCGGCCGCTCGGCGCCAGCCAGTCGATCGCGGTCGACGTCCGGATCATCTCGGCCACCCACCGCGACCTCGATGCCGCGATGGAGGCCGGACAGTTCCGCGAAGACCTCTACTACCGCCTCAATGTCGTGACACTGAGCCTGCCGCCGCTGTCGGCGCGGCGCGAGGACATTCCGTTGCTGGCCAACCACTTCCTGCAGCGGCTGTCGACCAAGTACAACAAGCGCTTGTCGGGCTTCGCGCCCGAGGCGCTGAAGGCACTGACCACCGCCTCCTGGCCCGGCAACGTGCGCCAGCTGTTCAACGTCGTCGAGCAGGTCTGCGCCCTCTCGAGCTCGCCGCTGATCCCGCTGGCCCTGGTGCAGCGCGCCCTGCGGGTGCCGAGCGTCGAGGTCCAGACCTACGCCGAGGCCAAGCAGCGCTTCGAGCGCGACTACCTGGTCGGCCTGCTCAAGCTGACCGACGGCAATGTCGCCGACGCGGCCCGCCTCGCGGACCGCAACCGGACCGAGTTCTACCGCCTGCTGCAGAAGCACGAACTCACGCCGGGACACTTCAAGGCCGACGCCGCGTCACCGGGCAGCGAAAGCGGTCGCTGACCAGCGACACGCCAAGTTGTTGATTTGATTGGGTTTTGTCAGTCAGGCTCGGTGGCTGTCGGGCCCAGGCGACAAATTCGGGGGGTTTGGCCGCGGTTCTGGCCGCCCACCCCCCTGAAAAACCGAAAAATCAGTCCAAGCGATTGATTTCAAAGGGTTTTTCCGGGCTGGCACAGGGTTTGCCCCTGTAGAGGCATGACAGCACTCACCAGCCCCACTTTCGCACTGCGTCCGCAGCGCGACGGCCTGCGTCAAAAGCAGTTTTCCCTCTCGCGGCCCCGCGCCGCGGGTCATTCGCTGGCTGCCCTGGCGGGCGCCGGCAGCATCGCGCCCGAAAGCGTGTTCAAGCGCTTTCCGGCAATCGGCGACACGCCCTCCCTCGACAAGCAACGGGGCTGAAGCACGTGAAGCCCCATCTGTACGTCCAGGCGAAGCTGCTGGCGGAAGCCGATTTCTCGCACCGCAGCCCGCTGCGCGAGGAACGCCACCCCAACTCCGTGACGGCCCCCCCGATCAACCGGGGCTCGATGACGCCGCGCCCCTGGCGCGGCTTCTGGAACAGCATCGGCACCGCCCTGCTGGTCAAGCTCGGCGCCGGCAAGGCAGCCGCCCCCAGGGCCGCGACCGGCATCCAGCAGCCCTGGCAGCGCGCGGCCGCCCAGCGACGCTTCGCCTTCACGGCGCTGACGCTGCTGAGCACCGTGATCGCCGGCACGCTCTTCGCCCGTGTCCAGCCCGACTACGACAACCTGTGGCTCGAATACAGCCAGATCGCGCTCTACGCCGTCCTGTCGGGCTGGGTCGTGACCGGTTTCGTGACCGCGCTGATGGGCTTCTACGTCTCGGTGCGCGGTGACAAGCACGCGCTGTCGGGCAAGCAGGTGGCCGACCACCCGATGAACCCCGAAGCGCGCACGGCGATCATCATGCCGATCTGCAACGAGGACGTGTCGACGGTGTTCGCCGGCCTGCGCGCGACCTGCGAATCGGTGGCCGCCACCGGCCACGCACAGCAGTTCGACGTCTTCGTGCTGTCCGACAGCTACACGCCCGAGATCGCCGCCGCCGAGCGCGCCGCCTGGGAAGACCTGCGCGCCGCGCTGGCCCTCAACTACGCGAACAACCCGAGCCAGCCCCAGGTCGAGGTCTACTACCGCCTGCGCACCCGCCGCACGCACCGCAAGGCCGGCAACGTGGCCGACTTCTGCCGCCGCTGGGGCAAGGACTACCGCTACATGGTGGTGCTCGACGCCGACAGCGTCATGAGCGGCGACTGCCTGACCTCGATGGTCAAGCTGATGGAAGCCAACCCGACGGCCGGGATCATCCAGACCGCGACCCAGGCCATCGGCCATGTCACGCTGCACGCCCGCGCCCAGCAGTTCGCCTCGCGCATGACGGGCCGCCTGTTCACGCTCGGCATGCAGTTCTGGCAGCTCGGCGAGTCGCACTACTGGGGCCACAACGCGATCATCCGCGTCCAGCCCTTCATGGAGCACTGCGCGCTGGCGCCGATCAAGGGCTCCGGCGGCATGTCGGGCGGCATCATGTCGCACGACTTCGTCGAGGCCGCGCTGATGCGCCGTGCCGGCTACCACGTGTGGCTGGTGGCCGACCTGGTCGGCAGCTACGAGCAGCAGCCGCCGGACCTGCTGTCCGAACTGCAGCGCGACCGCCGCTGGTGCCAGGGCAACCTGCAGAACGCCCGCCTGATGACCGAACCCGGCCTGCATCCGGTGCACCGCGCGATGTTCGTCACCGGCACCATGGCCTATGCCTCGGCACCGCTGTGGCTGGCCTTCCTGACCCTGGGCACCGCCCTGTGGCTCAGCGGCTCGAGCGTGGTCGAGCACTGGCTCGCGATGCCGATGGAGCTGGCCGGCCTCTGGCTGTGGACCCTGTGCCTGCTGTTCCTGCCGCGCGTGCTGGGCATCGTGGCGGTCGTGCTGCGCGGCGAGCAGCGCCAGTTCGGCGGCATCGGCGGCCTGCTCAAGAGCGCCCTGCTCGAAAGCGCGCTGGCCATCGTGCAGGCGCCGGTGCGGATGCTCGCGCACTCGCTGTTCGTGGTCGTCGCCCTGACCGGCCTCAAGCTCGACTGGAAGTCGCCCCCGCGCGAAGCGGCCGCCGTGCCGTGGCGCATCGCGCTGCAGCAGCTGGCGCCGATGACCCTGGTGATCGCCGCGCTGGCGGTCGGCATCGCGCTGATCGATGCCAGCGCGCTGACCTGGCTGATGCCGGTCGGCCTGCCGCTGCTGCTGGCGATCCCGCTGACGGTGCTGACCAGCCAGATCGCGCTCGGCAATGCGCTGCGCGACCGCGGCTTCCTGCTGATCCCCGAGGAGTCGCGCTCGCCGGCCGTGCTGCGCAGGGCCTGGATGCACGCGTTGCGGCTGGCCCGCCCGGCGGCAGTCTGAGCCTCTCGTCCCCCATGAAAAAACCGCCCTCGGGCGGTTTTTTCATGGTCGAAACGATCGTGCTCAGAAGCGCGGCATCCCGCCGCCTCCGCCCATCGGCGGCATCCCCTTCATGCCGCCCATGCGCTTCATCATCTTCATGAGGCCGCCGCCCTTCATCTTCTTCATCATCCCCTGCATCTGCTCGAACTCGTTGAGCAGCCGGTTCACTTCCTGGACCTGGACCCCGGCGCCGGCGGCGATGCGGCGCTTGCGCGTGGCCTTGAGCAGCTCGGGCTTGCGGCGCTCCAGCGGCGTCATGCTGTTGATGATCCCCTCCTTGCGCCGGATGTCGCGCTCGGCCCGGGTCATGTCGGCCTCGGTCGCCTTGGCCGCCATCTGGGCCGGCAGCTTGTCGAGGATGCTCGACAGCCCGCCCATCTGTTTCATCTGCTGCAGCTGGCCGAGGAAGTCGTTGAGGTCGAAGCCGGCACCGCTCTTGACCTTGGCCGCCAGCTTCTGCGCCGCCGCGACGTCGACGCCGGCCGTGACCTGCTCGACCAGCGCGACGATGTCGCCCATGCCCAGGATGCGGCCGGCATGGCGCTCGGCGTCGAACACCTCGAGGCCGTCGATCTTCTCGCTGACGCCGGCGAACTTGATCGGCACGCCCGTGACCTGGCGCACCGACAGCGCGGCGCCGCCGCGCGAGTCGCCGTCGGTCTTGGTCAGGATGATGCCGGTCAGCGGCAGCGCCTCCTTGAAGGCGCGGGCGGTGTTGATCGCGTCCTGGCCCTGCATCGCGTCGACCACGAACAGCGTCTCGACCGGGTCGAGCGCCGCATGCAGCTGCTGGATCTCGGTCATCAGGACCTCGTCGATCGCCAGCCGGCCGGCGGTGTCGACCAGCAGCACGTCGAAGAAGTGGCGCTTGGCGTGATCGAGCGCGGCGCGCGCGATGTCGAGCGGCTTCTGGTCCGGCGTGCTCGGGAACCACTCGGCGCCGGCCTGCTTGGTCACGGTCTTGAGCTGCTCGATCGCGGCCGGCCGGTAGACGTCGCCCGACACCGTCAGCACCTTCTTCTTGCGCTTCTCGATCAGGTGCTTGGCCAGCTTGGCGGTGGTGGTGGTCTTGCCGGCGCCCTGCAGGCCGGCCATCAGGATCACGGCCGGCGGCTGGGCCGCCAGGTTGATGTCGGCCACGCCCTGGCCCATGGTGGCGGCCAGCTCGCGGTTCACGATGCCGACCAGCGCCTGGCCCGGCTTCAGCGAGCCGAGCACTTCCTGGCCGAGCGCCTTTTCCTTCACGCGAGCGACGAAATCGCGCACGACGGGCAAGGCGACGTCGGCCTCGAGCAGGGCCATGCGCACCTCGCGCAGCATGTCCTGGACATTGCTTTCGGTGATGCGGGCCTGGCCGCTGACCTGTTTGACGAGGCGGGTGAATTTTTCGGTGAGGGCGCTGGCCATGGATGCTTCCCGCTGGACGGGACCGGTATGAAGACGGGAGCGGCGGGCTTCCGCAGAAGGCGAGAAGCTAAACTCCAGCCGATGATTTTAGCGATCCCCTCCCCGCTCGGCGTGGCACTGGGCATCGCCACCGCCGCCGCCTATGGCGTCACTGCCGCCGCCGCCGCCCGGCTCAGCCGTTCCTCGACCCAGTGGATGCTGGTGCTGGCCTGGCTGCTGCACGCCTTGACGCTGGGCGCCGGGCTGGTCGGCGGAGGCCCGCGCTTCGGCTTTGCCCCGGCCATTTCGGTCACGGCCTGGCTGGTGCTGACGGTCTACGCCATCGAAAGCAGCCTCTATCCGCAGCTCAAGGTCCGGCGCGCGCTCGCGGCGCTGGGCGCGGCCGCGGTGCTGCTGGCGGTGCTGTTCCCCGGCACGCCGCTGCATGTCTCGGCCTCGCCATGGCTGCCGCTGCACCTCGCGCTCGGCATTGCTTCGTACGGCCTGTTCGGCGCCGCAGTGGTCCATGCCTGGCTCATGACGCGGGCCGAGAAGCAGATCCGGCTCGCCGCCGAGCCGCAGGGCGGCGTGCCGCTGCTGACCATGGAGCGGCTCACCTTCCGTTTCGTGACCGCGGGCTTCGTCCTGCTGTCGGCCACGCTGCTGGCCGGGCTGCTGTTCAGCGAGACGCTGTACGGCGGCACGGCGCGCGGCTGGAAGTGGGACCACAAGACCGTGTTCTCGGTGCTGGCCTGGCTCACCTTCGCGATCCTCCTGACCGGCCGCGCGCGCTTCGGCTGGCGCGGCCGCACCGCACGGCGCGTGCTTTACGCGGGCTCGGCATTGCTGCTGCTGGCCTACGTCGGCTCGCGCTTCGTGCTTGAAGTCGTGCTGACGCGCGCAAACCCATGAAATACCTGCTCGTCTTCGCGGTGGTCTTCATCGCGATCTGGCTCTGGCGCAAGAACCGGCGCGAGGAAATGCAGTCGCGTCCGCCGCCGAGCAAGCCCCCGGCCGTCGGTGCGCCGCAGGCCATGGTGCGCTGCGCGCACTGCGGCCTCCACCTGCCCGCCGCCGATGCGATCAGCGGCCCCGATGGCGCCGTGTACTGCAGCCCGGCGCATCGCCAAGCCGGCAAGAAATGAACTCCCGCCCGGCGCGCCAGGCATGACCGCGTTCCTGCGCGCCCGGGGCGAACCGGCGACCGACTGGAGTTCGCTCGAACGATTCAGCGGCCAAAGCACCGCGCTGCTGCGCCTGTGGCGCGGCTTCGTGGCCGCGCGCTGCTTCGTGGCCGCGGTGCTGCTGCTGCTGCAGGCCGTGGCCCTGGCGCTCGGGCAGACGCCGCAACCGGTGGCGGTCGCGCTGTGCACGGGCTACCTGGTGGCGGCGCTGCTGGCCGCGCGCTTTGCGCCGTTCCAGCTGCTGCGCGGCCTGGGCCGCGCCTGGTTCTCCACCATCGGCGTCGACCTGGTCATCTTCACCGCGCTGCAGGTGCTCCAGGTGGGAAGCATCAACTACTCGCCGCTGTTCGCGCTGCCGGTCCTGATGGGCGCCGTGCTGGGCACCGGTGCCGTCGGGCTCGGCACCACCGCGGCGGCCACGCTGCTGCTGCTGGGCCATGCGGCCTGGTACTGGCTGGAGCAGCCGTCCGACACCTCGCCGCGCTTCGTGCAGGCGGCGCTGACCGGCACCGGCCTGTTCGTGGTCGCGCTGCTCGCCCACGAGATGGCGCGCCGGCTCACGCGCGAAGAGGCGCTGGCCCAGCACAGCCGCAGCGCGGCGCAGATGCACGCGCTGGTCAACGACCTGGTGATCGAGACCCTCAGCGAAGGCGTTCTGGTGCTCGATTCGCAGGGCCAGGTCCACGCAGCCAATCCGGCCGCCGACGCGATCCTGGGCCAGGGCCTGGCCGACCTCGAGGTGCCTTTCACGCTCAGCGCCCATCCGGCCTGGGTCTCCCTGGCCGAGCTGGCGCGCCAGACGTTCGCCCGCCGCACGCCGCAGTCGAAGGAGATCCCCGTCGCCCAGGCCCAGGGCGCCGCGCGCGAGGTCCGCGTGCGCACGCGGCTGACCCGCTCGCCGGACCCCCAGTCCGAGGGCCTTTGCGTGATGTTCCTGCAGGACCTGCGCGAACTCGAGGCCCGCATCCGCACCGAGAAGCTGGCCGCCATGGGCCGCATGTCGGCCGCAGTGGCGCACGAGATCCGCAACCCGCTGGCCGCCATCACCCAGGCCAGCGCGCTGCTGGCCGAGGACCTGGTCGACCCGGGGCACCGGCAGCTGACGACCATGGTCCAGCAGAACGCGCAGCGCCTGTCGCGCATCGTCGACGACGTGCTCGATGTCGCGCGGGCCCGGCAGCAGCGCGTGCTGCCGCTCGGCGAACAGGTGGCCCTCGATCCGACGGTGCGCGCGCTGGCCGAAGAATGGGTGCTGCAGGCGCAGCGCCAGGGCGTCCTGCTGGCGCTCGGTGCCCCGGACAGCGCCGTGCGCTTCGATGTCGAGCATCTGCGCCGCATCCTCGTCAACCTGCTCGACAATGCGGCGCGCTATGCGGGAGACCGCGACGGCTCGATCCAGGTGGCCACCCGGCTCAGCCCCAGCGGCCGGGCCACGCTGCAGATCTGGAGCGACGGCGCGCCGCTCGAGCCCGCGGTGCAGCGCCACCTGTTCGAGCCTTTCTTCTCGTCCGAAAGCCGCTCGAGCGGCCTGGGCCTGTTCCTGTGTCGGGAGCTGTGCGAGCGGCACGGCGCGACGATCGGCTACGAACGCCGCGCACTGTCGCCGGGCGGCCCCGAGGGCAACGAGTTCTCCATTGCGTTTGCCGCCGCCGAGACCCGGCTGACACAATAGCGGCGTGAGCACCCCGCACCCGTCCACCCCGCGCCCCGCCCAGATCCTCGTCGTCGACGACGAGCCCGATCTGCGCACGCTCTACGAACTCACGCTGCTGCGCGAGGGCTACCGGGTGCAGGCCGCGGGCAGTGTCGCCGAGGCTTCGCAGCACCTGGAAGCCGGCCGCTTCGATGCCGTGATCACCGACATGCGCCTGCCCGACGGCCTCGGCATGGAGATCCTGCTGCGCATTCAGCAGGACCAGCGCGGCGAGCGCTGCGTCGTGATGACGGCCTACGGCTCGGCCGAGAACGCGGTCGAGGCCCTCAAGGCGGGCGCCTTCGACTACCTGACGAAGCCGGTCGACCTGAAGCAGTTCCGGGCCGTGGTGGCTTCCGCGGTGCAGGCCACGGCGCAGCTCGCGAACGCCCGCGCGGTGCGCCCCGTCGACGAGCGGGCGGACGACGGCGCCAAGATCGCGAGCACGGTCGGCAGCGGCGGCGCGGCCGCGCTCGAGCGCCTGGTGGGCGACTCGGAGCCGATGCGCGTCGTCAAGGCGCGCATCGCCAAGGTGGCCCGCGGCATGGCGCCGGTGCTGGTCCGCGGCGAATCCGGAACCGGCAAGGAACTGGTCGCGCGGGCCGTGCACGCCTGCAGCCAGCGCAGCGACGGCCCCTTCGTCGCGGTCAATTGCGGCGCCATCCCGGAGAACCTGCTCGAGGCCGAATTCTTCGGCGCCCGCAAGGGCTCCTACACCGGCTCCTCCCAGGACCGCGACGGCTACTTCCAGGCCGCGCGCGGCGGCACGCTGTTCCTCGACGAGATCGGCGACCTGCCGCTGGCGATGCAGTCCAAGCTGCTGCGCGCGATCCAGGAGCGCAGCGTGCGCCCGATCGGTTCGACCCAGGAAGACGCGGTCGACGTCCGCATCGTGAGCGCCACCCACAAGGACCTGCACGCGGAGGTGCAGGCCGGCCGTTTCCGGCAGGACCTGTTCTACCGCCTCAATGTGATCGAGATCGCGGTGCCGGCCCTGCGCGAACGGCGCGGCGACCTGCCGGCGCTGTGCAAGGCCTTGCTGGCACGCATCGGGCGCGACGCCGACATGCCGGTGCCGACGCTGTCGGCCGAGGTGCTGCTGCGGCTCGCCGAGCACCCGCTCAACGGCAACGTACGCGAACTCGAGAACCTGCTGCACCGCGCGGTGGCGCTGAGCGACGGCGACATGCTGCACCTCGATTTCGTCGACAGCACGGCGCTGCTGGCCGAACCGTTGCTGTCGGAACCGGCGCCGCCGGCGTACGCGGCGGCGCCCGCCACCGGCGCCGCGCCGGCGTCGAGAACCGCGCCCGCGGTGCCGAACGACCTGCAGAGCTACCTCGACCAGCAGGAGCGCGAGATCCTGATCCGCGCGCTGCAGGAGACCGGATTCAACCGCACCGCCGCGGCCAACCGGCTCGGGCTCAGCCTGCGGCAGATCCGCTACCGGATCGCGCGCCTGGGCATCGCGACACCGAACGGCGACGACGCCAATGCCCTCGGTGATGACTGAGCCCCCACGCTCCCCCACTGCGAGTGGGTCGCTGCCCCCCGAGGGGGCCGCAGGCCGCCTTGGGGCGGCCCGGCGCCGGCCTGAGACTGAGCCCCCACGCTCCCCCACTGCGAGTGGGTCGCTGCCCCCCGAGGGGGCCGCAGGCCGCCTTGGGGCGGCCCGGCGCCGGCCTGAGACTGAGACTGAGCCCCCACGCTCCCCCACTGCGTGTGGGTCGCTGCCCCCCGAGGGGGACGCTGCAGGCCGCCCGTCCGTGCGAAGCGCGGACCTCGCCGCTCTGGCGGCCCGGCGCCGACCTGAGCCCGAAGCGGCCACCGGCCTCTGGCGGGACGGCTGGTATCAATTCGCGCGGCAATTGCGCTCGCCCAACTTCGGGCCGCGTCCGGCCGGCGCCCACATCGACCTGATCGTGCTGCATTCGATCAGCCTGCCACCGGGACGCTACGGCGGCGACGAAGTCCAGCAACTCTTCACCAACCGCCTCGATTGGGATGCGCACCCCTATTTCGACAGCATCCGCGGTCTCGAGGTCTCGGCGCACTTCTATGTGCGGCGCAACGGCGAGCTGTGGCAGTTCGTCGGCTGCGACGACCGCGCCTGGCACGCCGGCGCATCCTGGTGGCGCGGCCGCGCGAACTGCAACGACGATTCGATCGGCATCGAGCTCGAGGGCATCGAAGGCGGCCCGTTCGAAAGCGCCCAGTACGAAACGTTGACCAGCCTGTGCCCGGCGATCGCGCAGCGCCATGCCATCGGCTTCATCGCCGGCCACGAACACATCGCGCCGGGCCGCAAGGAAGACCCGGGCGCCGGCTTCGACTGGCACCTGCTGCAGCGCCAACTCGGCTGGAATCGGGCGATGTTCCCCCCGGCCGCGATGGCCCGCTAGTTTTTTTCAATCGGGTGGCGGGGTGCGATGCGTCGTCGATGCGACGCGGCATCGGCACCCACGCAAGCGCTCAAGCTCAGCAACCATGCGGTTTCCAAGCCCAAATGCGGCTGAAACGCCCGGCTGTCGCGGACTGCGATAACGTCTTTCACTGGCCATGGGGCAGACGCGCGATCCGACGCCTGCTCGCCCTGGTTCACATTCATTGAAAATTGTCGAAAACACTACATCTAGTGGGTTGTAGCCCCACGAGACCCTAGATATAGTGTGCCCTGCCCGGCGCCCGACGCCAAAAACCATGGCCGCGCTGGCACCGCCGCCCCAACAAGAATTGCCAACCGAGGATTCGCATGCAAACTGCCCTGAACACCCCCTCCGCCCCCCGCGCCTCCCACGCTGCTTCCTCGACGCCGCAGCAGCGCGACGTCGCCGGCTCGCCCGCCGGCGATGCGCTGGCCCACTACCAGATCATTCGCCGCAACGGCGCGGTCGTTCCCTTCGAGCCGAACAAGATCGCGATCGCGATGATGAAGGCCTTCCTTGCGGTGCACGGCACCCAGGGCGCGGCCTCGGCCAGCGTGCGCGAGACGGTCGACACCCTGACCCAGGCCGTGGTGCGCGCCATGGTGCGCTCGCGTCCGGGCGGCGGCACCTTCCACATCGAGGACGTGCAGGACCAGGTCGAGCTCGGCCTGATGCGCGGCGGCCACCACGAGATCGCGCGCGCCTACGTGCTCTACCGCGAACGCCGCTCCCAGGAGCGCAGCAAGCAGGGCGAGCAGGACGCGCCGATCGCGGTGTCCACGCTGCACGTGCTCGACCGCGGCGAGCGCGTCGCGCTCGACCTCAACGAGCTCAAGAGCCTGATCGAGTCCGCCTGCACCAACTTGGGCGACAGCATCACCTCCGGCCCGATCGTGGCCGAGACCATGCGCAACCTCTACGACGGTGTGCCGCTGGACGAGGTCTACAAGGCCTCGATCCTGGCCGCCCGCACGCTGATCGAGAAGGACCCCGACTACACCTTCGCCACCGCCCGCCTGCTGCTGCACACGATCTTCAAGGAAGTGATCGGCCGCGAAGTACCGCTGGCCGAACGGGCCCAGGCCTACGCCGACTACTTCCCGCAGTTCATCAAGAAGGGCGTCGACAACGAGCTGCTCGACGAGAAGCTGCAGCAGTTCGACCTCGCCCGCCTGGGCGCTGCGCTCAAGCCCGAGCGCGACCTGCAGTTCGACTACCTCGGCCTGCAGACCCTCTACGACCGCTACTTCCTGCACGTGCGCAAGTCGCGCATCGAGCTGCCGCAGGCCTTCTTCATGCGCGTCGCGATGGGCCTCTCGCTCAACGAGATCGACCGCGAAGCCCGCGCCATCGAGTTCTATGAAGTGATGTCCTCGTTCGACTTCATGTCGAGCACCCCGACCCTGTTCAACAGCGGCACCCTGCGCTCGCAGCTGTCGAGCTGCTACCTGACGACCGTGCCCGACGACCTCGACGGCATCTACGAGTCGATCAAGGAAAACGCGCTGCTGTCGAAGTTCGCCGGCGGCCTGGGCAACGACTGGACCCGCGTGCGCGCGCTCGGCAGCCACATCAAGGGCACCAACGGCGAATCGCAGGGCGTGGTGCCCTTCCTCAAGGTGGTCAACGACACGGCCGTCGCGGTCAACCAGGGCGGCAAGCGCAAGGGCGCGGTCTGCACCTACCTGGAAAGCTGGCATCTCGACATCGAGGAATTCCTCGAGCTGCGCAAGAACACCGGCGACGACCGCCGCCGCACCCACGACATGAACACGGCCAACTGGATCCCCGACCTGTTCATGCGCCGCGTGATGGAAAAGGGCACCTGGACCCTGTTCTCGCCGTCGAACGTGCCCGACCTGCACGACAAGTTCGGACTCGACTTCGAGACCGCCTACGTGGCCTACGAAGAAAAGGCCGCGCGCGGCGAGATCACGCCCAGCCGCACGCTGCAGGCCTCGGACCTCTGGCGCAAGATGCTCACGATGCTGTTCGAGACCGGCCATCCCTGGATCACCTTCAAGGACGCCTGCAATGTGCGCTCGCCGCAGCAGCATGCCGGCGTGGTCCATTCGTCGAACCTCTGCACCGAGATCACACTCAACACCAGCGACACCGAAACCGCGGTCTGCAACCTCGGCTCGGTCAACCTGCTGCAGCATCTGAAGGACGGCAAGGTCGACCAGGCCAAGCTCCAGCGCACCATCTCGACCGCGATGCGCATGCTCGACAACGTGATCGACATCAACTACTACGCGGTCAAGAAGGCGCGCGACTCCAACCTGCGCCATCGCCCGGTCGGCCTCGGCCTGATGGGCTTCCAGGACGCGCTCTATGAGTTGCGCATCCCCTACGCCTCGCAGGAAGCGGTTCAGTTCGCCGACGAATCGATGGAAGCGATCTGCTACCACGCCTACTGGGCCTCGACCGACCTGGCGCGCGAGCGCGGCAAGTACTCGAGCTACAAGGGCTCGCTGTGGGACAAGGGCATCCTGCCGCCCGACACCCTCGACCTGCTCGAGAAGGCCCGCGGCGGCTACGTCGAGGTCGACCGCTCGGCCACGCTCGACTGGGACGCGCTGCGCCAGAAGATCAAGGCCGACGGCATGCGCAACTCCAACTGCGTGGCCATCGCACCGACCGCGACCATCTCCAACATCATCGGCGTCGACGCCTCGATCGAACCCTGCTTCGGCAACCTCTCGGTCAAGTCGAACCTGTCGGGCGAGTTCACGGTCATCAACCACTACCTGGTGCGCGACCTCAAGCGCCTGGGCCTGTGGGACGACGTGATGGTGATGGACCTGAAGCATTTCGACGGCTCGCTGCGGCCGATCGACCGCGTGCCGCAGGACGTCAAGGCGCTCTACGCCACGGCCTTCGAGATCGAGACCACCTGGCTGGTCGAAGCGGCCTCGCGGCGCCAGAAGTGGATCGACCAGGCGCAGTCGCTCAACATCTACATGGCCGGCGCATCGGGCAAGAAGCTCGACGACACCTACAAGCTGGCCTGGCTGCGCGGCCTCAAGACCACCTACTACCTGCGTACGCAGAGCGCGACGCACGCCGAGAAATCGACCGTGCAATCGGGCCGCCTCAACGCGGTGTCCTCGGGCGGCAGCGATGCGCCGTCGGGCATGAGCGCGCTCGAAGCCGCGGCGCTCGCAGCGCAAGCGCAACTGAGTTCGATGCCCGCCACCGACATCGCGTTCTGCGGCGTCGACGATCCGACCTGCGAAGCTTGCCAGTGATGTCGGCGTGAAGTTGTGGTGGTTCGCGGCATCGACCGACAAATTGCGATGCATGCGAACAACATAACGACCACATAATTGAAGCGCGACGTGAGGAGCACTTTGCAACTCACATCGTTGCTCACATAATTTGAGCATTGGATTTTTCTATGTTGACCTGGGACGAAGAAGTCAAGCCCTCCTTGCCAAAGGATCTGCAGCAAGGACTGCGGCACCCATCGAACAGCGGCGCGCCAGTCGCCCGCTCGTCGGAGTTCCCGACTTCGCAAATTGCCCCTCAAGCGCCCCTCGCCGCACGCACGCTCGATGACGGCGCGGCGGTGCGTCCGGCTCCGGCCACGCAAGCTGCACCCGCGACGCATCGCGTCAAGGCCGCCGACAAGCGCATCATCAACGGCCAGACCGACGTCAACCAGCTGGTGCCGTTCAAGTACAAGTGGGCCTGGGAAAAATACCTCGCCACCTGCGCCAACCACTGGATGCCGCAGGAAGTGAACATGACGCGCGACATCGCGCTCTGGAAAGACCCGAACGGCCTGACCGAGGACGAGCGCCGCATCGTCAAGCGCAACCTCGGCTTCTTCGTCACCGCCGACTCGCTGGCCGCCAACAACATCGTGCTGGGCACCTACCGCCACATCACGGCGCCCGAATGCCGCCAGTTCCTGCTGCGCCAGGCCTTCGAGGAAGCGATCCACACGCACGCCTACCAGTACATCGTCGAATCGCTCGGCCTGGACGAGAGCGAGATCTTCAACGCCTACAACGAAGTGGCCTCGATCCGCGAGAAGGACCAGTTCCTGATCCCGTTCATCGACGCCATCAGCGATCCGAACTTCAAGACCGGCACGCACGAGACCGACCAGACCCTGCTCAAGTCGCTGATCGTCTTCGCCTGCCTGATGGAAGGCCTGTTCTTCTACGTCGGCTTCACGCAGATCCTGGCGCTGGGCCGGCAGAACAAGATGACCGGCGCCGCCGAGCAGTACCAGTACATCCTGCGCGACGAGTCGATGCACTGCAATTTCGGCATCGACCTGATCAACCAGCTGAAGCTCGAGAACCCGAATCTCTGGACGGCCGAGTTCAAGGCCGAGATCAAGGCCCTCTTCATGAAGGCCGTCGAGCTCGAATACAAGTACGCCGAGGACACCATGCCGCGCGGCGTGCTCGGCATGAACGCCTCCATGTTCAAGGGCTACCTGCGCTACATCGCCAACCGGCGCGCGCAGCAGATCGGCCTCGAAACGCTCTTCCCGAACGAGGAAAACCCGTTCCCCTGGATGAGCGAGATGATCGACCTCAAGAAGGAGCGCAACTTCTTCGAAACCCGCGTGATCGAGTACCAGTCGGGCGGTGCGCTCTCCTGGGATTGAATCTCTTCCGATAAAAAACAAAGTGCATCCAGAAATAACTCTCATCGACACACCGCACCGGAGAGTGCGGCATCGCTGAGGGTGCAGGTGTTCATGGTGCTGGAAACCGTTCCAACGCCATGAATCGCTTCACGCTGACCAACATGCGTGGAGTGCTTCAAAAGGTTGATTTTTTCAACTTGATCAAGGAGAAATAGAAATGGCAACTGCAAAGAAAGCGCCGGCTAAGAAAGCCGCTGCAAAGAAGGCTCCGGCAAAGAAGGCTCCCGCCAAGAAGGTCGTAGCCAAGAAGGCGCCGGCCAAGAAGGTCGCGGCCAAGAAGGCTCCGGCGAAGAAGGTAGCGGCCAAGAAGGTCGCCGCCAAGAAGGCACCGGCGAAGAAGGCTCCTGCCAAGAAGGTAGTGGCGAAGAAGGCCCCGGCGAAGAAGGCTCCTGCCAAGAAGGCAGCCGCCAAGAAGGCGCCGGCCAAGAAGGCCGCTGCGAAGAAGGCCCCCGCCAAGAAGGCGCCGGCGAAAAAGGCTGCGGCAAAGAAGCCCGCTGCCAAGAAAGCCGCGAAGAAGCCCGCTGCCAAGCCTGCCGCCAAGAAGCCTGCTGCCAAGAAGGCCGCAAAGGCGCCTGCCAAGGCTGCCGTAGCGCCTGCCCCTGCTGCGCAGACGACGCTGAACCCGCAGGCTGCGTGGCCGTTCCCGACGGCCAGCAAGCCCTGAGTTTTTCAGCGGCCTTGAAGGCAAAAGCCCGACACCGCAAGGTGTCGGGCTTTTTCATTGGGCCTCCCGACGCCGCGTCGGGTGTCGGGCTTTTTCATTGAGCCTCCCGACGCCGCGTCGGGTGTCGGGCTTTTTCATTGAGCCTCCCGACGCCGCGTCGGGTGTCGGGCTTTTCTTTTGGGCGCCGGAATGGCCTTGCTCAGGCCGCCAGGCCCAGGGCCTCGCGGTCCACCTGGTAGTTCTGCGGGCCGCGTTGCGCGATCTTGAGCGCACCCAGGTGATTGCCGAGCGCCGCGCAGCGTGCCAGCGACCAGCCTTGCTCGAGGCCGAACAGCAGCGCGCCGCGCCAGGCATCGCCGCAGCCGGTGGGCTCGATCACCGCCGCCGGCTTCACCGCCGGCACGTGCTCGCGCTCGCCCCCGATCCAGACCTCGCAGCCTTCGGCGGCCAGCGTCACGACCAGGCCTCGCACCCGCTTCGAGATCTCGGCCAGGCTCCAGCCGGTGCGCTGCGACAGCATCTTGCCTTCGTAGTCGTTGACCACGACCCAGCTCGCCAGCTCGACGAAATGCGCCAGCTCCTTGCCGTCGAACATCGGCAGGCCCTGGCCCGGATCGAAGACGAAGGGGATGTCGGCCGCCTGGAACTGCTCGGCGTGCTGCAGCATGGCCTCGCGGCCGTCGGGCGCCACGATGCCGAGCCGGATGTCCTCGCGCGCAGCAATGCGCGTGATGTGGGCCTGCTGCATCGCGCCCGGATGGAAGGCCGTGATCTGGTTGTTGTCCCGGTCGTTCATGATCATGGCCTGGGCCGTGAAGGTGTCCTCGACCTGCCGCACGAACTCGGTGCTGATGCCCAGCGTGCGCAGGCGCTCGAGGTAATCGGCACCGTCACTGCCGACGGTTGCCATCGGCAACGCCGTACCGCCCAGCGCGTTGAGGCTGTAGGCGATGTTGCCGGCGCAGCCGCCGAAATCGCGCCGCAGGCCGGGCACCAGGAAGGATACGTTCAGGATGTGCAACTGGTCCGGAAGGATCTGGTCCGCGAACCGCCCTTCGAAAGTCATGATGGTGTCGAACGCGAGGGAACCGCAAATCACTGCTGCCATGGATGAGCCACTGGTTGGATAAAAGAAACTGAAGGGTCGGATCGCTCAGGGATAGAGCGCCTCGATGCGAAAGCCGGCGACCGGCGGCATCGATGCGGCTTCGGCGCCGCCGAGCTCGAGCGACAGCGAGGCCGCGCGCTCGGCACGTGCAGGCAGCACCGCCGGCGCGCCGAACTCGGAAGGCATGAGCACGCGCCGTACCACGGCCCGCTCCTGCGTGTCGAGCAGCGACAGCTCGACCGCGGGCATCGCGAGCGGCACGGCGGCGGCGTTGCGCAGCGTGAAGTTGAGCTGAAAACCGTCGCCGCTCTTCTCGCGCGCAAACGAGGCGCCGTCGAGCTTGATGTCGTTGATCTGCCGCAGCGCCGAAAGCTCGCAGCCGGTCACACGGCACAGCGTCTCGAGCAGCGGGCGCAAGGCGGGCTGGCGCGCGGCGATCAGGTCGCGCTCGTGGTGCAGCACCTGGACGAGCAGAAGCAAGGCCGCCAACACGGCCGTGGCGAACAGCGAGCGCCGGACTGCGGCACGGCGCCACCAGGAGGAGGCTTCGTCGACGCCGAAGAAGGTCGGCGCGGGCTCGGGCAGCACAGCCGCAGCAGCGGTCGGCTCGGACTCGCTCGCGGCCAGCACCATCGGCGCCACATCGGCCGCGGCATCCCCTCGCGCCCTGGCCTTCGCCTTGGCGATCTTGGCGGATTTGACGCGCGCGCGGCGCAACGCCTTTTGCATCTGGGCATGCCCGGAGTCGTCAGACTGCAGCGGCGCGGCATCGCCGGCCGGCGTCGCGGGCCGCGAGGGCAGCGTGAGGTCGATGTCCGGGAACGACAGCGGCGGCGGCACGGGAGGGCGCACCGCGATGCGGCCTTCGTCGCCGAGCAGCAGGGAGTCCGGATCGGGCCACGACACGTCGGCAACCACGCCGGTGAAGGCCGCAGGCTCGGCGAGCGGTGCCGGGCCCGACTCCTGTTCGTCGTCAAAAAAGTCCGTGTCGGCAATGCCGGGCTTGTCTTCATCGGCAGCGTCGAGCGGGGCCGTTGGCTCGGGCTCGGCCTGCAAGGAATGCGCCTCGGACGCAGGTGCCGGCATCGGCATCGGCATCGGCATCGGCATCGGGACCGGGACCGACGCCGAGGGCCGGGCGTCCGGCGCCTCCTGCAAATCGACGGTCGCATCGAACACTTGGCTGCAGCGTCCGCAGCGCACCCAGCCATCGGAGATTCGCAGCTGATCCCGCACCACCTTGAAAGTGGTGTCGCATGCGGGGCAGCGGGTGACAAGGCTCATCGAGGCGGGATTGTATTGCTCGCCCCCAGGTTGGGCTCACTGCGTGTAGCCCGCCCACCCCCTACCGGGGGCAACACCAGCGGCCCGGCGAAGCCGGTTCCGCGGTGTTTCACGAAGAGGCCCCGGACTTCGCCGGCCTATGACTGGGCTTTCGCCGTCATCAGGATCCAGCCGTCCTCGCTGTCGCTGACCTCGAGCGCCGCGTAGGGGGCATAGGCCGCCTTCAGCTCGTCGGCCTGCCGTTCCAGGATGCCGGCCAGCACCAGCTCGCCGCCCGGCGCGACGTGGCCGCAGAGCAGCGGCGCGAGCACCTTGAGCGGCGTCGCCAGGATGTTCGCAAGCACGATCTGGTAGCGGCCGGCGGCAGCCTCCGGGAGGCCGGCCTTCAAGGCAACGCCATTGGCCTCGGCATTGAGCCGGGTCGATTCCACCGCGGCCTCGTCGATGTCCACCGCGTCGATGTCGAGCGCGCCGAACTTCGCCGCGCCGATCGCCAGGATGCCGGAGCCGCAGCCGTAGTCGAGCACGCGCCGGCCCGCGAGGGTGCCGCGCGTGGCGATCCAGCGCAGGCACATGCGGGTGGTCGGGTGGGTGCCGGTGCCGAACGCCAGCCCCGGGTCGAGCCGGATCACCTGGCGGGCTTGCGCGGGCGGTTCGTGCCAGGTCGGCACGATCCAGAACTCGGGCGTGATCTCGACCGGCGCGAACTGCGACTGCGTCAATCGCACCCAGTCCTGCTCGGGCACGTCGGCCAGGCCCAGCAGGCGGCACTCGGCGAAGAAGTCTTGCGCCTCGAGCAGCGCCGCCGCTTCGCGCGCCAGCGCCTCCGTGGCGAACAGCGCGATCACCCGCGAGCGCTGCCAGCCGTCCTTGGGCGGCGGCATGCCCGGTTCGCCGAACAGGGCCTGCTCGGCATCGGTCTGCGCATCGGCATCTTCGACCGACACGCTCAGTGCGTCGAGCGCATCGAGCGCGTCGCTGACCGTCTCGACCAGGTCTTCAGGTGCCAGCAGGCGTAGTTCGAACACAGCAATTCCTCTCAGTTTTCCACTGCGCCCCGAGCAGCAATCCGGCAAGCGAAGCGAAGCCCCCTCGTGGAACACCGCGGAACCGGCTCCGCCGGGCCGCCGGTGTTGCCCCCGGCGAGGGGGCTGAGGGCCGCGGCTCCAAGCCTGCCGACGCAGGCTTGGACGGCCCGAAGAGCCGCTGCCTCTGGCAGCGACTCGAGGCGGCTACACGCAGTGAGCCAACCTGGGGGAGATCACCTCTTATGCGAAGCAAGCCACTCTTCGAGGTAGTGGATGTTGGTGCCGCCGCTCATGAACTTGGCGTCCACCATCAGTTCGCGGTGCAGCGCGATGTTGGTCTGGATGCCTTCGATCACCGTCTCGTTCAGCGCCGTACGCATGCGCGCCATCGCCTGTTCGCGCGTGTCGCCGTAGACGATGATCTTGCCGATCATCGAGTCGTAGTTCGGCGGCACGAAGTAGTTGGTGTAGACATGCGAATCGACCCGCACGCCCGGTCCGCCCGGCGGATGCCACATCGTGATGCGGCCCGGCGAGGGCGTGAACTTGTACGGATCCTCGGCGTTGATGCGGCACTCGATCGCGTGGCCGCGCATCTCGATCTGGCGCTGGGTGAACGGCAGCTTCTCGCCGGCCGCCACCATGATCTGCGTCTTCACGATGTCGATGCCGGTGGTGAACTCGGTCACCGGATGCTCCACCTGCACGCGGGTGTTCATCTCGATGAAGTAGAACTCGCCGTTCTCGTAGAGGAACTCGAAGGTGCCGGCACCGCGGTAGCCGATCTTCTTGCAGGCGGCCGCGCAGCGCTCGCCGATCTTCTCGATCAGCTTGCGCGGGATGCCCGGTGCCGGGGATTCCTCGATCACCTTCTGGTGGCGCCGCTGCATGGAACAGTCGCGCTCGCCCAGGTAGACCGCGTTCTTGTGCTTGTCGGCGAGGATCTGGATCTCGATGTGGCGCGGGTTCTGGAGAAATTTCTCCATGTAGACGGCCGGATTGTTGAAGGCCGCGCCGGCTTCCGCCTTGGTCATCTGGATCGCGTTGACCAGCGCCGCCTCGGTGTGGACCACGCGCATGCCGCGCCCACCGCCACCGCCCGCTGCCTTGATGATGACCGGGTAGCCGATCGCCCGCGCGATCCGCTTGTTGGTGTTGGCGTCGTCGGACAGCTCGCCCTCGGAACCCGGCACGCAGGGCACGCCGGCCTTGATCATGGTCTGCTTGGCCGACACCTTGTCGCCCATGATGCGGATCGACTCGGGCGATGGGCCGATGAACTGGAAGCCGCTCTGTTCCACGCGCTCCGCGAAATTGGCGTTCTCGCTCAGGAACCCGTAGCCCGGGTGGATGGCTTCCGAGTCGGTCACTTCCGCCGCCGAGATGATGGCGGGCATGTTCAGGTAGCTCTGCGACGAAGAGGCCGGGCCGATGCACACCGCTTCTTCGGCCAGCTTGACGTACTTGGCGTCGCGGTCGGCCTCGGAATAGACCATCACGGCCTTGATGCCGAGTTCGCTGCAGGCGCGCTGGATGCGCAGCGCGATCTCCCCGCGGTTGGCGACTAGGATTTTCTTAAACATGAGCGCCCTCGCGGCTCGATCGCGCCAACGCGCGACCACCCCGGTTCGGGACCAGTATCTTCTTGAACATGGTCACTCGATGATGAACAGGGGCTGGCCGTATTCGACCGCCTGGCCGTTCTCAGCGAGGATCTGCGTGACGGTGCCGGACTTGTCGGCCTCGATTTCGTTCAGGATCTTCATCGCCTCGATGATGCAGACGGTGTCGCCTTCCTTGACCTGGCTGCCGATCTCGACGAAGGCCGGGGCACCGGGGCTGGACGAGCGATAGAAGGTGCCGACCATGGGCGACTTGATCGCATGGCCCGTGACCACGGCTTCCACCGGAGCGGCAGCGGGCGCGGCGGCAGCGGCGGCCGGCGCAGCGGCAGGCTGGCCCGCTGCAGGCGCTGCCAGCGTCTGCACATACTGAACCGGCGCCGCGATGCCGCCCTTGACGATGCGGACCTTGCCCTCGGTTTCGGTGATTTCCAGCTCGGAAATATTGGATTCGGACACCAGGTCGATCAGTGTCTTGAGCTTGCGTAGATCCATGGGACTCCAGCGCCGGCTTTGCCGGTCATTTGAATTTAACTCGCCTGAAGATCCGGTTATTTCGGCGTTTCAACGCCAACTACCGGATTTGTAGGGGCTGGATTCTAGCCGCGAACTAGGCCCGCCGCCACGACTGCAGGTCGCCGGCGTCGAGCTGGCCCATTTTACGCGCGACGACCGCGCCGCCCGAATCCACCACCAGGGTGTAGGGCAGGCCACCCGCAGTATTGCCCAGTTGCTTGACCAGCTCCGTGCCTTGCAGGCCGGCGAGCCCGATCGGATAGCTGACCGGCGTCTTGAGCAGGAACTTGCGCACCGCGCTGGGCTGATCGATGGCCAAACCCACCACTTGCCAGCCGTTGCCGCGCATTTCGCGGAAGAAAGCGTCGATCACCGGCATTTCCTCGACGCATGGCGGGCACCAGGTGGCCCAGAAATTGAGCACCAGGGGCTTGCCGCGAAGCCCTTCGAACAGCAGTTCCCCACCCTCGGGCCGCTCGAAACGCTGCGCCCAGAACGCCTCGTCGAGCCGCTTCCCGTCGCCCTTTTCGTCCCGATGCTGCCGCCACCAGGCGCCGCCGATCCCGGCGGCGGCCGCAACTGCAGCCACGCCACCGTAGAGCCAGCCACGGCGTGTAGGGTTCGAACTCATCCACCATCCTTTTCTTTTTCCATCAGGCGCCGCAATGCCGCGAGGTTGCCGCGCGGCACACGCCCCTGGGTGTCGGGCTTGAGCGCTCCGCGCAGGTCGTCCAGATCGTAGACCAGCAGGTGGACCCCGATCTCCTCGCCCAGCGCCCGACTGGCCGCATGCACGCTGAGCGCCTCCACCTGCTCGCCGTGGAAGCCGGTGACCATGCGCGGCTCGTAGTCCACGTGGTGATCGATCAGCGCGATCTCGGCCGATTTGGAGTCGTCGCAAAACAGCTGGATGTAGATGTCGGACAACCGGGTCGCCGTGCCGTGCCAGACGGCGCCGCCGACGTGCGGCCGGAACTGCGCCATGCGTTCCATCCATTCGAGCGCCAGCAGGCGCAGCGCGTGGAGCTCCTGCGGCTGGGTATCGGCGCAGAAGAGCTGGATGTAGTCGCGGACTTCGGCCTCGACCTCATCGTTGTTCGGCAGCGCGGTGCGCACGGGCAACCCGAGGTCGCGCAGCGCACGGCGCTTGGCGGGCCCGTATTCCAGCCCCTCCTCGACCACGAGGCGGGCCGCGACGGCGGCGATTTCCTGCTTCGACGTGTCCATCGGACCATTTTGCCCGCTCTGCGCCGCTTGCAAACGGATGGCCCCTGCGCATCCCTAGAATCGACCGATGCACATTCACATTCTCGGCATCTGCGGCACCTTCATGGGGGGTGTGGCGGCACTTGCGCGCGAAGCCGGCCACCGGGTGACCGGCTGCGACGCCGGCGTCTATCCGCCGATGAGCGACCAGCTCCGGGCGCTCGGCATCGACCTGATCGAGGGCTTCGGCGCCGACCAGCTGGCCCTGAAGCCGGACATCTTCGTGGTCGGCAACGTGGTTTCCCGCGTCCGGCAGACCGACGGCGGGCCGAAGTTCCCGCTCATGGAAGCCATCCTCGACGCCGGCGCCGCCTACACCAGCGGGCCGCAATGGCTGGCCGAGCACGTGCTGCAGGGCCGGCACGTGCTGGCCGTCGCCGGCACTCACGGCAAGACCACCACCACCTCGATGCTGGCCTGGATCCTCGAGCGCGCCGGTCGGGCGCCCGGTTTCCTGGTCGGCGGCGTGCCGCTGGATTTCGGCGTTTCGGCGCGGCTGGGCGCGGATGTGGCTGCTCCCTTCGTGATTGAAGCCGACGAATACGACACGGCGTTCTTCGACAAGCGCAGCAAGTTCGTCCACTACCGCCCGCGCACAGCGATCCTGAACAACCTCGAGTTCGACCACGCCGACATCTTCGACGACCTGGCGGCGATCGAGCGGCAGTTCCATCACCTGGTGCGCACGGTCCCGGGCCAGGGACGGGTGGTGGTCAACGCCACCGAGGAGAGCCTGCAGCGCGTGCTGGCCCAGGGCTGCTGGAGCGAGCTCGCGCGCTTCGGCGCCGGCGGCGAATGGCAGGCTTCGGGCCCGCACGATGCCTTCGACGTGCTGCGCCGGGGCGAGCGCGTGGGCCGGGTCGAATGGGCGCTGTCCGGCCTGCACAACCAGATGAATGGCCTGGCGGCGATCGCGGCCGCCGAGCATGTGGGCGTCGCGCCCGCGGCCGCGGCCGATGCCCTGGCGAGCTTTCGCAACGTGCGCCGGCGCATGGAACTGCGCGGCAGCGTGGAGCGCGCCCCCGGAACGATCACGGTCTACGACGATTTCGCGCACCACCCGACCGCGATCCGCACCACGCTCGACGGCCTGCGCCAGAAGCTCGATGCCGCCGGCCGGAAGCAGGATCGCATCCTTGCGGTCTTCGAGCCGCGCAGCAACACCATGAAGCTCGGCACCATGGCAGCCCAGTTGCCCTGGAGTCTGGAGGCGGCCGACCTGTCGTTCTGCCACAGCGGCGGTCTCGACTGGGACGCAGCGGCGGCGCTGGCGCCGATGGGCGACCGGGCCCAGGTGGCGGATGCCATCGATCCGCTGGTCGCGCAGGCGGCGGCGGCGGCACGCGCCGGCGATCACATCGTCTGCATGAGCAACGGCGGCTTCGGCGGCGTGCACGAAAAGCTCATTTCCGCTCTCCGCGCGCGAGAATGAGGCCATGCGCGCCCGCCAGCTCATCGAGACCCTCCAGCTGCAGCCCCACCCCGAGGGCGGCTGGTTCCGCGAGATGTTCCGCTCGGCCGCGCAGGTGCTGCCGGCCGACGGACGGCCGGCGCGCGATGCGCTCACCACCATCTACTACCTGCTCGAAGCACAGCAGCACTCGCGCTGGCACCGGGCGCAGTCCGACGAGGTCTGGATCCACCTCGAGGGCGCACCCCTGGCGTTGTGGACCAGCGATGCGGCGCTGCGTACACCGCCCGCTCATCTGCGGCTCGGACCGGTGGACGTCCACGGCACGCGGCCCCAGCACACCGTGCCGGCCGGCCAGTGGCAGGCAGCACGGCCGATCGTGGCAGCGGCGGGCGACGACTACACGCTGGTGAGCTGCACCGTGGGTCCGGGCTTCGACTTCGACGATTTCGCCTTCATGCGGCCCGATGGCGACGAGGCGGCGCTGCTGCGCCACCACTGGCCCGATCTGGCGGCGCTGATCTGATCCCCTGATCCAGACCGGCGCCGGGCCGCCACCGGGCGGCCGACGTTCAGCGTCGGCGCTTCTTGACCGCGTGCGCCAGCAGCTCCAGCACCTGGGTCGAATCTTCCCAGCCCAGGCAGGCGTCGGTGATGCTCTGGCCGTATTCCAGCGCCGAGATCGCGTCCTTGCCCGCCGTGAACTTCTGCGCCCCGGCCTTCAGGTGGCTCTCGACCATCAGGCCGAACACGCTGTGGCTGCCGCCGGCGATCTGGTCGGCGATGTCCCGCGCGACGTCGATCTGCTTGTGGTGCTGCTTGCTGCTGTTGGCGTGGCTGCAGTCGACCATCAGCTTGGGCGGCAGCTTGGCGGCCTCGAGGTCCTTGCAGGCCGCCGCGACGCTGGCCGCGTCGTAGTTGGGCGCCTTGCCGCCGCGCAGGATCACGTGGCAATCCTTGTTGCCCTTGGTCTGCACGATCGCCACCTGGCCGTTCTTGTGCACAGAGAGGAAATGGTGGCCGCGCGCCGCCGCCTGGATGGCGTCGGTGGCGATGCGGATGTTGCCGTCGGTGCCGTTCTTGAAGCCGATCGGCGCCGACAGGCCCGAGGCCAGTTCGCGGTGCACCTGGCTCTCGGTGGTGCGGGCGCCGATGGCGCCCCAGGAGATCAGGTCACCGATGTACTGCGGCGAGATCACGTCGAGGAACTCGCTGCCCGCCGGCAGGCCCAGGCGGTTGATGTCGATCAGCAGTTGGCGCGCGATGCGCAGGCCCTCGTCGATGCGGAAGCTCTCGTCGAGGTAGGGATCGTTGATCAGGCCCTTCCAGCCCACCGTGGTCCGCGGCTTCTCGAAATAGACCCGCATCACGATCTCGAGCGTGCCGGCGTACTTCTCGCGCTCGGCCTTCAGGCGGCGCGCGTAGTCGAGCGCGGCGGCCGGGTCGTGGATCGAGCAGGGGCCCATGATCACCAGCAGCCGGTCGTCCTTGCCGGCCATGATGTTGTGGATCGCGTGGCGGGTGCCGGTGATCAGCGATTCCACCGGCGTCCCGGCGATCGGGAAGAAGCGGATCAGATGTTCGGGGGGAGGCAACACAGTGATGTCCTTGATGCGTTCGTCGTCGGTCCTGCTGGTTTTTTCGACGTTCGCATACCAGGTGTCGCTGGGCGGGGCGGCTTTCGTGCTCATCTGTGCTTCCTTGGAGAGGTCTGGATTTCGTGAGGCAATAAAAAAACCGCCGGGCTTGTGGCACCGGCGGTTCTGGGAGGTTCTGCTTGTCTGCTTGCTTTACGCGCGCGCCTCTCGTCCGCCGGAAACCGGGAACCAAAAGAAGGCAAAGTAATAAGCGCGGGAGGCAGACATGGACGGCAACTTTAGCACAGGAAATGCTCAGGCCGTTCCGCCGACTGTCAATCCGTCGATGCGCAGCGTTGGCTGGCCGACGCCGACCGGCACGCTCTGGCCCTCCTTGCCGCAGGTGCCGACGCCCGAATCGAGCGCCATGTCGTTGCCGATCATCGTGACCCGCGTGAGCGCGTCGGGGCCGTTGCCGACGATCGTCGCGCCCTTCACCGGGTACTGGATCTTGCCGTTCTCGACCCAGTAGGCCTCGCTGGCCGAGAAGACGAACTTGCCGCTCGTGATGTCGACCTGGCCGCCGCCGAAGTTGGTGGCGTAGAGGCCCTTCTTGATGCTGGCGACGATTTCCGCGGGGACGCGGTCGCCGCCCAGCATGTACGTGTTGGTCATGCGCGGCATCGGCGCATGGGCGTAGCTCTCGCGGCGGCCGTTGCCGGTGGGCTTGGCCTTCATCAGCCGGGCGTTGAGCGAATCCTGGATGTAGCCCTTGAGGATGCCGTCCTCGATCAGCACGTTGCGCTGGGTCGCGTTGCCCTCGTCGTCGACATTGAGCGAACCGCGGCGGTCGGCGATGGTGCCGTCGTCGAGCACCGTGACGCCCTTGGCCGCGACGCGCTGGCCGATGCGCCCCGAGAAGGCGCTCGACCCCTTGCGGTTGAAATCGCCTTCGAGCCCGTGGCCGATAGCCTCGTGCAACAGGATGCCCGGCCACCCCGGGCCGAGCACCACCGTCATCTCGCCCGCCGGCGCGGGCCGGGAATCGAGGTTGGTCAGCGCCGACTTGACGGCCTGGTCCACATATTCCGCGATGTGCTCGTCATCGAAGTACGCCAGGCCGAAACGGCCGCCGCCGCCGCCGGAACCGACTTCGCGGCGACCGTTCTGCTCAGCGATCACCGTCACCGACAGCCGCACCAGCGGCCGCACGTCGGCGGCCAGGGTGCCGTCGGCGCGCGCCACCAGCACCACGTCGTATTCGCTCGCCAGGCCGGCCATGACCTGGGCCACGCGCGGGTCGCGCGAGCGCGCAAGTTGCTCGACCTTCTCGAGCAGCTTGACCTTGGCGGTGCTGTCGAGCGTCGAGATCGGGTCGACGCCGTTGTAGAGCGAGCGGCTGGCCGCGATCTTGCGCGTCGGCGCCTTGACCCGCGCGGTCTTGCCGGCGGCCGAGATGCTGCGCACCGTGCGCGCGGCATCGAGCAGCGAAGCTTCCGAAATGTCGTCCGAATAGGCGAAGGCGGTTTTCTCGCCGCTGACCGCGCGCACGCCGACACCCTGGTCGATGCTGAAGCTGCCGGTCTTGACGATGCCCTCCTCGAGGCTCCAGCCCTCGCTGCGGGTGTACTGGAAGTAGAGGTCGGCGTCGTCCACCTGGTGCGCCTTGATCTCCGCGAGCGCACGCGAGAGGTGCGATTCGTCGAGGCCGAAGGGCGTGAGCAGGAGCTGTTGCGCCGTGGCGAGGCGCTCGATGGTGGGTTCGCGGGAAATCATCAGAACATTCTAGGCTCCCCCCCAGGTTGCCCGGCACTTCGTGTCCGGGCGCCCACCCCCTGCCGGGGGCAACACCGGCGGCCCGGCAAAGCCGGTTCCGCGGTGGCACTGTTGCTCGCCCCCAGGTTGCCCCGCACTTCGTGTCGGGGCGCCCACCCCCTACCGGGGGCAACACCAGCGGCCCGGCGAAGCCGGTTCCGCGGTGTTTCACCAACGGGCCGGGCTGCGCCGGCCGGTGAATACTGGCGCTGTGTTTGTTCGACGGCTGCGCGCGGCGCGTCTGTTCGGGGGCTGCCGCGGAACCGGCTTTGCCGGGCCGCTGACTGCGCCCCCTGAAAGGGGGTGGGCGGCTACACGCAGTGAGCCAACCTGGGGGTCAGCTCTGCATCATTCGCTTGGCGCGGGAGATGGACATCAGGATGCCCAGCCCCAGCCCCAGCGTGACCATGGCCGTGCCGCCATAGCTGATGAAAGGCAGCGGCACCCCCACCACCGGCAGGATGCCGCTCACCATGCCCATGTTCACGAAGGCATAGGTGAAGAAGATCATCGTGACCGCGCCGGCCAGCAGCCGGGAGAACAGCGTCGGCGCATCGAGCGCGATCGCCAGTCCGCGGAAGATCAGGAAGATGAAGGCCGCGATCAGCGCCAGATTGCCGGCCAGCCCGAACTCCTCGGAGTAGGCCGCGAAGATGAAGTCGGTGGTGCGCTCGGGAATGAACTCCAGATGCGTCTGCGTGCCCTGCATGAAGCCCTTGCCGCCGAGGCCGCCCGAGCCGATCGCGATCATGCCCTGGATGATGTGGAAGCCCTTGCCGAGCGGGTCCTTGGTCGGGTCCAGCAGCGTGCAGACGCGCTGCTTCTGGTATTCGTGCAGGATCTTCCAGTCGAAACCGTTGGCGCACAGCGTCGACTCGAAGCCGACGATCAGCGCCACCGCGACGATGCCGATCAGGACCGGCGGCACGATCAGCTTCCACGACAGGCCGGCGAAGAAGATCACCGACAGGCCGGTGGCCAGCACCAGCAGCGCGGTGCCGAGGTCGGGCTGCTTCATGATCAGGCCGACCGGCACCGCCAGCAGCACCGTCGCGACGACGAAGTCGAGCGGCCGCAGCTGCCCCTCCCGACGCTGGAACCACCAGGACAGCATCAGCGGCATCGCGATCTTGAGGATCTCGCTGGGCTGGATCACGACACCGACGTTGATCCAGCGCTGGGCGCCCTTCTTGGTGATGCCGAACAGCGCCACCGCCACCAGCAGCGCCACGCCGAAGGTGTAGATCGGCACCGCCAGCGTCATCAGGCGCTGCGGCGGCACCTGCGCCACCACGAACATGATGAAGCCGGCCAGCAGCATGTTGCGACCGTGGTCGACGAAGCGGGAGCCATGGTCGTAGCCGGACGAATACATGGTCAGCATGCCGGCGCAGGCCAGCAGCAGCACGGCAAAGGCGAGAAAACCGTCGAAGCCCTGGAACACGGGCAACAGGCGCCGCGCGAGCGAAGGTTGATGGAAGACGGCCGACATGGGCCGCGATTATCGACGCCCGGAGCCTCGCCGACGGGCTCCAGGGGCCATTTTCGGCCGAGTTCCGGATAATCGCGACATGCCGCCCACCACCCACCTGCTCTATCTGCACGGCTTTCGCTCGTCGCCCCGGTCCACCAAGGCCAGCCAGATGGCCCGGCGCGTGGCCAGCCAGCACCCGAACCTGCACTGGTGGTGCCCGCAGCTGCCGCCTTCGCCGCGCGAGGCGATCGCGCTCGTGATGGGTGGCATCGCCGGCTGGCCGCGCAGCTCGATGGCGGTCGTCGGCTCCTCGCTCGGCGGCTTCTATGCCACCTATGTGACAGCCACCACCTATTGCCGGGCGGTGCTGCTCAACCCGGCGGTGGACCCGGCGCGCGACCTGGTGCGCCACATCGGCGATCAGACCCTCTGGCACGATCCGGCGGAGCACTTCCATTTCCGGCCCGAATACATCGGCGAGCTGCGCGCGCTCGAGGTCGGGCCGCTGGACCGGCCCGAGCAGGTGTTCGCGATCATCGCCAAGGGCGACGAGGTGCTCGACTGGCGCGACATGTCGGACCGCTATCCGGGCAGCCGGCTGAAGATCCTGGAGGGCGGCGACCATGCCCTGTCGGATTTCGAGACGCAGCACCTGGACGAGGTCCTTGCCTTCATCGAACCGGCCTGACGGCCCGCCGCAGCCGCGCATGGGAGAATCCGCCCCATGTTTGTATTGTTCGAAGAAGCCGGCAAATACCTGGGCGGCCGCGTCCTGTCGGAGGCCGAAGCCTCGGCACAGGTGGAGCTCGAGACCGGCAAGCGGGTCAAGGTCAAGGGCGCCAACATCGTGCTGCGCTTCGAGAAACCCTCGCCGGCCGAGCTGATCGCCGAGGGCCGCGCGCTCGCGGCCACGGTCGATCTCGACCTGGCCTGGGAGTTCGCGCCCGAGGGCGAATTCGGCTTCGACGAGCTGGCCACAGAGTACTTCCAGGCCCGTCCGACGCTGGTGCAGCAGGCGGCGGCGCTGCTGGCCCTGTTCGAGGCGCCACACTACTTCCGCCGCGCCGGCAAGGGCCGCTTCAAGAAGGCGCCGGCCGAGATCATCCAGCAGGCGCTGGCCGCGATCGAGAAGAAAAAGCTCGTGCAGGCCCAGATCACCGAATGGGCCGGCCAGCTGGCCGCCGGCGTTTGCCCGGCCCCGGTGCGCGAGCAGCTGTTCAAGATCCTGTTCCGCCCCGACAAGAACGCGCCCGAATACAAGGCCGTCGTCGATGCCGCCCGCGCCACCCAGCGCCCGCCGCTCGAGCTGCTGAAGCAGGCCGGCGCCATCGACTCGGCCTACCAGTTCCACTGGCGCCGCTTCCTGTTCGAGAACTTCCCCAAGGGCACCGGCTTCCCGTCGCTGCAGCCGCCGGTCATCGCCGACGAACTGCCGCTGGCCGACGTGCAGGCCTTCTCGATCGACGACTCGCACACCACCGAGATCGACGATGCACTCTCGGTGCAGGGGCTTGGCAGCGGCACGGTGGTGGTCGGCATCCACATCGCGGCGCCGGGGCTGGCCCTGGTGCCCGGCAGCGCGATCGACCAGGTGGCGCGCGCCCGCATGTCGACCGTCTACATGCCGGGCCACAAGATCACGATGCTGCCCGACCACGTGGTCGAGGCCTACACGCTGCAGGAAGGGCGTGACTGCCCGGCGGTCTCGCTCTACGCGACCTTCGACGAGCAGACGCTGGCGCTCAAGGGCACCGAAACCCGGCTCGAACGGGTGCCGATCGTCGCCAACCTGCGCCATGACCAGCTCGACACGGTCATCACCCAGCCCTGGCTGGAAGACGCTTCGGCCGGCGCCGCGGAAACGCCCGCGATGCTGGCCCCGCTGCGCGCGCCGCTGTCCTTCCTGTTCCGGCTGGCGAAGCAGCTGAAGGCGCAGCGCGAGGTGGTGCGCGGCAAGCCCGAGAACTTCAGCCGGCCCGACTACACCTTCCGCCTGGTCGGCAACGACGGCGAACCGACCGGCAACGAGCCGGTGCAGATCGGCACCCGCCAGCGCGGCGCGCCGCTGGACCTGATCGTCTCCGAGGCCATGATCCTGGCCAACAGCAGCTGGGGCGGCTGGCTCGGCGAGCTCGGCGTACCCGGCCTCTACCGCAGCCAGGCCAGCCTGGCGCCCGGCATCAAGGTGCGCATGGGCACGCGGGCGCTGCCGCACGCCGGCCTCGGCGTGAAGAGCTACGCCTGGAGCACCTCGCCGCTGCGCCGCTACACCGACCTCGTGAACCAGTGGCAGATCATCGCGGCCGCGCGCCACGGCAAGACCGCCGCGCTGGCGGCGCCGTTCAAGCCCAAGGACGCCGACCTGTTCTCGATCCTGTCGGGCTTCGACGCCGCCTACAGCACCTACAACGCGCACCAGGGCGGCATGGAGCGCTTCTGGACGCTCAAGTACCTGCAGCAGCAGGGCATCACCGAACTCGAGGCCACGCTGATCAAGGACGTGCCCAACGGCGCGCTGGCGCGGGCCGACACGCTGCCGCTGGTGCTCATGGTGACCGGCACGCAGGGGCTGCAGCGCGGCGCGCGGGTGCGCGTGCGGCTCGGCGAGGTCGACGAGATCGCGCTCGACGTCCACGGCACGGTCATCGAGCGCCTCGATGCCGCGCCCGCCGATGCGCAGGCCGAGGACGAAAGCGGCGAGGACGAGGAAGTCGCCGGCCCGATCGCCATCGCTGTCGACCTGGCCGACAGCGAGGCCGCACCGGAGAACGCGCCGGCATGAACCTGCGCGACCTCAGCACGCTGCAGATCGCGCTCGGCGTGTCGATCGTCGCGCACGCGGTCCTGCTGGCGGTCCGCATCGTCGACCCGGAGTCCTTCAACCGCGTCTTCAAGGAGACGCCGCTCGAGGTGATCCTGGTCAACGCCAGGAGCAACGAGCGCCCGGACAAGGCCAAGGCCATCGCCCAGGCCTCGCTGGCCGGCGGCGGCGACCTCGACCGCGGGCGCGCCACCAGCCCGCTGCCGCCGTCCACCTTCACCGCGATCGGCGACGCGACGGAGGACGCCCAGCGCCAGGTCGAGGCGATGCAGCAGCAGCAGATGATGCTGCTGGCCCAGATCAAGCAGCAGCTGGCCAGTATGCCGGTGCCCGATCCGCGCGCCCAGGGCAACCCGAGCGAAGCCGCGGCGCGCGAGGAGAAGCGGCGCCAGCTGGTCGAGCTGCTGGCCGAGATCGAACGCCGCGTGAACGAGGAGAACGCCCGGCCCAAGAAGCGCTACATCAGCCCGGCCACGCGCGAGGCGGCCTATGCGGCCTACGTGGACGCGCTGCGCCGCAAGATCGAGGTGCGCGGCACCGAGAACTTCCCCGAGGCCGCCGGCAAGAAGCTGTACGGCGAACTGACCATGATGGTGACCGTCAACCACGACGGCAAGATCCTCTCGACCGACATCGTCGAGAGCTCGGGCGACCGGACGCTGGACCGGCGCGCGCAGGCGATCGTGCGCAGCATCGGCGGCTTCGGCAAGTTCACCGACGCGATGCGCCGGCAGACCGACCAGATCGTGCTGCCCTCGCGCTTCAAGTTCACCCGCGACGAGACGCTGGAGACCCAGCTCTCGTCCAGATAACGAGCAACCCGACATGACCGACCTGTACTGCGTGATGGGCCATCCGGTCGAGCACAGCCGCTCGCCCTGGATTCATGCGCGCTTCGCCGAACTGACCGGCCAGGCCCTGGACTACGGCCGCCGGCTGGCGCCGCTCGACGATTTCGCCGGCGCGGTGGCGGCCTTCCGCGCCGATGCCGCAGGCACGGCGCGCGGCTGCAACGTCACGGTGCCGTTCAAGTTCGAGGCCGCCGCGCTGTGTCAGCACCTGACGCCGCGCGCCGCGCTGGCGAAGGCGGTCAACGTGCTGAGCTTTCGCGACGACGGCGTGTACGGCGACAACAGCGACGGCATCGGCCTGGTCAACGACATCCGGATCCACGCGGGCGTTGTGCTCACAGGCAGCGAACTTCTGCTGCTGGGCGCGGGCGGCGGCGCGGCCGGCGTGCTCGGGCCGCTGCTGGAAGCCGGCCCGCGCCGGGTCGTGGTGGCCAATCGCACGCTGGCCAAGGCGATCGCGCTGGTGCAGCGCCACGCGGCGCTGGCGCTGCAGCACCACGTCACGCTCGAGGCACAGGCGCTCGACGGCGTGCCGGGCCGCTTCGACGTGCTGGTGAATGCCACGGCCTCGAGCCTGGCCGGCGGCGAGGTCCCGGTGGCGGCCAGCGTGTTGAAGCCGGGCGCGCTGGCGGTCGACATGATGTACGGGCCGGCCGCGGCGGGCTTCATGGACTGGGCGCGCGCCCACGGTGCCGTGCCGCGCGACGGACTCGGGATGCTGGTCGAGCAGGCGGCCGAGGCCTTCGAGATCTGGCGCGGCGTGCGGCCGCCGACCGCACCGGTGCTGGCCGAACTGCGCGCTCTCGTCGAGGCCCGGTGAGGGCCGTTCTGCGCTGGTTCGGCTGCGTGCTGATCGCAGCCTTCGCGCTGCAGCTCTTCTTCATCCTGCGGATTGCCGCGATGGCGGTGATCGACCCCCAGTCGACCGCGTTCCAGCGCTCCGAAGCCTGGCAGCTCGCGACCCGGGGGCGCAGCAACGGCGAACGCGAATGGCGCCAGCAGTGGGTGCCCTACAGCCAGATCTCGGACTCGCTCAAGCGCGCCGTGATCGCCAGCGAGGACAGCGAGTTCGTCTACCACCAGGGCGTGGAGTGGGAGGCGATCGAGCGCGCCCGCCAACGCAATGCCAAGGCCGAGGAAATCGCCGCAAGGCGCGCCGCGCAATTGCGCGCCCGCGGCAAGGAGCCGCGCCCGGCCCAGTTGCGCGGCGGCTCGACCATCACGCAGCAGCTGGCCAAGAACCTGCTGCTCTCGGGCGAGCGCACGATGCTGCGCAAGAGCCAGGAGCTGGTGCTGGCCACCGCGCTCGAAGTGCTGCTGTCGAAGGAGCGGATCCTCGAGATCTACCTCAACAACGTCGAATGGGGCGAAGGCATCTTCGGTGCCGAGGCTGCCGCTCAGCACTACTTCAGGAAGCCTGCTTCGCGGCTCGGCACGCAAGAGGCGGCGCGTCTCGCGGTGATGCTCCCAAGCCCGAAATTCTTCGAGCGCCGGCAAGGCTCGGCCTATCTTGCGAGCCGATCGGGCACGATCGCCGCGCGCATGCCGTCCGCAGAACTGCCCTGAGCCGCGGCACCCGGCCCGTATCATCGGCAACATGCTTGCAAAGTTCACGGGGTGGGGATTGCTGGCCTTGATCCGGCTGCTCACCGGCGCCCAGGCGCGCTGGTGGGGCTGTCCCCCCAAGGCCGAGCAGCGCATCTACTTCGCCAACCACCAGAGCCATCTCGACCTGGTCATGATCTGGGCCGCCCTGCCCGAGGAGCTACGCAGCATCACGCGGCCGATCGCGGCGCGCGACTACTGGGCCAACACGCCGTTCAAGCGCTGGATCACGACCGAGGTGTTCAACGCGATCTATGTGGAGCGCGGCGGTGGCGCGGCAACGGTGCCGCCCACGGCACCGCCCGCCGAGCGGATCGAGCCATCGTTCGACGACGCGCCGGGGCATGCCGCGCAGCTCGAGATGCCGTTGCTGCAGCCGATGCCCGAACCCGGGCCAACGCCCGCACCCGAGCCGCCTCCCGCCCCCCCGGGCAGCGCGGAGGCGCTCGCCCCGCTGCAGCCGCTGATCGAGGCGCTGCAGAGCGGCGACTCGATCATCATCTTCCCCGAGGGCACGCGCGGCCACACGGGCGAGCCGCAGAAGTTCAAGTCGGGCCTCTTCACGCTGGCCCAGCTGTTCCCGGAGGCGGTGCTGGTGCCGGCCTGGATCGACAACGTGCAGCGCGTGATGCCCAAGGGCGAGGTGGTGCCGGTGCCGATCCTGTGCTCGGTCACCTTCGGCGCGCCGATCCGCCTCGAAGACGGCGAGGAGCGCCGCCCCTTCCTCGACCGGGCGCGCGCAGCGGTGGTCGCGCTGCGGGATGTCTAGATGAACCAGTACCTGCGCAACCTTTCTCCGACCCACCAGGTCGCAGCGCTGTTCGTGATCGTCTTCGGTCTGCTCGTCATCGTCAGCACGGTGGCCTTCATGCTGAGCTTCAGGGAGCGCCGCAATCCGGTCCACGACGAGATCTGGCAGCGCGAGCTGCACCATTTCCGCACGCTGCTGCGCACCACCTGGTTCATGGCGGTGGTGTTCTGGATCGGCTGGGCCCTGGGCGAGACCGTGGCGACGCTGCTGTTCGCACTGATCGCCTTCCTGGCGCTGCGCGAGTTCATCACCCTGTCGCCGACCCGGCGCGGCGACCACCGAAGCCTGATCCTGGCCTTCTTCGTGGTGCTGCCGATCCAGTTCTGGCTCGTCGCGACCGCACACTTCAACCTCTTCACGGTGTTCATCCCGGTCTACGTCTTCCTCGCGATCCCGGTGGTGAGCGCGCTGGCCGACGACCCGAGCCACTTCCTCGAGCGCAACGCCAAGCTGCAGTGGGGCATCATGGTCTGCGTCTACGGCATGAGCCACGTGCCGGCGCTGCTGCTGCTGTCGTTCCCGGGCTACGAGGGCAAGAGCGCCTTCCTGGTGTTCTTCCTGGTGTTCGTGGTCCAGACCTGCATGCTGGTGCAGCACCTGGTCTCGCGGCGCAAGGCGATGCCGCCGGAAGGCGCGCCGCCACCGCCCCAGCCCCCGGGCTGGCTGGGCGCGATCCGGCACCGCCTCTTCATGCAGGAGCCCTTCGCGCCGCACGTGAGCCGCAGCTTCAACTGGACCAGCTGGGCGCTCGGCATGGCGATCGCGAGCGTGGTCGGGGCGCTGTTCTCCTTCATCACGCCTTTCAAATTCGGCCAGGCGCTCGCGGTGTCGCTGATCGCCTGCGTGGCCGGCTCGATGGGGCATCTCGTGATGAAGGCGCTCAAGCGCGACCGCGGCATTCCCAACTGGGGCCGGCGCGGCGTCGGCGTGACCGGCGCCAACGGCCTGCTCGACCGGGTCGATGCCCTCTGCTTCGCGGCGCCCGTGTTCTTCCACGCGGTGCGCTGGTACTTCGACGCCTGAAGGCCCGGACCCGACGCATGCGCATCCTCGGCATCGACCCCGGACTGCAGACCACCGGCTTCGGCGTGGTCGACGTGGACGGCCACGCGCTGCGCTATGTCGCCAGCGGCACCATCAGCACGCGGCACCTGGGCACCGGCGAGCTGCCGGCGCGGCTCAAGGTGCTGTTCGACGGCATCGGCGAGATCACGGCCCGCTACCAGCCCGACGCGGCCGCGGTGGAGATCATTTTCGTCAACGTCAATCCGCAGTCCACGCTGCTGCTGGGGCAGGCCCGCGGCGCCTGCCTGACGGCGCTGGTGACCCGCAACCTCGCGGTCTCGGAATACACGGCGCTGCAGATGAAGCAGGCGGTGGCCGGACATGGCCGGGCCGCCAAGGCGCAGGTGCAGGAGATGGTGAAGCGGCTGCTGCACCTGCCCGGGTTGCCCGGGAGCGACGCCGCGGACGCGCTGGGGATCGCGATCACGCATGCGCACGTGGGCGCCTCGCTGGCGCGGCTGGGACAGGCGACCGTGCTCGGGCGCAGTACCAGCGGGCGGTATCGGGACGGGCGGACGCGGTAGCGGCAACGGCAACGGCAACGGGCGTATTCGAAAGAGAACGTGCACGCTTGCTATGCCCGCCCGGCACGCGGTACGGGCCAGTCGACCCCACTGCGCCGGCCCTTCGGGCTGCCTTGCGGTGCTCGCCTTTCGCGGGGTCTCGCTCAAACTCGCCTTCGGCTCAAACAGTCGCGAGCCCTGATCCGCGAAAGGCTGCGCTCCTCAGCGGCGCAGAGGGGATCGCCCGTCCCGCACCGCATGCCGGGCTCGGGGGGTGTTCGATCACCGGCGGCGTCTCCAACGCCAATGCAACCCCAACCTGTCCACGGCGGTGGGCGGTATGCCCCGGGCCGGCCGTTGAGGCACCGCCGAGCAGCGCAGCGGTGCGCGGATCAGGGCTCGCGACTGTTTGAGTGGAGCGCAGCGG
>NZ_JBFUFO010000034.1:0-68006 GCF_056403395.1 Variovorax sp. P2_H12 | reverse complement strand
GGCCCTGCTCGCCGGCGCGCGCCGCTTCCACCGCCGCGTTCAGCGCCAGGATGTTGGTCTGGAAGGCGATGCCGTCGATGACGCCGATGATGTCCACGATCTTGCGCGAGGAGGCGTTGATCGAGCCCATGGTGCCCACCACCTGGCCCACCACGCTGCCGCCCCGCACCGCCACCTCGGAGGCCGAGACCGCCAGCTGGTTCGCCTGCCGCGCGTTGTCGGCGTTCTGCTTCACGGTGCTCGTGAGCTCTTCCATCGAGGCCGCGGTCTGTTCCAGCGAGCTGGCCTGCTCCTCGGTGCGCGACGACAGGTCCTGGTTGCCGGTGGCGATCTGGCCCGAGGCGGTCGCGATGGTGTCGGTGCCGCTGCGCACTTCGCCCACCACCTTCGCAAGGCTGTCGTTCATGTGCTTCAGCGCCTGCATCAGCTGGCCGGTCTCGTCGCGGCTTTCCACCTGGATGCGCGCGCTCAAGTCACCGGCCGCCACCGTCTCGGCCACCTTCACGGCCTGGCCCAGCGGGCGAACGATGCCGACCGTCAAGCGCCAGGCCAGCAAGGCGCCCACCACCAGCGCGACAGCGGCCAGCACGGCCATCGAAGTGCGGCCGGCGTCGTGCTCTTCCTCGATGCTCTTCGCCGTGGCGTCGATCTGGGCGTGCTCGTGGGCGGCAAGGGCGCCGACTGCCTTTTCGTAAGTCGCGAGTCCGGCCGCGAACTGGTTGTCGGCCAGCTTGTTGGCGCCTTCCATGTCATTGGCGGCCTTGAGCTTGTTCAGGGTGCCCAGCATCTCGAGCACGGTCCGCCGCGCATCGGCCACTTCGGCATAGAGCTTCTTTTCCTCGGGCGAAGTCAGCAGTGCCTCGAGCTTTTTCTGGAGCGGATTGATGAGCGCCTGCCCCGCGGTGAGCTCCTTCTTGAAATAGGCTTCGGTGGCGCTGTCGGTCGCCTTGACGATGGCGAAGGTGCGCACGATGCTGGCCGCGAGCAGCTTGGCCCATTCGCCGACCATGCGCTCCTTGACCAGCGGGCCTTCGACCATCTGATGCGTGGCGTTGCCGACATTGGCCAGGCGCAGCATGCCGGTCGCGGAAATGAGGACGATCAGCACCAGCATGGCGGCGAAGCCGACGCCCAGGCGCGTACCTATTTTCAGATCTCTCACACTCATGACACTCTTCTTTCAATGATTGAACGGATGGGTCGGGACAGCATCGCGCCCGGGTCTAGAACTCGGTCCAGTCGCCCGCGCCGGTGCCGGCCACCGACGGTTGGGGCGCTGGGGTCTCTTTCTTGTCGCGCGTGCTCGCCGCGGCCTTGGCGCGAACCTTCGAAGCCGGCTTGACGGCCGCACCGGCGGCCCTGGCCGCCTGTTCCTGCAGCGAGGCGGCGGCGGCCGCGGCCTCTTCCACCAGGGCGGCGTTCTGCTGGGTCACCTGATCCATCTGCGTGATGGCCTGGTTGATCTGCTCGATGCCCGAGGTCTGCTCCTGGCTGGCGGCGGTGATCTCGCCCATGATGTCGGTCACCCGCTTCACGCTGGTCACGATCTCTTCCATCGTCTTGCCGGCTTCGGCCACCTGCTGGCTGCCCACCTCGACCTTGCCCACGGAGTCGTCGATCAGGCCCTTGATTTCCTTGGCTGCCGCGGCCGAGCGCTGCGCCAGGCTGCGAACTTCCGATGCGACGACGGCGAAGCCGCGGCCTTGCTCGCCAGCGCGGGCAGCCTCTACCGCCGCGTTCAACGCCAGGATGTTGGTCTGGAAGGCGATGCCGTCGATCACGCCGATGATGTCGACGATCTTGCGCGACGAGGTGTTGATCGAACCCATCGTGTCGACCACCTGGCTCACGACGCTGCCGCCGCGAACGGCGACTTCCGAGGCGGATACGGCGAGCTGGTTGGCCTGGCGGGCGTTGTCGGCGTTCTGCTTGACCGTCGAGGTCAGCTCTTCCATCGAAGCCGCCGTCTGCTCCAGCGAGCTGGCCTGCTGCTCCGTGCGCGACGAGAGGTCCTGGTTGCCGGAGGCGATCTGACTCGATGCCGTCGCGATGGTGTCGGTGCCATTGCGCACCTCGCCCACCACCTTGTGCAGGCTGTCGTTCATCGACTTCAGCGCCGTCAGCAGCTGCCCGACCTCGTCGCGCGAGCCCGCGCTCACCTGGGTGCTGAGGTCGCCGGAAGCCACCTTCTGCGCCAGTTCGACCGCGCCACGCATCGGCTTCACGATGCCGACGGTCAATCGCCACGCGAACAGCGCACCGACCAGCACCGCCACGCCCGACAGGATGATCAGCATCAGCCGGCCGCTGCGGTGGTTCTGCTGGATCTCACCCGCCATGACGTCGATCTGCGCACGCTGGGCGTCGGCGATATGGTTCACCGCCTGCTTGTAGACGACCAGGGCTGCCTGGTATTGCGTATCGGCGAGCTTGCTGGCGCCTTCGCGATCCCCGGCAGCCTTCAGCTTGTTGATGCCCGCCAGGTGTTCCAGCACCAGCTTTCGCGCGTCCGCCACGGCCTGGAAGAGCTTGCGTTCTTCCGGCTCGGTGAGCAGCTTGTCCATCTGCTGCTGCACCGGGTTGATCGATGCAATGCCCTCGCCGAGATTCTTCTTGAAATAGGCCTCGTTCTCGGGGTCGGCGGCCTTCGCCAGACCGAAGGAGTGGACGATGCTGGGGCCGAGCAGGTTGGCCCACTGGTTGGCCAGGCGCTCCTTGACCAGCGCCTCCTCGACCATGACGGAGGTCGACCCAGCCACGGCATCGAGCCGCAGGATGCCGATGCCAGAGATGAACACTAAGAGCAGCAGCATGGCAGCAAACCCGCCGCCAAGGCGCACACCGATCTTGAGATTTCGCAGATTCATGGCTCTACTTTCTTGAGAGGAAGACGCGTCGACAAGGGCTTGGCCCACGGGCCGGCGTCGCACTGAGCGATGCAACGGCCCGATACCACGTCCGGATATCGGCAGCGAAGACAAAACTTGAAGTCCTCGCCGTCAAAAATCAGGCCGTGACCTGTCGTACGCCTGGTTCCCACGAAGCCGACCACGTGCCGCCATCCAAAGATGAGCGCGTATGCAACGACCGACAGCTACCGAGCGGCCACAGGTGGGGTTTGTGAGTCTCCGGGTGGCTTTGGACACTTGGGGCGCCAAGTCCTCCGCGGTGACTCCACGCCCTGCCACCCCAGCAGAACCTCCGTCCAGGCCCGCATACGCAGGGGCTAGTTCAACGATGCGTGTCGATACTCGGCGTATGCAGTGGGTCGAAAATCAACCACCGGCACCGTTCGCTCTTCATTGGACAGAGCGACGCGAACGTGGGCCTCCTCGCGCACCCAGCAGCCACGGGCTGTCTGTCCATCCCAAGTCGCCAGGAAGCAGACCCGGCGCGGCGCAGGGCATTCCCCCTGAGCGTCGGTCAGTTGCAGCAGGCGAACCGGGCTTCCATCCGCGACGAAGAGGACGCTTGGCGTGAGGTCGCAGCCGGCAACACAAGCGCAGCAGGCGAAGACCGCCGAAAAATGCCACCACGAAACGTTGTCCGGCGGTCCCGCGTTCGCCCGCCAGGGCGGCAAACACCGCGTCAAGGAACTGAGATTGAACATGATTCAGGTCCAAAAATGCAAAAAGGCAACGAGCTGAACTCGTTGCCTTTGAGTGGGGGCGTCTGGCGAATTGAGAGGGCTAACTGCCCAACATCATTCGACCGCGCTGCTCGCCGGCAACGAAGGTGCGAAAGCTCAAAATCGACAGGTGCATGGACACGATGAATGCGTTCAATGTGACTGGTTGAAAACAGTCTAGGCTGGCGGCGGGTATTTGTCTACGTGAAAATTGCCCGGGGAGTTCCTCTTCAGTGCGGCCCGTTGCGCAGCGGATCGACGTTTGCGGGCAGCGCATTGAAGTCGATCGCCTTCCACACATAGTCTTTCTGCTGCGGCGACAACAGCGCGTAGCGCGGCCAGAAGAAGAAATAGTCGGCCGATGACATGTACGAGGTGTTGTCGAAGATCATGCGCTTCGCGCAGCAGGTGAAGTTGGTCCAGTCGGGCCAGGGCGTCTGGCCGTCGAACAGCTGCGTGGGCGCGCCGGTGCGCGCGAAGGTCGAGAAGTGCTTGATGAAGCGGTCCGACAGTGCCTGGCGGCTGGCCGCGTTGCCGGCGTTCCAGGCGAAGTGCATGAAGTTGGGCTCGCTGGTGACGAAGTTGCCGAACAGCGAGCCGATGTCGATGCCGTGGAAGGCCGAGAAGGTGTCCTTCCAGGGCTGCGGCGTGTCGTTCCAGTTGAAGTTGTAGCGGTAGATGCCGCCCTGCTGCAGGCGCAGCAGGCGCACGACGTTGTCGATCACGTTGTCCAGGGCGTAGCTGATGGCCTCATGCGTCTGGGTGTAGATCGGCTGGAACTCCGGCTTGATCAGGTCGTTGACCGTGACGGTGCCGGGCGCCGCGTAGTTGGCCAGTTGCCAGTACTCCTGGGCGCTCGGCTTGCCCATGCCGAAGGAGTAGGCGAAGTATGAACCTTCGTCGTGCGTGGAGCCGATCATCAGCGGCATCTTGTTGTAGTTGCCCGCCACCAGCCCCACCAGGCCACTCGCGCGGATCACCGTGCCGTCGGTGAAGTGGCCGGGCACCACCGGGTACGGCGTGAGCTTCATGATCTGCGCCGCCGTGGCGCCGCGCAGCAGCGCCGCGACCTCGGCAGGGCTCATGCTCAGGCGCTGGGCCGCGGCCTGCTCGGGCGTGGACGCTCGGCCGCTGTCGACCAGCAGCTTGTTGACCAGATCGTCGGCGGCCAGCTGGCCCACGGCCGACGGGTAGCCGTTGGGGATCCCGGACATGCACAAGGCGCGCTGAAACTTGCCGGCCGCCAAGGGCGACTGCAGCAGGCCCCAGGTGTTGATGCAGCCGGCCGACTGCCCGGCCACCGTCACCAGGTTGGCATCGCCGCCAAAGGCGCCGATGTTGGTGCGCACCCAGTCCAGGCCGCGCACCAGGTCCAGCGTGGCGTAGTTGCCCGAGTCGTCCCTGGCATCGCCGCTGGCCAGCGCCGAGTGCTTGAGCCACCCCAGCATGCCCAGCCGGTACTGCACCGTGACCACCACCATGTTGGCCTTGGCCGCCAGGTAGGCGCCGTTGTAAAGCGGCTCGCGCGCCGAGCCCTTGAGGTTGCTGCCGCCATGGATCCAGAACAGCACCGGCAGCTTGTCGGCGCTGGAGTTGGGCCGCCAGACATTGAGGTAGAGACAGTCTTCGCTGCCCACCGGCTGGTCGAAGGTGGCCGGGTCGGGCTCGCCGAAGAAGCTGCCGACCTGCGCGCACATGGACGCAAAGCTGGTGGTCGCGCGCGAGCCGCTCCAGGGCACCGGCGGCTGCGGCGCACGCCAGCGCAGCGCACCCACCGGCGGCTGCGCAAAGGGCACGCCCAGGAAGGCCTGGGTGTTGCCGGCATCCGCCTTGCCGTAGATCTTCCCGGCGTCGAGCTGGCGGGTCAGCTGCTGGTCATAGGCGGCCAGCGCCGGGCTCAGGCCCAGCTGGGCTGCGATGAATACCGCGCCGGCCAGGGCCAGGCGCCGCCAACGCGCCAGCGGCGCGTGCAGTGTGTTGAGGTTCACAGTTGTCTCCTTGTTGTTGTCGCGCGGGAACGCTGCCGGCTCACGTGAGCATTCTGGAAACAATCGAAGGGCCGGGCCTACTGGTCAATCCCCAACAGCGCCTCGGAATCGGCTGATTGACAAATGCGCGCCTGCGCGTTAGCTGCCGCTGCGCAGGTTCAGGGCACCAGGTCGTTGCGCACCGCGTAGAGCACCAATTCGGCCGTACTCCCCACGCCCAGCTTCTGGAAGATGTTGCTGCGATGCGTACTCACGGTCTTGCCGCTGATGCCCATGCGCGCGCCGATCTCGGTGTGCGACAGGCCCTTGATCAGCAGCGGCAACACCTGCTGCTCGCGCGCGCTCAGGCGCCGGTGCGGCGGCCGCGCGATGTGCCCCCGCGGTGTCGTGTCCGTTGTGGGGCCCAGGGCCGCGGCAATCTGGCCGACGGCGTCGACCGTCTGCCGCGTCAGGGCCAGCAGCCGCTCGGTCAGCCCTTGCAACTCGCCGCCCTGGGCGCCGTGCAGCACGCGCGCCGCGTCGGTGCGAATGCTGCTCAGCATGCCGCCCAGCACCTCTTGCACTTCGCGCGCGAAGGCGCTGCGCTGCGCTTCGAGCCTGGCGGCCGTGCGGCTGCTGAAGGCCTGCACCTGCGCCAGCAGGCGGCGCAACTCGGCCTCGTTGTGCATGCGCTCGGTGACGTCGACCCCTACGCCGATCACCGCCGGGCGGCCTCGAAATTCCATCCGCGAACCGTGCACCTCCACCAGCACCACGTGGCCGTCGCGATGCAGCCCGCGGGTGATGAAGTGCATGCTGGGCGGATCGCCTTGCAGGCGGGCCTGCACCCGCTGGCGCACCTCGTCCAGAAAGTCCGGCGGCACGATGCGAGAAAGCGGCATGCCGATCACCTCTTCCCGTGCATAGCCGGCGATGGCGGCCCAGGTGCTGTTGGCGTAGACGAAGCGGTCGTCCTGGATCACGTAGATGCCGGCGACCGACTGCTCGACGATGGCTTCGAAGGGAATGACTTCCGCGGAATTCATGAAACGGACTGATCCACGGACCTGGCGATGGACCGGCACCCGCTGTCGGTCACCGTCCAAGGCCGCCAGCGGCGGCAATGATCTGCGCCGCATTCGGGAAGGTGGAGAGGCTGTTCGGCCCATCGACCGCCTCGATCTGTACCCAGCGGACGATGCCTGCCGCATCGACCAGAAAGTGTCCGACCAACTGGGTGCCGTGGCTCGCGAAGATGGCACTGTCGATTTCGTCCAGTTCGAACCCGTCCTTGGCGTTGAGGGCGGTGTTGGCGTCCATTGGCTGCGTCGGCGCGGACAGCTCGCCGGTGGGGTTGATTCGCGCCGCAGCGAACTGCGCCATGCTCGCGCGATAGGGCCACTCGGGCTGGCCGTTGTCTCCATCAGGCAGGAACTCGAGATGCGGCACGCCAAAGGCCTGGTGCGTGAGGCAATCGGGATCGCACAGAAGCGTGACCGGCGTCGGCCGGTACTTGAAATACAGGCTGGCGCGGTCCAACTGCGTGTTGATGACGGCAAGGGTCTCGACCCCCATGGCGCGCAACGGCGGCTCCACGCTCGCGAGCTGCAGCACCTGGCGCCGGCAGAACGGGCAATGCAGACCCCGATAGAAGCCGATCAGGAATGGACGACCGCGCAAGCTGTCCAGGGAGACCGTTCCTTCGCCGTTGGCCGCGGGAAGCGTGAACGCGGGCGCTGGCTCTCCCGGTGGCAGGGGGCGTCTCTGGTCTCCCATGGAATATCTCCTTTGGGTGTCGCCCGGTTGAACGACGGCATTCGACCGTATCACCTGTCGCTGGTGAGCACAACGCTCCACGTCGGATGCTGCGTGCAGTTCGACGTGGTCAGAGATGCCCGTTCCAAGGGCGTGCTCCAAACCCCTATTTCGACGCCACGATTCCCGGTGGCTTCCACGTGCCTTCGCCGGCCGGCAAGATGGAAGGGGGTGTTTCCCTCGGGTAGTACAGGCGCATCACCAGGAAGAGGGTGTCGCTCGGTGCAGGCAGCCAGTTGGATTCCAACGCCTTGCCTGGCGACTCTTTCTGGACGTAGAGGGTGAGCGATCCATCGGCGTTCTTCTTCATCGCCGACAGCATCGGCGAATTCACGAGGTATCGATTGATCGGGTTCTTGATCAGGAACTGGCTCTTGCCGTCATACATCGTCACCGACCAGAAGGCGTTCACCGGTGGAAGTTGCCCGGCTGGAAACGTGATGGTGTAGTTGTGCTTGCTGCCGTCGAGCACCTCGCCCTTCGAGTCGGCGCGTGTAAACGGATACACCGCTTCCACGGCATCGTTCCCGTAGAGCCCTCCCTTGGCCGCAGCGGCGCGCTTGAGCCAATCGCCGTTATAGAAAGCGCGGTCGCCGAAGAACGCGCCGATGTTCCAGCCGCTGACATTCCTGACGCCGCTGGCGAGGAACTTGTCGACCTTCTCCTCACCCTCCTTCAGCCCCTGACCGACGGCCGCCTTGTGTTCCAGCGAAAGATCCTTGAATTCGAAGGTCTTGCCCGGGCCGATGCCGATACGGGCGAGCCGGGCCCGGACATCCCGGTCTGCCGCCGTCTCGGGGACAAACCGGAGCGCGGCATCCAGATACGCCAGGTAGTTCTCCTTGATCCCTTTGGTCGTGGCGGGGAGGAAATCGATAGCCGGCGCAGCCGCTGGCGCAGGCTGCTTGAGGAAGGCGGACAGCGGCTGCGCCTTGTAGCCCGCCTGCACCTTCACCACGTTCGGCATGTCCTTGGCGTTGAAGAGCTGAGTCCGAATGGCGCTCAAGGCAAAGGGAGTGGTCGCGGTGAAGACCTTCTTGATCCCGGGGGGCGTCGCGCCTTTCCAGTCGGGACCGACCACCATGTAGTGGCCCGGCTCGCTGCCCGTGGCGCGGCTGCCGATGTAGCCGTAGTTGTAGGTGTTGCCGTCGATCAACTGCACCGAATAATAGCGCCGCTTGTCCACTGCCGGTACCGAGATCACCATCGGCTCCGCGCGCAAGTCCAGCCAGACAAACGAGTACGGGGTATCGCTGTTGGGCGTGATGATGGCCGTGTCTTGGTAGGTGAAGACACGAGACTCGTTCTTGATCTGGTTGAATGGCGCCTTGAATTGCGGCCCGCCCTTGTCGACGGCGTATTCGTACATCACCGCATAGTTCATGACCAGCGGCAGCCCGTAAATCAAGGCCTCCTCCGCGATGGCCTTGGTTTCGGCGAAGCCGGGCGCGGCGATGCCCTTGGCGGCGTCAACTCTCGCGGCCTGGGCCACGGGATCGTTCTTGCTGGCGCAGCCCGCCATCAAGGCCACCGCGGCAGTGGCGATCGATGCCCACTTCACGAGTGAAGGAAATTCCGCTTTCATGTTTGCCCTTCTGTCTTGCAGATCGTGATCCGTGCACCATTGCAGCGACCCGCGCGATGATGACAGCAGCCTCGATGGGTTGACAACTGCCCTAAAGGGCAGTGTCGATGCACCTTGGTCTTGGGTATCGCATGCCGGTTCGGTCCGTTGAGACACGCCAGGCGCTTATTTGCCACTTGACGCGCAGTCCGGCAGCGAGCTCCGCGACTTTCAGCCGCGACGGTCAATGGCGGCCGAGCGCGTGTGCCGCGGCGATCAGTTCGTCGCCGCTGAAGAATTGACAGACCTCTGCCTCCCGCTCGGCGGCTTCGATGAACGCCCAGCGGATGATCCCCTCGGCATCGATGAGGAAGTGGCCCGAGCCCTGGAAGCCGTGCGCCTGGGCAATGCGCTGATCGACTTCCGTCGCCACGAATGCGTCCTCCTTGTTCAGCGCCTCCATGGCGGCGAAGATGTTCATCGCCTGCGGCACTTCCGGTCGAGACAATGTCGTCGATTCGGTGAAGCGAGCGATCGTGGTCGTCTCCGGCCAATGCACATCGTTCGGATCGGCGTCGTCGGGAAGCACCTGTGCCTCGAACAGTCCGAAGGCATGGTGCGTGTGCACGTCGGGGTCGGCGGCGAGCAGGATCCGCGTCGGCCGGTATCGGAAGTACTGGCGCGCACGCTCGAGCGGCGTGTTCACGACTGCGACGGTCTCCACCCCCTCACCGGCGAGCGTCTCTTGCGTGGCGGACAGACGGACGATCTGGCGGCGGCAGAAGGGGCAATGCAGGCCGCGGTACAGCGCCACCAGCACCGGTCCCTTGCCACGGTAGTCGGCGAGCGAGATGCTGCCTTCGCGATTGACCGCCGGCAGAGCGAAGTCGGGCGCAGGGTCGCCGGGTCCCAGCGATCGGAAAGCCATGAGAATCCTCCGGGCCGGTTGAGGCCGATCGACGGATCGCGTTGATGTCCGAGGCGAGGAAAGATAGCACGGTCGAGGTGCCGAGGTCGAGGTCGCGCGCAGCGCCAGGCTGCGGAACGGGGGCAACGCGACCGGAAGTGGCCCTCTGCGCGATGGATCTGGCAGATCACCGGTGTGAGCTCGTGTGATTCAGGTACTGGCGATGCGCGCGCGGACTGACTATGCTGGCAGTAGCGCTGACGCCGCCTGGCTCCAGCGCGGGCTTCACGAAAGGAGTGTGCGCCATGGAACACCCGCTCGACAGTCAATCTCTCCCGCCGTCAATGGAGGCCCCCGCCGTGCGCCTGGTTGGCGCGATGCGGCCCTTCGCCTGGCTGCGCCTGGGCGCACGCGATCTGGCGTTCCTGCCAGGCCTGAGCCTCGGCATCGGTGTGCTGGTTGCGTTTGCAGGCCTGGCCCTGACAACCGCGACCTGGGAGGCCACCTACCTAGCGCCAACTCTGCTCGGCGGCTTTTTGCTGGTGGCACCCTTCGTCGCGATGCCCCTGTACGCACTGTCGCGCCAGCGGGAGCAGTCCGCCGCGCCGGACTCCGCATTGGCTCTTCGCGCGTGGCGCGGCAACGCCGGCTCGATAGCGCTGTTCGGATTGGTGCTCACGCTGGCGTACTTTGCCTGGGAGCGCCTGGCAGCGATCGTCTTCGCACTGTTCTTCACCGAGCAAGTGCAGCACGCGTCGCACCTGCCCGCGGCGCTGCTGCTGTCAGGCCAGCCGGTCGGTCTTGTGGTTGCCTTCTTCGCGGTTGGCGCCGCGGTGGCAGCGCTTGTCTTCGCGCTCGGCGTCGTCAGCGTGCCGCTGTTGGTGGATCGCCCCGTGGACGTGATCACCGCCGCCCTGACCAGCCTGCGCTGCTGCGCCCGCAATCCCGTGGCCATGCTGCTGTGGGCTGCGTTGATCGCCATGCTGACGGCCCTCGGTTTTGCGACGCTCATGCTCGGGCTCATCGTCATCTTCCCGTGGCTGGCACACGGGAGCTGGCACGCCTATCGCGAGATGGTGGACGGGTGATCCTGCGCGGGCACCGTTGACGAGGGTCGCATGCGTGGCCACCATAGCGAAACGTCGCCAAAGCCCAACCAGGCGGCGGCTCGGTTGGAGAAGCCTGGCCAGCTCTGGAATGAGGGGTCAAGGGCGCCGTTCAGAACTTTCAAGGGGGTCTCATGGCTGAGAGCGACAAGGTGTTCGCGGGCTCGATCCCGAAGTTCTACGACACGCTGATGGTCCCCCTGATCTTCGAGGCCTATGCCGCCGACCTGGCGGAGCTTGTCGCAACCTCCTCGCCCGGCTCGGTGCTTGAAACGGCGGCCGGCAGCGGCGTGGTCACGCGGGCGCTGGCGCCCAAACTCGGCGCCGCCGCGAGCTACGTGGTGACCGACCTCAACCAGCCCATGCTCGACTATGCCGCCACCCGGCAAGGGTCCGACAGCCGAATCGAATGGCGGCAGGCGGACGCGCTCGACCTGCCGTTCGAAGATGCCTCGTTCGACGTCGTTTGCTGCCAGTTCGGCGCGATGTTCTTCCCCAACCGGGTCGCCGGCTACGCCGAGGCGCGTCGCGTGCTGAGGCCAGGCGGGCGCTTCGTCTTCAATGTCTGGGACCGCATCGAAGAGAACGCCTTTGCCGACGACGTCACCCACGCCCTCGCCGCGGTGTTTCCGCACGACCCTCCGCGATTCCTCGCCCGAACGCCGCACGGCTATCACGATATCGCACTGATCCGCGAGGAATTGAGCCGCGCAGGGTTCACCGACATCGAGGTCGAGACGCGCGAGAAGCTGAGTCGCGCGCCCTCGGCACGCGACGTCGCCACCGCCTATTGCCAGGGAACGCCGCTGCGCAACGAAATCGAGGCCCGCGACGCCAGCCTGCTTCAGCTCGCTACCGACCGCGCGACGCAGGCGATCGCCAGCCGCCGTGGCGAAGGCCCGGTGGCCGGCAAGATTCAGGCGCATGTGATCGTGGCGGCGGGATAGCGGAGTCCGGAATTCCCCGAGCTGAGGCTGGGCATCCGCAGGCCCCTGCAACCACATGCCATCACTCCGTCCGAGCCGCCGCTGGACCAGGAGGCGCGGCGCATCTGCGCGATCCGCTGGGGGCTCTATGCGGAGCCTTCGTATCTCGCCGCACGCGCGGCCATCGCCGAGGCGGAAGACTTGGCCGCCTGCGTCGTGCTTTACGTGCCGGGGCCGGAAAGGCACTTCATGATGCCGATGCACCGGGGTACGCAGCGGCGCGAACTGCGGCTGAAGCTGAACCTGCAGACCGAGCACTTCCCCGGCTGATCGAGGCCCAAGCCTGATTCGCAGCGAGAAGCCCGGGACTTCCCGCGCGGGCCGGACAGGCCCGGCCCCGCCGACCTCCGAAGACCCCACGGAAATCAGGCCACTCGACGGCCTTGTGCCTTCGGCGCGGGCAGAATCCGCGCGGTCCATCGCCGCGCCCCGGCCCCCATGAACACGCCGTCCGAATCACTCAGAGCTCGACCCGCACGCGGGTGGCAGGGTCACGCGTGGTGGCCTTGCGGGCTCCTGCTCGCGACCTTGCTGCCGCTGGTCGCCCTCGGCCACGACGGCCGGCGCGTCGGCCAGCTCATGGTTCTTGCGCTGCCTGTGGCGGTGTGGCTTGTGTGGCCCTTGCAGAGCACGTGGGCGCACCGGCTGCGCGCCGCCGTCGCGTGGCTCTGGGCGATGGCGTTCGCGCTGGATGGCGTGGCCCGCGCCTATCTGCTCGACGCCTACCAGGCCGCGCCCGACGGCGCGATGGTCCTCGGCGCCGTGGCCAACACCACCGCGCGCGAGAGCGGCGAGTACCTGTCGATGCACTGGCGTGCGATGGCGATCGGCTCGGCGCTGCTCGCGGCCGCCGGCCTCGTGCTCGGCGCGTGCGTGCGCCGGGGTGCCCGGCGGCCGTCGCGGACACGCTGGCAGACGCCCCTGGTCTGGGTGCTGGTCGCGGCCGCCGCCCTGGCCTACGCGAGCAAGCCGTGGCGCAGATTGCATCCGTTCATGTTCTGGCCGAAATGGACGCAGTCCGTCCAGGCCCTGCGCGCGGGCTGGGTCGACCAGCAACAGATGCGCGAGCTCGCACTCGGCCGCGCCAAGGCCGCGGCACCGGTCGTGGTTCGGGACGGCCCCGCGACGGTCATGCTGGTCATCACCGACAGCATCAACCGGGACAACATGGCGCTCTACGGCTACGGCAGGGCGACGACCCCGCGCCTGCTGGACCACCAGGCGCAGCTGAACGACGAGATGCTGGTGCTGGGCAACGCCTGGTCGGTCGACGCGAGCACGTTGCCCGCCCTCAGGAACATGTTCAGCTTCGGCCGGCCCGAGGCCGAGAGCCCGCCCCATGTCCTGGCGCTGGCACGGGCCGCCGGCTACAAGACCTGGTGGATCAGCAACCACGACGATGTCGCGATCGAGCAGACCCATGCGCGGCTCGCCGACGTGGTGGACATGGTCAACCGCACGCCCGGAAGGGCCAGCGCCTCGCTCGACGGAGAAATCCTGGATGGCGTCCAGGAGGCCCTGCAGGATTCGGCCTCGCGCAAGCTGATCGTGGTGCACCTCATGGGCGCCCATCCTCACTATCGCCTGAGGTTTCCGAGCGGCGCCAATCCCTTCGATGACGACATCGACGCCGTCGAAACGAAGCTGGCGAAGGATGGCCGCTCCGCCTGGGTACGCCGCTTCCGGCAGGAGTACGACGCCGCGCTGCTGTATCACGACTTCGTGGTGTCCGAACTGCTTCAGATGACACGGGCCGTCCAGGACAAGGCGGAATACCGGGCGTGGATGTACTTGTCCGACCACGGCCAGGAAGTCGGCCATGGGAGCGACCGTGCCGGCCACAGCCCGTCGACCGCGTCGGGCTATCGCATCCCGACGATCATCTGGCGCAATCGCCAGCCCCCGCACCCGCGACCGGGCATCGCCGCACAGCCCTTTCGCTCGGACTGGACCGGCTGGGTGGTCGCGGACCTGCTCGACATCCGCTGGACCGGCAACGAACCGAGCCGGAACATCCTGCGCGACGAATACGTCTGGCGCGCTCCCGCACTTCCGGCAACAGTGCCCTCGTTCACGCGATAGAACTAGCCCGCCAGGCCCGCATACACGTTCTGCACGTCGTCGTTCGCATCGATGGCCGCCAGGAAGGCCTCGACTTCCTCCAGTTGTGCTGCGCTCAGGCTCGCAGGATCGATCGGGTTCTTGGGCTTGTATCCCAGCTTCGCGGACACGACCTGGAAACCCTGGGCCGGCAGCGCGCGGCTCACCAGGTCGAGGTCGGCGGGGTCGGTCAGGAAGGTCGCCGTGCCGGCTTCCTCGCCGCGTTCGAAGTCCTGGGCGCCCGCCTCGATGGCGGCCAGTTCGGGATCGGCACCGGCCACCGTCGCCTCGCCTTCGATCATGCCCAAATGGTCGAAATCCCAGGCCACCGAGCCGGAGGCGCCCAGTTGCCCCTTGCGGAACAGCACCCGCATCTCCGGGGCGGTGCGGTTCACGTTGTCGGTCAGGCATTCGACCATCACGGGCACCCGGTGCGGCGCGAAGCCCTCATAGATCACGTGCTCGAAATGCACCGCCTCGCCCGTGAGGCCGGCGCCTTTCTTGATGGCCCGTTCCAGGGTGTCCTTGGGCATCGAGACCTTGCGGGCCTGCTCGACCACCAGTCGCAGGCGCGCGTTCGACGCCGGGTCGGCGCCGCTGCGAGCGGCGATCATGATTTCCTTGGCCAGCTTGCCGAACAGCCTGCCCTTGGCGTTGGCCGCCAGGTCCTTGTGCTTGGCTTTCCATTGCGCGCCCATGTCTGAAATTCCTTTTGAGTTGGTCTGCGGCGATCTACTGACGGCTCGCCGTGAAATGTGACCCGCCGTCGAACGGATTCACGACGGTCAACCGGCCGTCGATGCAAAGTCCGGCATGCATGTCTTCCGAATACAGCGTGTCGCAGCCGGCGATCAAAGCGGAGGCCGCGATCATGGCGTCATACACCGACAGCTGATACCGCTCGGCGACTTGCCGGCCGAGGTCGTGGGTTTCGATTGTGATCGCTTCGACGCGGCAGAGCGCACGAAGCATCTCCAGAAAGTCCCCGATGTCGCTCCACGCCATTCCCAGCTTGCGCCGGGCCACGCTCGTGAACTCGTTGAAGACCTGGACGCTCACGACCGCGCCTTGCGCCAGCACCTGCTCTGCTCGATCGGCCTTTTCCGCATCCTGCGACATGAGGTACAGCACGACGTTGGTGTCCGCGAACCGGTCAGCGGTCATTGGCGTCGTTTCGATCGAACCTGAAATCGGATGGCAGCCGGCCGCGGAAGTCCCGCAGCGCCGCAAGGATCTGGTCCCTCGACGGCTTCTTGCTCAAGGCGAACTCGCGCGGACCGCGCACGCTCAGCTGCACATCATCGCCATCGGCCAGATCCAGATCCTTGACCAGTGCGGCCGGCAATCGAATCGCCAGGCTGTTTCCCCACTTCGAGACTTGCATCATCGGCCTCACGAAGGATATACAAAACTCAAATGTATATCCGCAGCCATTGCGCGTCAAATCAACGGCTTTCCCCCGTCCGATGGGGGCCACACGGGCGGATCGCTCCCCGGCGGCACCGAGGGCCGCGTCCATCCTGCCGGCGTGCGCGACAGCTGCGCGCTGTGCCGCAGGGCGCACAGCGCGCCGAAACCCGAGGCCGAGGTCTCGAGGTACGGCGTCCGGTCGGGCGGCGCGATCTTCAGGCCGGCCTCCACCCGGCCCAGCCCGCGCAGCCATTGCCCGGTCTGCGCCAGCGAGACCTGCACCTGCCAACTGCCGCCCTCGCGCCGCTGGCGCCACAGCGCGGCCGCCGCGCCCATCGCGATCAGGTAGCCGGTCGCCTCGTCGAGGATCTGCATCGGCAACGCCCGGGGCTTGCCGTCGCCGGCCGCTTCGCCCTCGGCCCGGTTGAAGCCCATCGCGGTCTGCACCAGCGAATCGAAGCCGCGGCGCTGGGCCCAGGGGCCGATCGTTCCATAGGCCGACAGCGAGACGTGGACGATGCCCGGTCGCATGCGGGCCGCCTGGGCGGGACCGAAGCCCAGCGCCGCGATGCCGCCGGGCCGGTAGCCCTGGACGAACACGTGCGCTTGCGCAATCAGCCCGGCCAGCACCTCTTTCCCGGACTCGGTCCGCAGGTCGATCTGCGCCGACAGCTTGCCGCGGCTGGTGTCGGCGATCGCCTCGATATTGGGCAGGTGCGGCGAATTGACCAGCAACACGTCCGCACCATAGGCCGCGAGCGCCTTCCCGCCCACGGGGCCGGCGAGGATGCGCGTGAGGTCGAGCACGCGCACGCCGGACAGCGGCCGCGCGCCTTCGGCGAGAGGCGGCAGCGCGAGCGGCGGCGCGTCGCCGATCCGCTCGATCGTGAACAGGGGTTGCGCCTGCAGCGCCCTGCCCTGGGGCGTCGCATCCCATTCGTCGAAACGCCGCAGCGCCGTGGCGACCAGGCCGTGGGCGGCGGCCGCATCCTCGAAGTCGCGCGACTTCCAGGCCCGCATCGCGGCCTCGGCATCGGCGCGCTGCGCGAGCTTCGGGTCCAGCCCCAGCAGCCGCAGCGCACCTTCCCGGTGGTGGGCGAAATTGGCGTGGATCCTCACCCATCCGTCCGCCGCGCGGTAGAGGCCCGAAAACGGATCCCACAGGTCCGGCACCCGCCCGTCGATGCTGAACCAGCCGGTGCACTCGAGCGCCGCATGCCGCATCTCGACGCCGACCTGCTGGCGCGGCGCGCCCCGCGCATGGCCCAGCTCGCAGGCGGCCAGCGCGGCGGCGGCAATGGTGCTCTGCGCCGCCGCACCGACCGCGAAGGACGACGGCAGCACCGGGTCGGCCCCCGTGAGCTGTGCAAATGCCAAGGCCTCGGGCGGCAGCCCCGCGGCCTGCCAGAGGGCCTTCAATGCTTCGGTCGCATCCATGTCATGCACTCCCAAATGAAAAAGGCAGGGCACGTTCGCACGGCCCTGCCCTTGGTGCGCTACGTCGCGCGTGCCGTCACCGGATCAGCTTGGCGCCGGTCTTGGACTGCAGCGTCTCGAAGCTCACGCCGGGCGCCAGCTCGATGACCTTGAGGCCTGCGGGCACCACGTCCATCACGGCCAGGTCGGTGATGATGCGGTCGACCACGCCCACGCCGGTGAGCGGCAGCGTGCACTGCTCGAGGATCTTGAGGTCCTCGGTGCCGTCCTTCTTCTTCGCGACGTGCTCCATCAGGATGATCACGCGCTTGACGCCGGCCACCAGGTCCATCGCGCCGCCCATCCCCTTGACCATCTTGCCCGGGATCATCCAGTTGGCGAGATCGCCCTTGCTGCTGACCTGCATGGCGCCGAGGATCGACAGGTTGATCTTGCCGCCGCGGATCATCGCGAAGCTGTCGTGGCTGCCGAAGATGGCCGAGCCCGGCAGGGTCGTCACGGTCTGCTTGCCGGCGTTGATCAGGTCGGCGTCGACCTGGTCCTCGGTCGGGAACGGGCCGATGCCCAGCATGCCGTTCTCGCTCTGCAGCCAGACTTCCTTGTCGCCGACGAAGTTGGCGACCAAGGTCGGAATGCCGATGCCGAGATTGACGTAGAAGCCGTCTTCGAGTTCTTGGGCCGCGCGCGCGGCCATCTGGTCCTGGGTCCAGGGCATCTCAGGCTCCTTTGACGTTGTTCTGGATGGGGGCGGGCACTTCGCTGCCCACGGCGGCCTGCGCGATCGCGGCCTGCGCCTGGACCTTGGCGGCGACCGCGTCGACCGGCGCCTCGGCGCTCACGGTGCGCTTCTCGATTCGCTTCTCGGGCGTGGCGTTGAGCACGATGCGGTGCACGTAGATGCCCGGCAGGTGGATGTCGTCGGGCGCGAGTTCGCCGACCTCGACGATCTTCTCGACTTCGACGATGCAGATCTTGCCGGCCATCGCAGCGGCCGGATTGAAGTTGCGGGCCGTCAGCCGGAAACGCAGGTTGCCGGACTTGTCGGCCACGTCGGCCTTGACCAGCGCCACGTCGGGCACCAGCGAGCGCTCCATCACGTAGGTCTCGCCGTCGAACTCGCGCAGCTCCTTGCCCTCGGCGACCTGGGTGCCGACGCCGGTCTTGGTGAAGAAGGCCGGGATGCCGGCACCGCCGGCGCGCAGCTTCTCGGCCAGCGTGCCCTGCGGCGTGAATTCGAGTTCGAGTTCGCCCGCCAGGTACTGGCGCTCGAACTCCTTGTTCTCGCCCACGTAGCTCGCGACCATCTTCTTGATCTGGCGCGTGCCGAGCAGCCTGCCGAGACCGAAGCCGTCGACGCCGGCGTTGTTCGAGATGCAGGTCAGGTTCTTGACGCCCGAATCGTGCAGCGCGTCGATCAGCGCCTCGGGAATGCCGCAGAGGCCGAAGCCGCCGACGGCGAGGGTCTGGCCGTCGGCCACGACGCCCTTGAGCGCCGCGTCGGCGGAAGGATAGATCTTGTTCGCCATGATTCCTCGCTGGGTGATGGTTGAAATCCGAGCAGAGACGATACTACGTACTGGCATACGTAGTATTTCGTAATGGACACCCCCGACGCGCCCCTCGCCGCCATCGACTACCGGCTCGCCTTCGAGCAGGCGCCGGTGGGCATGGTGCTGTCGCGGCATCGCATCATCGTCGACTGCAACACGCGCCTGTGCGAGATGTTCGGTGCCACGCGCGGGGCGCTGGTCGGCCAGTCGTTTCGTGTCCTGTACCCGAGCGTCGCCGAATTCGAGCGCATCGGCAAGCGCATGGAGCCGATCCTGAACGCCAGCGGCCGCTACGCCGACAACCGGATGATGAAACGGCTGGGCGACCTGCACGGCGCCTTCGCGGGCGAGACCTTCTGGTGCCACGTGAGCGGCCAGGCGCTCAACCGCGAGGCGCCGCACGAGGCCGGCATCTGGGTGTTCGAGGACCTGGGCTCGCGCCGGGCGGCCAAGGCCGACCTGACGCCGCGCGAGCGCGAGGTCGCGGCCCAGGTGATGAAGGGGCTGACCTCGAAGGAGATCGGGCGGGCGCTGGCCATCAGCCACCGCACGGTCGAGATCCACCGCGCCCGCCTGATGCGCAAGTACGCGGCGGCAACCACGGCCGAACTGGTGCAGAAACTGATCGCCGGATAGAGTCCGCACGCACCCGATGAACCCCTACCACGACCCCGGCAAGCCCCATCACCGCCCGCGCGGCTTCCAGAACAACTACCTCGACTTCCAGCCCAAGAGCCTGTCCGAGCTGTTGCGCTGGCGCCGCGAGGCCGCGCGCCAGCAGCTGCCGCCGCCACCGCTGGCCCCGACGCCGAGGGTCGCGCCCGAGCTGGCCTGGCTGAACGCCAACGCGCGCGCCGGCGCGGCGATGGAACCGGCCGTCACCTGGATCGGCCACGCCACCGCGATGGTGCAGATGGGCGGGCTCACGCTGCTGACCGATCCGATGTTCTCGCCGCGCGCCTCGCCGCTGCCGCTGGTCGGCCCGAAGCGCCATGCGGCCCCGGGGCTCTCGCTGGCCGAACTGCCGCATGTGGACCTGGTGCTGGTGTCGCACAACCACTACGACCATCTCGATGCCGCCTCGGTGGCGGCGCTGGCCGGCCAGCCCGGCGGCTCGCCGCTGTTCGTGGTGCCGCTGGGCCTCAAGCCCTGGCTGGCGGCGCGCGGCGTCGCGCACGCGGTCGAGCTGGACTGGTGGGATCGCCATCGGGTGGCCGGCCCCCGGGGCGCGGTCGAGGTGGCGCTCGTTCCCGCCCAGCACTGGTCCTCGCGCAGCCCCGGCGATGCCATGGCCACGCTGTGGGGCGGTTTCGCGGTGCTGGCGCCGGACTGCCACCTGCTCTTCACCGGCGACACCGGCTACTCGCGCGATTTCAGCGACATCCGCGCGCACTTCGAGGACTTGCAGACGCCCGAACGCGGCGGCGGCTTCGACCTCGCGCTGATCCCGATCGGCGCCTACGCGCCGCGCTGGTTCATGCGCAACCAGCATGTGGACGTGGAGGAAGCGCTGCGCATCCATGCCGACGTCGGCGCCAAGCGCTCGCTCGGCATCCACTGGGGGGTCTTCCAGCTGACCGACGAGGCGCTGGACGAACCGCCGCGCAAGCTGGCGGAACTGCGCGGCGTCCAGGGCCTGCCGGAGGAGGCCTTCTTCGTGACGGCGATCGGCGAGACGCGCAGGCTCACGCCCCGCAGCCCGATCAGCCCGCGCGCCGAAACGTCAGATTGATCCGGCAGCCGCCGAGCAGCGGATGCTCGCCCTCCTTGACGGGGAGCACGCCGTGGAAACGCAATCGGGCCGGCCCGCCCCAGACCACCACGTCGCCATGGACCAGCGGCACGCGGCGCGCCTTGTCGTCCCGCTTCGCCCCGCCGAACAGGAACACCGCGGGCAGGCCCAGCGACACCGAGACGATCGGCTGGCCGAAGTCGCGCTCGTTGCGGTCCTGGTGCAGCGACAGCCGGGTGCCGGGCGCGTAGCGATTGACCAGGCAGGCATCGGGCGCGAATCCCTCGAAGCCGGCCGAGGCCGCGGCCTCGGCGGCCAGCAGCGAGAACGCCTCGGGCATCCGCGGCCACGGCCGGCCGCTGTCAGGGTCGATGGCGTCATAGCGGTAGCCCGTGCGATCGCTGACCCAGCCCAGCGCCCCGCAGTTGGTCATCGCCACCGACATCCGGAAGCCGCCCGGCGTCTCCAGGCAGCGCAGCGGTGCCTGCTCGATCACGCCCTGCACGGCGGCCAGCAGGGCCGTCTCGTGCCGGCACGCGAAGCGCCGCAGCACCATCGCACCGGGCTCCAGTGGCTCCAGCGTCGGCGCATCGGGTTCGAACAGGTCCAGGGTCATGGTTCAGGCCGCGTCATGAAAGATGATGCCCAGCGTATGCCGCCTGCCGGAGCGCACACGGCTCACGCCATGCCGCAGGTTCACCCGGTAGACGCCGCGCGTGCCCTGCACCGGCCGCTGGTGCACCGCGATCACCGCCGCGTCGCCCTGGCGCAGCGGCAGCACCATCGGCCGCGACTGCATGCGCGGCCGCTGCTCGGTCATGACGAATTCTCCGCCCGTGAAATCGCGGCCCGGCTCGGACAGGAGGACCACCAGTTGCAGCGGAAAGACCTGCTCTCCATAAAGGTCCTGGTGCAGGCAGTTGTAGTCCTCCGGCCCGTACTGCAGCAGCAGCGGCGTCGGCCGCGATTGCCCGGCCGCTTGGCAGCGCGCGATGAACTCGGCGTGCTGCGGCGGATAGCTCACGTCGAGGCCCATCGCCTGGTTCCAGCGGTTGGCGATCGGCGCGAGCTGCGCATAGACCGTTTCGCGCAGCCCCGCGACCAGGCCCGGCAAGGGATAGTCGAAATACTTGTACTCGCCGCGCCCGAAGCCATGCCGCTCCATCACGACGCGGCTGCGGAACGGCGCTTGCTCGGCGTAGAGCGCGGCCATCGCTGCGCATCGATCCGGCGTCAACAGTCCCGGGATCAGGGCACTGCCCTGCTCGTCGAGATCGACGCCCACCGCCGCCCAATCGACCGTGCTCACCTCACGTGCGCTCATTGGCCAAGCTCCGTGCTGCGGTGCGAGCGGCGCTCATGCTCCGCCTCCCGCCGCAGCAGCGCCCCCTTGCGCTCGACGCCCCAGCGGTAGCCCGAGAGGCTGCCGTCGCTGCGCACCACGCGATGGCAGGGGATGGCCACCGCCAGCGCATTGGCGCCACAGGCCTGCGCCACGGCGCGCACCGCCTGCGGCGCGCCGATGCGCTCGGCGATCTCGCTGTAGCTGGCGGTCGTCCCGGCGGGGATCTCGCGCAGCGCCTGCCAGACGCGCAACTGAAAGGCCGTGCCGCGCAGGTCCAGCGGCAGATCGAGCCCGAGGCCCGGCGCCTCGACGAAGCCGACCACCCGGGCCACCAGCGCTTCGAAGCCGGCTTCGCCCCCGATCAGGCGGGCCTTCGGGAAGCGGTCCTGCAGATCGCGCGCCAGGGCGTCGGGATCGTCCCCCAGCGCGATCGCGCAGACACCGCGCGCGCTCTGGGCGACCAGGATCGCGCCGAGCGCGCACTCGCCGATGGCGAAGCGGATCTCGGTGTCGGCCCCGCCGTCGCGCCAGGCGGTGGGCGTCATGCCCAGCATCCCGTCGGCGTTCTCGTAGAAGCGCCCGTTGGAGTTGTAGCCGGCGTTGTAGATCGCGCTCGTCACCGTGTCGCTGCGGCCCAGTTCCTCGCGCACGCGGCGGGCGCGATGCGCGGCCGCATAGGCCTTCGGCGTGAGCCCCGTGACCTCCTTGAAGAGGCGGTGCAGGTGCGAACTGCTGAGACCGGCACGCTCGGCGAGCGTGTCCAGGGTGGGCGCCGGCTCCGCGTCTTCGATGAAACGGCACAGCTCGGCGATACGCGCCGCCTCGCGCTCGGCGCGTGCCGGCTGGTCGGGCTTGCAGCGCATGCAGGGCCTGAACCCGGCACGCTCGGCCTCGGCCGCGGTGGCATGGAAGTCCACGTTCTCGGGGCGGGCCGGCCGCGCCGCGCAGGACGGCCGGCAGTACACGCCGGTGGTCCGGACCGAATAGACGAAGCGGCCGTCCGCCGCCGGATCGCGTGCGGCGACCGCCGCCCAGCGCGGATCGCTCGCCGTGGCGAGCGCCCGCATTTCATTGGTGTTGCTCATGTTCATCTGCGTCCTCGTGGTGTTGCCGTGAATCGATGCGTTCACTGTAGGGAACGACGAAAGACAACGCACTCCGTGTCTTGCTTTCGAATTCGCATGTAGGACGACGCCTGCACCACCGGACCTGGATTTTGTTTCAGGGCCCCGGCCTACGGGCTGCGGGCCCGCGCCTCGTTACCATTTGGCCCACATGATCGACCGTCGCTCACTCCTCACCGCCGGTGGCGCCTCGCTCGCGCTCGCCGCCCTCGGACTGCCTGCCGAAGCCCTCGCGGCCAACGGCCTCAAGCTCAGCCAGCCGAGCCCTTTCTCCTTCGAACGCCTGGTCGCCCGGGCGAAGTCGCTGGGCGCCGCGCCCTTCGTCGGCGACACCTCGCTGCCGGCCGACGTGCTGGAGCGGATCGACTACGACGCCCACGGCAAGATCCGGTTCAACACCGACCACGCCCTGTTCCGGGACGGCCCGGGCCCGTTCCCGGTGACCTTCTTCCACCTGGGGCGCTATTTCCAGGTGCCGGTCCACATGTACGTGCTCGAGAACGCGAGCGGCGACGGCTTCGCGCGCGAGATCCTCTACGACCCGGCCTACTTCACGATGCCCGACGACAGCCCGGCCAAGAAGCTGCCCGACGGCGCCGGCTTCGCGGGCTTCCGGCTGCAGGAAAGCCGCCTCGGCGACCAGGCCAGGCTGCCCTGGCAGAAGAACGACTGGGCGGCCTTCCTCGGCGCTTCGTACTTTCGGGCCATCGGCGAGCTCTACCAGTACGGCCTGTCGGCGCGCGGCATCGCGCTGGACGCCGCGATGCCCGACCGGCCGGAGGAGTTCCCGACCTTCACGCGCTTCTACTTCGAGCCCCCGGCCCAGGGCTCGGATGCCATGACGATCTATGCGCTGCTCGAGGGGCCCAGCATCACCGGCGCCTACAAGTTCGTCCTGCAGCGCGGCAAGGGCGTGCTGATGGACATCGAATGCCGCCTGTTCCTGCGCCGCGACGTCGGCCGCTTCGGGCTCGCGCCGCTGACCTCGATGTACTGGTACTCCGAGACCGTGAAGCCGACCGGCATCGACTGGCGGCCGGAAGTGCACGATTCGGACGGCCTGGCGATGTGGAACGGCGCCGGCGAGCGCATCTGGCGGCCGCTCAACAACCCGACCCAGACCCGCGCCTCGTCCTTCAGCGACAACAACCCGAAGGGCTTCGGCCTGCTGCAGCGCGACCGCGGCTTCGACCACTACCAGGACGGCGTCTACTACGAGAAGCGGCCCAGCCTGTGGGTCGAGCCGCTCGGCGCCTGGGGCGAGGGCTCGGTGCAGTTGATCGAAATCCCGACCGACGACGAGATCCACGACAACGTGCTCGCCTGCTGGGTGCCCAAGGCGCCGGCCACGGCGGGCTCGAGCGTGACGCTCAAGTACCGGCTCTACTGGACCGCGGAGGAGCCCTTCCCGTCGCCGCTCGCGCGCTGCGTCGCCACCCGCCTCGGGCGCGGCGGCCAGCCCGGCCAGCCGCGGCCGCCGGGCGTGCGCAAGTTCATGGTCGAGTTCATCGGCAAGCCGCTGGAGTCGCTGCCCTTCGGCGTCAAGCCCGAGCTGGTGCTCACCGCCTCGCGCGGCAAGTTTTCCTACATCTTCGCGGAAGCCGTGCCGAACGGCGTGCCGGGCCACTGGCGCGCGCAATTCGACTTCACGGCCGAAGGCAACGAACCGGTCGACATGCGGCTCTTCCTGAAGAACGGCAACCAGACCCTGTCAGAAACCTGGCTCTACCAGTTCCAACCTTTCTGACTGTTGCTCGCCCCCAGGTTGGGCTCACTTCGTGTAGCCCGCCCACCCCCTACCGGGGGCAATACCAGCGGCCCGGCCAAGCCGGTTCCGCGGTATTCCTGGAAAGAAGGCCCTTATTTGGCTTTCACCGAGATCAGTTCGATCTCGAAGTTGAGGGTGGCGTTCGGGGGGATCACGCCGCCGGCGCCGCGCGTGCCGTAGGCGATCGCGGGCGGGCATGTGAGCTTGGCCTTGCCGCCCGGCTTCATCAGCTGGACGCCCTCGGTCCAGCACGGAATCACGCCGTTGAGCGGAAATTCGGTCGGCTCGCCGCGCTTGTAGGAGCTGTCGAACTCCTTGCCATCGGGGAAGGTGCCGCGGTAGTGCACCTTGACCACGTCGGTGGCGGCCGGCGAGGCGCCCTTGCCGTCGGTCAGCGACTGGAAAATCAGGCCGCTCGGCTTGGTGACCGACGCGGACTGCGCGAAGGCGCTCGGCAGGACGAACAACGAAACAACGGCGGCACAAAGAACTGATCGCACGGCAAACCCTTGGTTGAATGGAAGAACGGGTTCATTATTGCCGCGGCGCGGCGTCGCTTGCACCTCGTTGCCACCGCCCTTTCCTACCCCTTCCTCCACGATGCGCTATCGCACCACGATTGATTCCCTGGTCTTCGAATTCGACGACCTCAAGCAGGTCATGGCCATGGCCAGCCCGGCGCGCTCGGGCGACTACCTGGCCGGGATCGGTGCGGCCACCGCGCAGCAGCGCATGGCGGCCCGCCACGTGCTGGCCGAGACCCCGCTCAAGCGATTCCTGACCGAGGCACTGATCCCCTACGAGTCGGACAACATCACGCGCCTGATCATCGACGGCCACGATGCGCAGGCCTTCGCGCCCGTGTCGCACCTCACGGTCGGCGACTTCCGCAACTGGCTCCTGTCGGAGCAGGCGAGCACTGCCGCGCTGAGCGCTCTGGCGCCCGGCCTCACGCCCGAGATGGCGGCCGCCGTCTCGAAGCTGATGCGCAACCAGGACCTGGTCGCGGTCGCGCGCAGGTGCAGCGTGGTCACGCGCTTCCGCGACACCATCGGCCTGCCGGGGCATCTCTCGGTGCGGCTGCAACCCAACCACCCGACCGACGACCTGCGCGGCGTCGCGGCCTCCACGCTCGACGGCTTGCTGATGGGCGCGGGCGATGCCGTGATCGGGCTCAACCCGGCTTCCGACAGCATGCCGGTGCTGGGCGACCTGCTGCGCCTGCTCGACGAGGTGATCCAGCGCTTCGAGATCCCGACGCAGAGCTGCGTGCTGACCCATGTCACCAACACGCTGAAGCTGGCCGATTCGGGAGCGCCGATCGACCTGGTGTTCCAGTCCATCGGCGGCAGCGAGAAGACCAACCTCTCCTTCGGCGTCACGCCCGAGCTGCTCGACGAGGCCCACGCCGCGGCACAGTCGCTGAACCGCGGCACGGTGGGCCGCAACCTGATGTACTTCGAGACCGGCCAGGGCAGCGCGCTGTCGGCCGACGCCAACTTCGGCGTCGACCAGCAGACCTGCGAGGCACGCGCCTACGCGCTCGCGCGGCGCTACCAGCCGCTCCTGATCAACACCGTGGTCGGCTTCATCGGGCCCGAGTACCTCTACGACGGCAAGCAGATCATCCGCGCCGGCCTCGAGGACCACTTCTGCGGCAAGCTGCTGGGGCTGCCGATCGGCTGCGACATCTGCTACACCAACCATGCCGAGGCCGACCAGGACGACATGGACACGCTGCTGGTGCTGCTCGGCACCGCCGGCATCAACTTCATCATGGGCGTGCCCGGCGCCGACGACGTGATGCTCAACTACCAGAGCACCTCCTTCCACGACGCACTGTTCCTGCGCGAGACGCTGGGCCTGAAGCGTGCGCCCGAGTTCGAGGCCTGGCTGCAGCGCATGCAGATCAGCGACGGCGCCGGCCGGCTGCATCCGCCAGCGGCCAACCGCCTGCTGGCGGACATGGGCGCCTTGACGGCATTGACCCGATGAAGGACATCGTCACCTCCAGCCCCTGGGGCGACTGGCGCAGCGCCACGCCGGCGCGGCTTGCGCTGGGCCGTGCCGGCACGGGCATGCCGACCGACGAGGTGCTGCGCTTCGGCTGGGCGCATGCGATGGCGCGCGATGCGATCCATGCGGCACTCGATGTCCCGGCACTCGAGTCCGCGCTGCGCGACGGCGGCTGGAAGGTCGCTCACGTGCGCAGCCAAGCGCCCGACCGCACCGCCTATCTGCGGCGCCCCGACCTGGGCCGGCAACTCGATGCCGAAGACGCGCAGCGGCTGCGTGCCGATGCCGGCTCGCCCGTCGACCTGTGCATCGTCATCGGCGACGGCCTGTCCTCGCTGGCGGTGGCTCGCCATGCCGTGCCGCTGCTGGCGGCCCTGCGAGAACATCTGCCCACCGACCTGTCGCTGGCGCCGGTGGTGATCGCCACCCAGGCGCGCGTCGCCCTGGCGGACGAAGTCGGCGAGGCCTTCGGCGCGCGGCTGTCGATCATGCTGATCGGCGAACGCCCGGGCCTGAGTTCGCCCGACAGCCTGGGGATCTACGTCACCCATGCGCCGCGGCGCGGCCGCCACGACGCCGAGCGCAACTGCATCTCGAATGTGCGGCCCGAAGGGCTCGCCTACGCGACGGCCGCCTTCAAGCTCGGATGGCTGCTGCGCGAGGCGCTGCGCCGCGGCTTGACAGGGGTCGGGTTGAAGGACGACAGCGAACTCCATCTTCCCCACTCCCTATGATCGGGCCGAGCCCCCAGAAACAAGGGAACAAGGAGACCTCATGACCGATCGCTATCCCCTGGCCGAACTCAAGGACCTGCCCGACGACATCCGCGCCGCGGTGCTTCAGGTCCAGGAGAAGGCCGGCTTCGTGCCCAACGTGTTCCTCGGCCTCGCGCGCCGACCGGCCGAGTGGCGGGCCTTCTTCGCCTACCACGACGCCCTGATGCTGAAGGAAGAAGGCTCGCTCACGAAGGGCGACCGCGAGATGATCGTCACCGCCACCAGCGCGGTGAACCGGTGCCTCTATTGCGTGGTGGCGCACGGCGCGCTGCTGCGCATCTACGAGAAGAAGCCGCTGGTGGCCGACCAGGTGGCCGTCAACTGGCGCCGCGCGGACATCACGCCGCGCCAGCGTGCGATGCTCGAGTTCGCGATGAAGGTCTGCGAGCGATCGCACGAGATCGACGAGCATGACTTCGCGCCGCTGCATGCCCACGGCTTCGACGACGAGGACATCTGGGACATCGCCGCCATCACCGCCTTCTTCGGTCTCTCGAACCGGTTGGCGAGCTTCAGCGGCATGCAGCCTAACCCGGAGTTCTTCCTGATGGGGCGGCTGCCGCGCGAGAAGAAGTAGCGACCGCGTCGCGCCCGCGGCAGGACGCCAGGGCGTCGAGTGCGGGCTGGTAGGTGGGCGTCGCCACATCCATCACGCCCAGCACCGTGTGATAGAGGTTGTCGTGCGTGAGCGGCGTGTCCAGGCCCGATGCCATGCAGGCGCTCGACAAGTGGCGCCGCGCTTTCATGCCTTCGCTGAACCAGGTCACCATCGGCACGTGCTTCTGCACCTCGGGGGCGAAGCCATAGGGCACGCCGTGCAGGAACAGGCCGTACTCGCCCAGCGATTCGCCGTGGTCGCTCAGGTAGAGCAGCGCGGGATCGAACTGCCCGGACTGACCCTTGAGCCAGTCGATGGTCTTGCCGAGGAAGCGGTCGGTGTAGGCGATCGAGTTGTCGTAGCCGTTCAGCAACTCGAAGTGGCTGCATTCGGCCAGCGCGTTGCTCTTGCACTCGGGCAGGAAGCGCTTCGCATCGGGCGACGAACGCTTGAAGTACGAGGGGCCATGGCTCCCCATCTGGTGCATCACGAGCACCACGCCCCTGGCGCGGCGCTCGGCGGGCAGCACAGCCAGACGTTCGTCCAGGCCCTTGAGCATCACGTCGTCGAGGCATTCGTCGCCATCGCACAGCGCGCTCTTGACGCCTGCGCCCAGAGGATCGAAGGCCGACGCATGGGGGATGCGGTCGCACACGCCCTTGCAGCCGCCGGCCTGGTTGTCGAGCCAGAACACGGCCAGGCCGGAGGCCTGCAGCACATCCATCAGGTTCTCGTGGTCGTCCTTGCGGGCCTCGAAGGCCTGCTTGCCCAGCGGCGAGAACATGCAGGGCACGGACGCCAGCGTATTGGTGCCGCAGGAGCGCACGTCGCGGTAGCTCAGCACCTGCCGCGCCGCGAGTTCCGGCGTGGTGTCGCGCGCATAGCCGTTGAGCCCGAAGTGGTCCGCCCGCGCCGTTTCGCCCACCACCAGCACGAACAGCGGCGGCTTCACCTGGCCCGCGTAGCTCGAACCCAGCGCGGTGCCGCCGGCCACCGGGATCAATTGGCGGCTGCGCTGGAACATCGGCCTGACCGCGACCGTGGCCGCCGAGTAGAGGCTGGCCAGCGGGTTCATCATGTAGCGCAGGTGAGCGTTGTTGCGCATCAGCGGCGCCAACTGCCGGTTCATCGCCAGCGCGCCGCCGGCGGCGATGGCCGCCACCGCGAGCAGCAGCACGGCGTTGCGCCAGGCCTGCGAGAGAACCGGCAGCCGCTCCACGCGCACGCGCCACAGCGCCCAGGCCGGCAGCGCGCAGACCAGGAACACGTTGAACACCAGCCGCCAGCTCAGCAGGTCGCGCACCTCGTTGGCATCGGTCTGCACCGCATTGGCCAGCATGCTGGGGTCCATCACCACGCGATAGCTCAGCATGTAGTGCTGAGCCACCGCGGCCAGCACCACGACGCCGAACCAGATCGGCTTCATCCAGCGCGACCAGGCCGTGAACGACAGCAGTGCCACGGTGCCGCACACCGTGAGCAGCGCCATCGATGCGATCGACGTCAGATAGACGCTCGGAGCACCGCCGATGCGGGCGAGTTCGATCCACAGCGGCCAGTTGGCGACGAGGGCGAGATAGAGACTCAGCCAGACGATGACCCTGCGCACCGACCGGGGGCGTGCGAACCAGTCATCGACGGCCCGCCAGGGGGTTGCGGCGGGGGCCCCGGAGGGGCTGGGGGTGGAGGAGCCTGCAGTGGCGTGTTCGTGAGGGAGACAGACGGATTGCGCGGGGGAACCAAGCATCCGGCGAGACTAGGCTGCCGGACTTAAATCTCCCTGAATGACTTGGTCAGGAATCGTTCAGTTTCGGTAGAGCGGCCAGCCTGGCACGCCGGGAGACGCGGCGCGAATGGGCCGAACGCGCCAGCGCATCGATCGCGAAGGCGACCACCCAGCACACCCATGCCGTCCACAGCGTATGGCTCATGTAGTGGGCGCCGCGAAGCTGCTGCGACAGGCCGAGCGCCAACCCGGCAACCAGCGTGCAGGCGAGCCAGATACGCGCCACGACGGGCGACGAGCGCCGAAACGCGAAATACCCGCCCAGGTACGCGAAGGCGGCCGAGGCGTGGCCGGCCGGGAAGCAGTGGCCCGACCCGCCGTCGCTGGTGCCCCAGGCCCAGTGCGACACGTGTCGAGCCACGCCGCCGAAGGTCTGGAGCTCCCAGGGACAGCTGGTGTTGCTCCAGTACTTGATGAGCGAGATCAGCAGGACGGACAGGAGCGCCGTGACAGCAAGCTGGATTCTTTCGCCGGGATTCAGTCGGCGCAGCACGCCGACGGGCCACCGGATGGCGGCGAACAGCGCGATCACCAGCACCCAGCTCAGGGACTTGGCGCCTTCGTGCATCACCTTGACCAGGAACCAGTGGTCGCGCCACGGAAAGCCCATCGGGGTGCCCGCCAGCCTCGCCAGCGCCAGGTCGAGGCCACTCGCATCCCACAGGAGCAGCAAGGCCAGGGCGATCAGGGTCAGGGCGAGCGGACGCGCGGCGGTAGGTCGAATCATCCGGCGCGAGCTTAGTTTTCGCGGCTGAACCCAGCCTGAAGCTGGCACTAGACTCCTTCTTTTGAAAAGGACGGAGCCCGTGCGCATTTTGCTGGTCGAAGACGATGCCGCCCTGGCAAGCGCGGTGTGCAGCTACCTCGAGGCGAAGGCCTTCGTGGTCGACGTGGCGCCCGGCCTGGCCGAAGCGCGCGCCGCGCTGGCCGCGGTGCAGTACGCCGCCGTGCTGCTCGACCTGCACCTCGGTGACGGCGACGGCCTCTCGCTGCTGCCCATCGTGCGCGCCCTGCGCGACCGTCCGATCGTGATCGTGCTCACCGCTCGCGACCAGGTGACGGACCGCATCCGCGGTCTCGACGCGGGCGCCGACGACTACCTGATCAAGCCCTACGACCCGGCCGAACTGCTGGCCCGGCTGCGCGCGGTCGAGCGCCGGCGCAGCACCAGCAGCGCCCCGGTGCTGCAGCTTGGCACGCTCGAGATCGACCTGGCGCGCGACCTGGTGCGCAAGGACGGCTTCCCGGTCACGCTGACCCAGAAGGAATGGGCGCTGCTGCGCGTGATGGCGACCCGCCCCGACCGCATCCACACCCGCGAGAACCTGGCCGACGCGCTCTACGGCTTCGGCGACGAGGCCGACAGCAACACGCTGGAGGTCTTCATCAGCCGGCTGCGTCGCAAGCTCGGGCGCAACCACATCCAGACCCTGCGCGGGCTGGGCTACCGGCTCTCGTTCACGCCGGGCGAAGAGGAAGAATGAATCTCAAGCTGCTGCAGCAGACCGGCTTCGAACAACTGGGCCGGCGCGATTCGCTCGCGGGCCGGCTCACGCGCACCCTGATCGTCTGGGTCGGCGGCGTCTGGCTCCTGTGCGTGCTCGGCGTCGTCTGGTACGTCGACCGCGAGATCAACCACAACTTCGACAGCGAACTGATCGAGGTCTCGCACCGCATGTTCGACATGGCGGTACAGGAACTCGACAAGCTGCAGCGCGAGAACCCCGATGCGCGGCGGCCGCTGATCGCCCCGCCGCAGCTGTTTCCGACCGACGCCGTGATCTACCAGGTGGTCAACCTGCATGAACGCGTGCTGCTGCGCTCCGCCGAGGCGCCGGGCAACGCCTTCGACGTGCCGCTGGCACCCGGCTTCGCCAACTCCGACGCCTGGCGCGTCTACACCGTGCGGCATCCCGTGCGCGAACTGTTCATGCAGGTCGCCGATCCGCTGGACGAACGCCGCACCGCGCTCAACCGCACCCTGTTCGGCCTCATCATTCCGCTCGGCGCGGTGCTGCCCGTGCTGGCGCTGGTGCTGCGCAATGTGGCGCGCACCGAGTTGCGGGCGCTGCAGCAGCTCGCCGGGGAGATCGAGCAGCGCAGCGGCACCGACCTGCGGCCGATCGGGGTGCAGGGCCTGCCGAAAGAGCTGCAGTCGGTGGGCGACCACGTCAACCAGCTGCTGGAGCGCCTGTCGCAGTCGCTGGACGTCGAACGGGCGCTGGCGGCCAATGCGGCGCACGAACTGCGCACGCCGCTGGCCGCTGCACGGCTGCGACTGCAGACGGCGCTCGAACACGATCTCAGGCGCGCCGATGTGCAGGCGGCGCTCGAGGCGCTCCAGACGCTCGGCCACCGCACCGAGAAGCTGCTGCAGTTGTCCCGGGCCGAATCCGGCGCCTCGCTCACGCGCGCCCCGATCGACCTGGTGCAGCTGGCCGGCACGGTGGCCCAGGAGTTCTGGCAGGACCCGCGCGTGAACGAACGCCTGTCGCTCAAGGTGCCGGACAGCGCGGCGCCGATCGCGCTCGGCGATGTCGACGCGCTGGCGATCGCGCTGCGCAACCTGGTGGAGAACGCGCTGCGCTACGGCCATGGCCGCGTCGTGGTCGAAGTGATGGCGCCCTGCACGCTGGCGGTGCGCGACTTCGGCCCCGGCGTCAGCGCCGCTCAATTGAGCACGCTGCAGCACCGCCATGTGCGCCATGGCGCCGACCGCGCCGGCTACGGCCTCGGACTGTCGATCGTCGGCACCATCGTCGAGAAGCTCGGGGCCCGGCTCGACCTGGCCTCGCCGCCCTCGGGTGCCGCCACCGGCTTCGAGGCACGCATCGTGCTGCGCCCGGCTTGACCAGGCCCCGGCGCTCCGTCACTTCGTGCACGCCCCACGATGCCGGCGACCGCCTGCGGCCTCAGAGCGCGAATCCGTCGTCGGCCGCGATCACGGCACCGTTGACGAAATGGCTCTGTCCGCTGGCCAGCAGCACGATCAGGCCGTCGAGGTCCTCGGGCTTGCCGACACGCTTGCGCGGCAGCATCCCGACCAGCTTCTGGCCGCCATCGGTCACCCAGTGCTCCTCGTTGAGTTCGGTGGCGATGTAGCCCGGGCACAGGGCGTTGACGTTGATGCCGAAGCGGCCCCATTCGAGGGCCATCGCCTTGGTCATCTGAACCAGCGCGGCCTTGCTCATGCAGTAGACGCCGATCTGCGGCAGCACCTTGAGCGCCGCCACCGAGGCGATGTTGATGATGCGCCCGCCGATGTAGGTGCCCGGCGCCGCCCCCTTGGCGCGCGCCAGCATCCGCTTGCCGACCTCCTGGGCGACGAAGAAGGAGCCCTTGACGTTGGTGTCGAAGATGAAGTCGTAGTCCTCGCTCGAGACATCCTTCAGGCGCTGGGTGTTGCTGACGCCGGAGTTGTTGACCAGCACGTCGATCGGCCCGACCTCGGTCTCGGCGCGCGCCACCGCGGCCTTGATGCTGCCCAGGTCGGTGACGTCGAGCTCGACCACGTGGGCATCGCCGCCCTCGCCTTCGATGCGGGCGCGCAGTTCCTTGAGGCGGTCGGTGTTGCGGCTGGCCAGTACCACCGCGGCACCGGCCCGGGCGAGTGTCTTGGCGAACTGGGCGCCGAGCCCACTCGATGCGCCGGTGACGAACGCCACGCGGCCCGAAAGATCGATGCTGTAAGCCATGGAATGAGGTCCTGTTGGAGTCGCCGAAGCGACGGCCCGGAACGCACGCGGGCGACGCATAAAATGGCCCGGCCCGCCGCGGTGCCTCGCACCTTCAAATCATTATCGACGAGACCCACATGACGCATGACGAAATACTCGCCCAGTTCGGCCCCCGCGAAGCCATGGAATACGACGTGGTCGTGGTCGGCGCCGGCCCGGGCGGCCTCGCGACCGCGATCCGCCTGAAGCAGCTGGCCGCTTCGCACGGCAAGGACATCTCCGTGGTCGTGCTCGAGAAGGGGTCGGAGCCCGGCGCCCACATCCTCTCGGGCGCGATCATGGATCCGCGCGCCTTGTACGAGCTGCTGCCCGACTGGGAAGAGCTCGGCGCGCCGCTGAACCAGCCTGTCACGCGCGACACCTTCCTCATGATGACCGAGACCGGCGCCACCCGGACGCCGAACTTCATGCTGCCGAAGAACTTCCACAACGAAGGCAACTACATCGTCAGCCTGGGCAACGTGGTGCGCTGGCTGGCGCAGCAGGCCGAAGGGCTCGGCGTCGAGATCTTCCCCGGCTTCCCGGCCGCGGAGGTGCTCTACACCGACGACGGCAAGGTACGCGGCGTCGCCACCGGCAACCTCGGCATCGGCAAGGACGGCGAGCCGACCGAGAACTTCCAGCTCGGCATGGAGCTGCACGCCAAGTACACGATCTTTGCCGAAGGCGCGCGCGGCCACCTGGGCCGCCAGCTGATCGCCAAGTACAAGCTCGACGACGGCAAGGATCCGCAAAGCTACGGCATCGGCATCAAGGAGCTGTGGGAAATCGACCCGGCGCGCCACGAACCGGGCCTGGCGATCCACACGGCCGGCTGGCCGCTGCCTTCGGACACCTATGGCGGCTCGTTCCTGTACCACGCGGAGAACAACCAGCTGATCATCGGCTACGTGGTCGGCCTGGACTACCAGAACCCGTACATGAGCCCGTTCGAGGAGTTCCAGCGCTTCAAGACCCATCCCAACATCCGCTGGTACTTCGAAGGCCAGGACAAGGGCCTGAAGGCGCCCAAGCGCCTGAGCTACGGCGCGCGCGCGATCACCGCGGGCGGCCTCCTGTCGCTGCCCAAGACCGTGTTCCCGGGCGGCGCGCTGGTGGGCTGCGAGGCCGGCTACCTGAACGCCAGCCGCATCAAGGGCAGCCATGCCGCGATCAAGACCGGCATGCTGGCCGCCGAGGCCGCCTACGAGGCGGTGACGTCGGGCCGCCAGCACGACGAGCTCTCGGCCTATCCGGCCGCCTTCGAGAAGAGCTGGCTGCACACCGAACTGAACAAGGCGCGCAACTTCAAGCAGTGGTTCAAGAAGGGCCTGGCCGTCGGCACGGTCATGACCGGCATCGAGCAACTGGTGCTGCGCGGCCACATCCCCTGGACCGTGCACCGCCACCAGGCCGACCACGAACGCCTCAAGCCCGCGGCGGCGTGCAAGAAGATCGCCTACCCGAAGCCCGACGGCAAGCTCACCTTCGACCGGCTCTCCTCGGTGTTCATCAGCAACACCAACCACGAAGAGAATCAGCCGCCGCACCTGACGCTGAAGAACGCCGCCGTGCCGACCGAGATCAACCTGCCCGAGTACGCCGGCCCCGAAAGCCGCTACTGCCCGGCGGGCGTCTACGAGTTCGTGCCGGACAGCGAGGGCAAGGAACGCCTGCAGATCAACGCGCAGAACTGCGTGCACTGCAAGACCTGCGACATCAAGGACCCGACCCAGAACATCGTCTGGGTCACGCCGGAAGGCGGCGGCGGACCGAACTACGTGGGGATGTAGGAAGGGGCGCCCTCACCCCTGCCCCCTTTGGCGAGCATGGGGGGAGCCAGGCCGGCGCCGGGCCGCCCCAAGGCGGCCTGCGGCCCCCTCGGGGGGCAGCGACCCACACGAAGTGGGGGAGCGTGGGGGCCCTCTACTTGCCGACCAGTTGGGTCAACCGCTCGGCCTCGAAGCATTCGTCACGGGCCGCATCCACCGGCACGCAGTCCTTCTTGCCGGGCTGCTGCGCCGACAGCGCCTCGATCGCCTGCCACAGCAGCGCGATCTGGTGCTCCTGGCCGGCGGCGTTGTCGATCAGGCCGCGCATCGCGAGCGACAGCGGATCGTCGTTCTGAGTCACGCCGTAGGCCGAAAAACCCATGCGCGAGGCGGTTTCCTCGCGCCGGGCGGCGGAATCGGCCTCGATGATCCGCGCCGGATTGCCGACCGCCGTGGCACCGGCCGGCACCGGCTTGGTGACGACCGCGTTCGAGCCGACCTTGGCGCCGTCACCGACCGTGAAGCCGCCCAGAACCTTGGCGCCGGCACCGACCACCACGTTGCGGCCCAGCGTCGGGTGCCGCTTGGCCCCCTTGTAGAGCGAGGTGCCGCCCAGCGTCACGCCCTGGTAGATGGTGCAGCCGTCGCCGATCTCGGCGGTCTCGCCGACCACCACGCCCATGGCGTGATCGAAGAACACCCGGTCGCCGACGATCGCCCCGGGATGGATCTCGATGCCGGTGAACCAGCGCGAGCATTGGGAGATGAATCGGCCGACCCACTTGAGCCCATGCCCCCAGCACCAGTGCGCAAGACGGTGCAGCACCACGGCGTGCAGGCCGGGATAGAGGGTCAACACCTCCCAGCGCGTGCGGGCCGCCGGGTCGCGGTCGAGGATGCACTGGATGTCGGAGCGCAGACGCGAGAACATGCGGGTTCTTGTTATATCGATAGGGGGTCGGCAGTCTAAATCCCCGGCCCTTCGCGCACAGGGGATGGGGTTTTCGGACCACCGTCCGCCGCCTCCGCCATCGCCTTGGCGATGCCGCGCAGGATGTGGATTTCCTCCGGCGTCGGCTGCGCCCGGTTGAACAGCTGCTGCAGCCGCGGAATGAGCTTCTTGGGCGCCTCGGGGTCGAGAAAGCCGATCTTGACCAGCGAGCGCTCCCAGTGGTCGAGCATGCCGGCCACCGACTGCGCGTCGGCCGCGCGGGGCGGCGGCGTGGCGTCGCGCACCCCGTAGCCGCCCAGGGCCAGCCGCCATTCGTAGGCGACCACCTGGATCGCCGCGCCCAGGTTCAGCGAACCGAAGGCCGGATCGGTCGGGATGCTGAGCGCGACGTTGCAGCGGTAGACGTCCTCGTTGCGCATGCCGAAGCGCTCGGAGCCGAACAGGAAGGCGACATGCTGCGCCTCCCCCCGGGCCAGCGGCTCCAGGTGCTCGCGCGGCGTGCGGGTCGGGGGGCCGAAGTCACGCGGGATCATCGCGGTCGCGCACAGGTGGGTGACACCATCGAGGGCATCGTCCAGCGTCTCGACGATGCGCGCGTTGTTCAGCACGTCGAGCGCCCCGCTGGCACGCTGGATGGTCTCCTCGCGCCGCAGCACGTTGGCCCAGCGTGGCGCCACCAGCACCAGGTCGTCGAAGCCCATGGTCTTCATGGCGCGGGCGGCGGCGCCGACATTGCCGGCATGGCTGGTCTGGATCAGGATGAATCGGGTTCGCATGGGGGGCTCGGCCAGGGGTTCGGGACAGCGGCTTCGCGGAGCCGGTAAAATCCCCCGATTCTCGCCGCCCGCATCGCCGGGCCGCTTTCCAGGGGGCCTGCGCATCAGCCGATCGCCCCTTTTCCGTTCTTCACACAATTCATGTCGTCCCCCAACCTGCACCCCATGCTCAATGTGGCCGTCAAGGCCGCCCGCGCCGCCGGCGCCATCATCAATCGCGCCGCGCTCGACGTCGAGGCCGTGCGCATTTCGCAGAAGCAGGTCAATGACTTCGTGACCGAAGTCGATCATGCGAGCGAGCACGCGATCATCGAGACGCTGCTCACCGCCTACCCGGGGCACGGCATCCTGGCCGAGGAATCGGGCTCCCAGCATGGGGCCAAGGACTCGGATTTCGTCTGGATCATCGATCCGCTGGACGGCACCACCAACTTCATCCACGGCTTCCCGGTCTACTGCGTCTCGATCGCACTGTCGGTGCGCGGCAAGATCGAGCAGGCGGTCATCTACGACCCGAGCCGCAACGACCTCTTCACCGCCACAAAGGGCCGCGGCGCCTTCATGAACGACCGCCGCCTGCGCGTGAGCAAGCGAACCCGGCTGTCCGAGTGCCTGATCTCGACCGGCTTCCCGTTCCGCACCGGCGACAACTTCAAGCAGTACCTGGCCATCATGGCCGACCTGATGCCGCGCGCGGCCGGCCTGCGCCGCCCCGGCGCGGCGGCGCTCGACCTGGCCTACGTGGCGGCCGGCTTCACGGACGCCTTCTTCGAGACCGGCCTCAACATCTGGGACGTGGCGGCCGGCTCCTTGATCGTCACCGAGGCCGGCGGCCTGATCGGCAACTTCACCGGGGAGCCCGAGTTCCTCGACCAGCGCGAATGCCTGGCCGGCGCCCCGCGCATCTACGGCCAGCTGGTGCCGCTCCTGGCCAAGTACTCCAAGTTCGCGGGCCTGGACGACAAGTTGCGCGCCAGCGACCGCGTGCGCGCGGTCGATCCCTCGGCCCACGCGGGCGACACCTACGCCCGCAGCACCATCGACGCCACGCGTGAGCCGGCGTCCGGCGACGAAGCTGCCGCCGCGGCCACCGTGCCCGCGGCGCCGCGCAAGCTCACGCGCATCCGCCGCGAGGCGCCCGCCACGCCCGCCGAAGGCGACGCCGCCGCGAAGTGATGCACTCGCCGAGCGCGGCCGCCGTCCGCAGCCGCGCCGCGATGCGCGTGGCGCTGGGCCACTACATCGCCAACGGCATGTCGGTGGCGTTCGGGCTGCTGCTGATCTCGGGCGGCGTGCACCTGGTGCTGGGCACCCTCGCGGCCACGGCCGCCTCGGTCGGCGTCATCGTGACCGCCCCGCCCGATCTGCCCGGGCCGCGCCGCGGCAAGTTCCTGCAGATGCTGCCGGCGCCGCTGATCGGGCTGCCGCTGTTCTTCCTCGTGCAGATGCTGCATGCGGCGCCGCTGCGGCTCGGCCTGGTGCTGGTGCCCGCCACCTTCCTGGCCTTCCTCGCGATGGCCTGGGGCAAGCGCGGCATTCCGATCGCGATCGCGGTGATGTTCTCGATGATCTTCTCGATGTCGACGCCGAAGCCCGTCGACATGGCCGAGGCCGTGCAGCGCACGCTGCATTTCGGTCTCGGGGCCGGGCTCTACGTGATCTACGCGGTGCTCGCCAACCTGGCGCTCAACGCGCGCTACCGGGTGCAGGTGATGGCCGACCTGCTGCTCTCGCTGGCGGCGCTGATGCGCACCGAGGCCTGCCAGTTCACGCCGCGCGACGATTCCGGCGACATCCGCGAAGTGCCGGCCTCCCTGCTCGGCCAGTTGCTGGGCCAGCAGGCCGCGCTGGCCGACCAGTTGCAGGCGGCGCGCGACATCGTGCTCGAATCGCCGCGCACGCCGTATCGGCAGCGCCTCGCCGGCATGCTGATGACGGTGCTCGAGCTGCGCGACCTGCTGCTGGCCAGCGAGCTCGACCTCGACGCGCTCAAGGCGCACCCGGGCCACGCGGCGGCGCTGGTCGAAATGCGGCGCATCCTCGAAGCGCTGGCTGGCGACACCACGGCGCTGGCCGATGCGTTGCTGCTGGGACGCCAGCCCCCCGTGGTGGTCGACCGCCGCCGCGAGCTCACAGCCATCCACCTCGAACCGGAAGCCGTGCCGGCGCGCGGCTACGTCGGCCCGACGCCGGCCATGCTGGCGCGCGGGCTGGCCAGCCGCATCGGCCACATCAACGACGAGGTGCTTCGGCTGTCGGCCCTCGCCCGTGGCGACCGCGAGCCCGATCTGGCGGTGGTGCGGGCCAGCTGGCAGATGTTCGTGAGCCCGACCGAATGGTCGTTGCGGCCCTTTCTCGCGCTCTGGCGCTGGGACGCGCCGCCGCTGCGCCACGCCATCCGCGCCGCGCTGGCGATCGCGGCCGGCTACGGCATTGCGCTTGCGCTGCCCTGGGGTTCGCACGAGTACTGGATCCTGCTGACCATCGTGGTCGTGCTCCGGGGCAGCCTGTCGCAGACGCTGGAGCGGCGCAACAGCCGCGTGGCCGGCACGCTGCTGGGCTGCGTTTTCGCGGTGGCGCTGCTGTCGGCGCGTCCGTCGCCGCTGACGCTTCTCGCCGGGATGACGCTGGCGCAGGCGATCGCCCACGGCTTCGCGGTGCGGCGCTACCTGATCACCGCGGTGGCGGCCACCGTGCTCGGACTGGTCCAGGCCCACATGCTCAACACCGGCATGAGCACCACCTTCGCGCTGTTCGAACGCGTGGCCGACACCCTGATCGGCGCCGCGCTGGCCTGGGCCTTCTGCTACGTGCTGCCGTCGTGGGAGCGCGGCCAGATCCCGGCCCTGGTGGCGCGCGTGCTGGGCGCCCAGGCGCGCCATGCGCGGCTCGCGCTGGGGCTGGGCCAGTTGCGCTCGGTGGGCGTCAGCCCCGAACTCGAATGGCGGCTGGCGCGCCGCGAGGCCTACGACAGCCTGTCGGCCCTGGTGCAGGCCACGCAGCGCTCGCTGTCGGAACCGCGCGCGGTGCAGCCGCCGCTCGAGCCGCTGGAACACCTGCAGGCCCACAGCTACCAACTGCTGGCCCAGTTGAGCGCGGTCAAGTCGATGCTGGTGCTGCGGCGCGACCGGCTCACGCCGGCCGAGATCGAAGGCCCGCTCGCGCGCACGGCCCAGCGCATCGTTGCCATGATCGGCACGGCACCGACCGGAGGCCCCGCGATGCCGGACAGCGCCCCGGCGACCACCCTGGCCGGCCGGGTTCCGCTGCCCGACCCCTTCGACAACGACGTCACGCCGTGGCTGCTGCGCCGGCTCGACCTCGCCACGGGCATTGCGGCGCAACTGCGCGACGATGCGGCACGCATCCTGCAACCCCTCTCAGAGCACAGTCCCCAGACCCCCTGATGATCCAGACACTGATCGCCCATCCGTGGTTCGGCCCCTTGCTGGCCGCGCTGCTCGCCGTGCCCCTGGCGCTGCTGGCCCATCGGGTGGCCGGGCTGGTGCTCGATCGCGTCACCCGTTCGGTGCCGGCGCTGCACGCGATGCTGCTCGCGATCAAGCGGCCGGCCCGGGTCGTGCTGCCCCTGATCGCGCTGCAGCTGGTCTGGCAGGCCGCGCCGGACGACCTGCGGTTCATCGGCAATGTCCGCCATCTCAATGGGCTGCTGCTGATCGCGGTAGGGACCTGGCTCGCGGTCGGCGCGGTCAGCGGCTTCGCGCAAGGCATGGTCAAGCAGCATCCCTCGGACATCCGGGACAACCTGCAGGCCCGCCGTGTGCTGACCCAGGCGCGGGTGCTGGCGCGCACCGCCAACTCGGTGCTGCTGGTGGCGGGTGCCGCGCTCATGCTCATGACCTTCCCGGGGGCGCGCCAGGTCGGCGCCAGCCTGCTGGCCTCGGCCGGCGTGATCGGCATCGTCGCCGGCCTGGCGGCCAAGCCGGTGTTCAGCAACCTGATCGCCGGCCTGCAGATCGCGCTGGCGCAGCCGATCCGGCTCGACGACGTGCTGGTGGTCGAGGGCGAATGGGGCCGGGTCGAAGAGATCACCGGGACCTTCGTGGTGCTGCGGATCTGGGACGACCGGCGGCTCATCCTGCCGCTTACCTACTTCATCGAGAAGCCGTTCCAGAACTGGACCCGCCACGACTCCCAGCTGCTCGGCTCGGTCTTCGTCTTCGCCGACTACGGCATGCCGCTGGCGCCGCTGCGGGCCGAGGTCGAACGCATCGTGAAAGCGGCGCCCGAGTGGGACGGCCGCTTCTTCAACCTGCGCGTGACCGACACCACCGAGCGCACGATGCAGATCCGGGTGCTGTGCACCGCGGCGTCGTCGGCGCTGGCGTTCGACCTGCGCTGCACGGTGCGCGAGGGGCTGATCGACTTCATGCAGCGCGAGTACCCGCAGTTCCTGCCGCGGATGCGGATCGAGGGCGACGCGGCGCGACCGGCCGCTGCGGCGCAGCAGCAGCCCTGAGCCGAAGCACCCCGCGGATCGCCTTGGCAAGGAGGCGCTGCCCGCGGCTCAACCGCCGCGCCGCCCGCGATCGGCCTTGGGCAGCACGGCCTCGCCGGCCATGCGCTCGGCGCGGGCCTGCAGGCGGCGAAGCGCATCGTCGAGCCGGCCGGCGGCGTCGGCGTCCAGCGCCTCCATCAGCCCGGCGTTGATCTGCGTCACCAACGGGAACAGCTCGTCGTACAGCCCGTGTCCGCGCGGCGTGAGGCCCAGCAGCACCTGGCGGCGGTCGCCCGCCGGGTGCGCGCGCGACAACAGTCCCTTGGCGACCAGCGAGCCCACGGCCTTCGAGGTGCGGGCCCGATCGAGTTGGGCGTGCTCGGCCAGCTGCGAGGAGCTCAGCTCGCCGCGGCTGGCGAGCGTGGCGATCAGGCGCCACTCGCGCCGCGTGATGCCGAAGCGTCCCTCGCAAAGCCGGATGACCATGCTGCCGCCGACCGCGATCAGGCGCGACAGCCGGTACAGCAGCAGGTCGTCCAGGGGGCGGCGGGGCGGCGTGGTCATCTAGTGGTAAGTCCTTGGAATGGTTGATTAGATCAATCGGATGCCGCGACTCTAAAGTCAATCCAAAGGAGACCAGGACCCCATGCACCACAGATTCGACCGCCGCCGCGTCCTCGCCGCCCTGGGCGGCCTCGCGTTGGCGCCGCTGGCCGGCGCCCAGGCCTTCACGCCCGGCCAACCCATCAAGGTCCTGATCGGCGTGCCGGCCGGCGGCACCCAGGACGTGCTGACCCGCGCCATCGCGCACGAGGTGCGCGATTCGCTCGGTCCGCTGATCATCGACAACCGCTCGGGCGCCGCTGGACGCATCGCGGTCGAAGCGGTGAAGACCGCGGCACCCGACGGCCGCACGCTGCTGCTGGGCACGGCGGGCATGATGACCATGTTCCCGGGCGCCTACCGCCATCTCTCGTACGACCCGATCAAGGATTTTGTGCCGATCGTCAACGCGGCCCGCTTCGAGCTCGCGCTGGTGGTGGGCAAGGACGTGCCCGCGAACACGCTGCCCGAATTCCTGGCCTGGGCCAAGGCGCAGGGCGACGCGCTGAGCTTTGCCTCCTATGGCGCGGGAACGCCCTCGCATTTCCTCGGAGAAATGCTCAACCGCTCGGCCGGGCTCAGGATGGTCCACGTGCCGTATCGCGGCTCGACGCCGGCCCGCCAGGACGTGATGGGCGGCACCATCCCGGTGTACTTCGACACGATCGGCGGCGCCATCCAGATGCTGCCCACCGGCCGCGTGAAGGTGCTCGCAACCAGCGGCGACAAGCGCTCGCCGCTGATGCCCGACCGGCCGACCTTCACCGAAGCGGGCCTCAAGGACGTGGTCGCGACCGCCTGGTTCGCCTACTACGCGCCCCTGAAGACACCGCAGCCGATCGTCGACAAGCTGCGCGCCGAATTCACCCGCGCCGTGAATTCGCGCGAGGTGCGCCAGCAGTTGCTGCAGAACGGCATGTACCCGGTGGGCGATGGCCCCGAGGCGCTGTTGAAGACAATGCGCGAGGACACCGCCCGCTGGGGCGGCATCATGAAGGCCGTGAACTTCCGGGCCAACGACTGAACTTGCACATCGGAGCACCCATGATTTCTCGCCGACTCTTCCCCCGCCTCGCCGCCGCCCTGGCACTGGGCGCCGCGGCCCTGTCTGCCCACGCCCAGGCGCTCGAGGGCGGCCCGCTGCGCATCGTGGTCGGCTATGCCGCCGGCGGTGCCACCGATCGCGTGGCCCGCATCGTCGGCGACAAGCTGCAGGCCCGGCTGGGCGTGCCGGTGATCGTCGACAACAAGCCCGGCGCGGGCGGCCGGCTCGCGGCGCAGCAGGTCAAGGCGACGCCGGCCAGGCAGAACGTGCTGATGCTTGCCAACCCGGCCGTGATGGTGGTCGCGCCGCTGGTCTTCAAGGACAACGGCTACGACGCCGAACGGGATTTCGTGCCGGTGTCCCACGTGAACGACTACGAGTTCGCGCTGGCCGTGTCGACCGCGGTGCCGGTGCGCGAGCTGCCGCACCTGCTGGCGTGGATGCGCGCCAATCCGGAGAAGGCCAACTTCGGCGTGCCGGCGACCGGCAGCCTGCCGCATTTCTTCGGCCTCATGATGGGCGAGAAGGCCAAGGTGCGGGCCGAGGTGGTCGGCTACCGCGGCTCAGGCCCGCTGCTCACCGACCTGATCGGCGGCCAGGTGCCGATCGCCTTCGACACCTTCGACGTCGACCTGCCGCAGCACCAGGCCGGCAAGATCCGCATCCTGGCCGTTTCAGGCGCGAAGCGTTCGCCCTTCGCGCCCGAGATCCCGACCTTCAAGGAAGCCGGCCTCGACCTGGTCGCCACGGGCTGGAACACCTTCTTCGCACCCGCGACCATGCCGAAGGACAAGGTCGAACGCCTGTCGCAGGCGATCCGCGAAGTCATGCAGGACCCGGACACCCAGCGCCGCTTCAAGGACACGCTGATGACACCGGTGGTCAGCACCCAGGCCCAGACCGAGGCCATGCTCAAGGCCTACCGGGCGCAGTGGGCGCCGGTGGTCCAGAAATCCGGCTACCAGCCCTGAAAACAATGCAACGACCCAACATCATCTTCATCGTGGCCGACGACCTCGGCCATGCCGACCTCGGCTGCTACGGCGGCCGCGATGCGTCCTTCGGGCCGGTATCGCCGGTGCTCGACGGCCTCGCCGCGAAGGGCGTGCGCTTCACGCAGGGCTATGCCAATTCGCCCGTCTGCTCGCCGACGCGTTTCGCGATGATCACCGCGCGCTACCAGTATCGGCTGCGCGGCGCGGCCGAGGAGCCGATCAACAGCAAGAGCCGCGGCAGCGCCACGCTGGGCCTGCCCACCGACCAGCCCACCCTGCCCTCGCTGCTGCGCGGTGCCGGCTACCGCACGGCCCTGATCGGCAAGTGGCACCTGGGCTATCCGCCGGCCTTCGGCCCGCTGCGCTCGGGCTACGAGGAATTCTTCGGCCCGATGTCGGGCGGCGTCGACTACTTCACGCACTGCGACTCCAGCGGCCGGCACGACCTGTGGTCCGGCGAGGAGGACTGCCGGCAGGAGGGCTACCTCACCGACTTGCTGTCGCGCCGCGCGGTCGACTACGTCGAACGCATGGCCCAGCAGCAGGAACCCTTCTTCCTGAGCCTGCACTACACGGCGCCGCACTGGCCCTGGGAAACGCGCGAGGATGCGGCGAAAGCGCCGGCGGTGAAGGACAACCTGTTCGACCTCGCGGGCGGCAACATCCACACCTACCGCCGCATGATCCACCACATGGACGAAGGCATCGGCTGGATCATGGCGGCGCTCGAGAAGCACGGCATCGCCGACGACACGCTGGTGGTCTTCACCAGCGACAACGGCGGCGAACGCTTCTCCGACAACTGGCCGCTGGTCGGCGGCAAGATGGACCTGACCGAGGGCGGCATCCGGGTGCCGTGGATCGCGCACTGGCCGAAGGTGATCGGTGCCGGCGGCGTGAGCGAACAGCACTGCATGACGATGGACTGGTCGGCCACGATGCTGGACGCCGCGGGTGTCGCGGCCGATCCGGCGTTCCCGCTCGACGGCGTGTCCCTGCTGCCGGTGCTGCGCGACGCCACCAGGACCTTCGCGCGCCCGCTGCACTGGCGCATGAACCATCGCGGCCAGCGCGCGCTGCGCGACGGCGACTGGAAGTACCTGCAGGTCGACGGCAACGAGTACCTGTTCAACATCCCGGCCGACGAACGCGAACGGGCCAACCAGGTTCCCAAGGAGCCCGCCCGCCTGGCCGCGATGCGCGAGTCCTGGCTGGCCTGGAATGCCACGATGCCGGCGATTCCGGAGGATGCGACCGTGAGCCTCGGGTATTCCGTCAAGGACATGCCGAACAGATAGGCTCGCCCCCAGGTTGCCCGCACTTCGTGTCGGGCGCCCACCCCCTACCGGGGGCAACACCAGCGGACTGGCAAAGCCAGATCCGCGGTGTTCCACCGACGGGCCTGGCTGCGCCGGCCTCGGCTGTGGGGCGGCAACAAAAAAGCCCCTCGCAAGGGGCTTTTTTGTGGGGCGCTTGGCTCAGCTGGCCTGGATGCCCAGGGCTGGGCGCTGCGCGGAAGCGCGCAGGAAGTGCACGGTGCGCACCAAGGCGCGGAAGCCCGCGCCCAGGCGATTCAGGGCCGGCGCGAAGACCGACGGCTCGTCGCGGCCGATGTGGCGCGCATCGTCGTTGGCCAAGTCACGCTCGAATGCGTCGGTGAACTTGGGGTTGCGGGGGAAATAGGAGGTCGATGCGGTCATGCCTGCTATTTTAGGGGTTTACCCTAGTTTTCAAGACTCCCCTGCGCAATACACCCACAGCCCGGACCGGCATTTCGTCACGTTTTGCCGCCGGCATCCGGGCTGGCGGCCCATTGCACGGCCAGGATGCTGCCGAGCACCATCAGGAGGCCGACCAGCGACAGGCCCGTCATCGACTGGCCCAGCAGGGCCCAGCCCAGGATCACCGCCGTCAACGGGCTCAAGAGACCGAGGGATGACACGGCCACCGACGGCAGGCGCGCGATGCCCTGGAACCACAGCGCATAGGCGAGCAAGGCGCCGACCAGCGACAGGTAGAGATAGCCCAGTACTTGCACCGCGCTCAGCGCCGGCAGCGGCGGATCGATGGCCCAGGCCAACGGCAGCAGGATCAAGCCGCCCGCCAGCAACTGCCAGCCGGTGAAGGCCAGCACCGGCACATCGGGCCGCCAGCGCCGCGCCAGGAAGGTGCCGGCGGCCATGCAGGCGGCCCCGGCCAGGGCCGCCGCGATACCGACCGGGTCCCAGGCAGCGCCCGGCGACAACAGCAGCGCGGCCATGCCGAGGATCCCCAGCAGAGCCGCGCCCACGGCCAGCCGCGCAGGCCGGCGATGGTCCAGCGCCCAGGCCAGGCCCATCACCAGCAGCGGCTGGATCGCGCCCACCACCGCCGCCAGGCCGCCGGGCAGCCGGTATGCGGCGACGAACAGCAACGCCTGGAAGAAGCCGATGTTCAGCGCAGAGAGCAGCGTCAGCCGGCCCCAGTCGCGCCGCGCGGGCAGCCGCCGGACAAACAGCGTCAGCAACAGGCCGGCCGGCAGGCAGCGCAGCAACGCCGCCGTGAACGGCCGGTCCGGCGGCAGCAGTTCGGTGGCGACGATATAGGTGGAGCCCCAGATGGCGGGCGCGAGGGCTGTCAGGAGGACCTCGTTCCAGCGGATGAGTTTTTGTTCGGCCATCATCTATTTATCTTGAAATCAAGATAAATAGCGTAGCAGATAATCTTGAACTCAAGACAACTGAGGACTTGGCGCATGGGAAACGAACGACAGCCGGACGCGGTGGACGTGATCCTGGGTCAATGGCACCGGGAGCGGCCCGACCTGGACGTCGCTCCAATGGGGCCGATCGGGCGCATCAACCGCTGCTCCGCCCTGCTGCAGCGCAGGCTGGACGAGGCCTTTGCGGCCTTCCAGCTGACCCATTGGGAATTCGACGTGCTGGCCACGCTGCGGCGCTCCGGCGCGCCCTTCCGGCTGGCGCCGACGGCCCTGTTCTCGGCGCTGATGGTGAGCTCGGGCACCATGACGCACCGGCTCAAGGGCCTGGAGGCGCGCGCCCTGGTGCAGCGCCTGCCGCACCCCGATGACGCCCGCAGCATGCTGGTGCAATTGACGCCGGACGGGCTCGCGCTGATCGACCGCGCCGTTGAGGCGCATGTCGAGAACGAGCACCGGATCCTTGCCACCCTCAAGCCTTCGGACCTGGCCGCGCTGGACGCCCGCCTGTCGCGCCTGCTCGCCGTGCTGGAGCCGATCGGCGACACCTAGAGCGGCCGCACCGGCATGCACAGGGCGCAGCTGAAGGCGCCGGTCTGCGCGTCGAGCGCCAAGTCCATGCCATAGACCTCGACCGGCGGCGCGTCGTCGGCCTGGTAGCCGCTGTCGGGCAGCCAGTCGCACAGCTGCACCCAGGCGGCGTGGATCTCGGCCGCCGTGCCCTGGAAATCGATGCAGGCGTAGCGGCCGCCGCGAAGTTCCTGGACACCGATCTCGCGCGCGGGCCGGAAGTCGGCGTCGACCTCGATGCAGGCGTCATAGCGGCACTGCTCCGGCGGCGTGAGGTCCGCGTTGTCATGCGCGATGCCGTACATCCGGTGGCGCGGCTGCATCAGCCCCTGCGGGTCGCACCAGGCGGCGAAGCGTTGCCAGGTGCGCGTGATGCCGGAACTGCCGTAGGGACCGACATGCCGCAGGAAGGCCACGCGGGCCGGCGCCAGGGTCTTGAGCACGACCTTGATCCGTTCGTCCCCCGCCGCCGGAGGCACCGTGCGTTCGGCTTGATGGATCTCGCCGAGCTGGACGCGGCGGCGCTCGGCCCAGGCCCGGGATCCGCCCCGCCGCCATGCGGTCGGCGTCACGCCGAAGTGGGCGCCGAACGCGCGCGTGAACACCGCCGCCGATCCGAAGCCGACGTCGAGCGCGATCGCCAGCACCGGCTCGGGCGGAACGAGCAGCAGCCGGGCCGCCGCCACCTCCAGCCGGCGCCGCCGGACGCGATCGGCCAGCGTCTCGCCGGTCATGGACTGGAACACGCGGTGGAAATGCCAGGCCGAAAAGTGCGCCACCGAGGCCAGCGTCGCGAGATCGAGCGGTTCCGCCAGATGGCTGTCGATGTGGTCGGTCACGCGATTGATGCGTGCGACGTAGGTGTGGCGCGGTGTGCTCAAACCTTGACTCAGACTCTATTTAGATATATCTTTATCAAATCAGATATCAACATCGAGGACCATCATGCGAGCTTTCAAGGGCTTTTTACACGGCAGCCGGCGCGGTGAACACACCGACGGTCTCGGCGGCGGGCGTGCCGAAGGCGAAACCCATCGCGGCGGCAGCCGCGGCGGCGGGGGCCGGGTCTTCGGCCACGGCGGGCTGCGCTTCGTGCTGCTGCAGCTGATCGCCCACAAGCCGAGCCACGGCTATGAGCTCATCAAGGCCATCGAGGAGCGCCTCGGCGGCCGCTACAGCCCGAGCCCGGGCATCGTCTACCCCACGCTCACGCTGCTCGAGGAACTCGGCTATGTCAGCGTCGATGCCGCCGATGGCGGCGGGCGCAAGCGCTACAGCATCACCGCCGGCGGCCTGGATTTCCTCGCCGCCAACCGTGCCACCACCGACGAGATGATGGCCCGCATGGACGGCGGCGTCGATGGCGCCGGACCGCGTGCCGGCCGGCCGCCGCAGGTGGTGCGCGCCATCGAGAACCTCAAGCTCGCGATGCGCCTGCGCCTCGCCGGAGCCCCTCTCACCGAACAACAAGCCCACGCATTCGCCGCGGTGCTCGACAGCGCCGCCCAACAGTTGGAACGCATCTGAATCTCATGACCGAAACCTCTTGCGCCACCCCGCTCACCACCCCCGACCGCCTGCCGCGCCGTGTGCGCCACGACCTGCGGTTTCGCAAGCTGCAGGTGCAGGCCGTGCAGCGCATCACGCCGCACCTGATCCGCGTCACGCTCGGCGGCGACGAACTCGCGGGCTTCACCAGTCCCGGCTTCGACGACCACGCGAAGATCTTCTTCCCCGACACGGCGACCGGGCGGCTCGCCCTGCCGACGGCCGGGCCCGAAGGCCCGGTCTGGCCGGCCGGCCCGAAGCCCGCGATGCGCGACTACACGCCGCGCCGCCACGACCCGGCGGCCGGCACGCTCGAAATCGATTTCGCGCTGCACGACGCCGGCCCGGCCACGCAATGGGCCGAAGCGGCCCGCCCCGGCGACGTGGTCGGCGTCGGCGGCCCGCGCGGCTCCTTTCTCATCCCGACCGCCTTCGACTGGCACCTGCTGATCGGCGACGACACGGCCCTGCCCGCGATCTCCCGTCGGCTGGCCGAACTGCCGCCCGGCGCCCGTGCGGTGGTGCTGGCGGAAGTCGACAGCGAGGCCGACGAAATCGCCTTCGACACGCAGGCGTCGCTCAGCCTTCGCTGGCTGCACCGTCGCGGGGCCGAGCCCGGCACGGGCGCCGCGCTGCTCGACGCCCTGCGCCAACAGGCGCTTCCCCCGGGCGATTTCCACGCCTGGGTGGCCTGCGAATCCGTCGCCGCCAAGGCGATTCGCGCCCACCTCGTGGCTGAACGCGGCGCCCATCCGAAGTGGGTCAAGGCCTCCGGCTACTGGCGCCGCGGCGCGATCGCCACGCACGAACCCCACGAGGATTGAGCCCCCCAAACGCGCTATGCCACGCGGCCGTTTGACACTCGCCGGTCAGGTGCCGAGAATTTCGCGTTTGCTTTGAACACTTAGGCATTGGAAGGCGAAAAGCGCCAAGGAGGCATGCCATGAGCTTCGAACTGGCGCAATGGCAGTTCTTGATTGCCACGTTGACGGGTGTGCTGCTGCTGCTCGGCGCGATGTGGGCCTGGCGCCGGATCGCGGTGCGCCGCGAGGCGGAACGCCGCATCGAAGCCGCGCGGGTGCGATCGGGCCACGTGCCGCTCGAGATTCCGACCGTGCGCGGGGGGATCGGCCCCTCGGACGACTCCGTCCCCGACACCCTTCCCGAATGGTTCATCCAGGGCAAGGGCGAGCATGCCATCGTCGACGAAACGCCGCGGATCCGGGTCCGCTACGTCGACGCCCACGACCGGAAGGTCGAATGCACGCTGCAGGTCGATCACCTGGACCTGCAGAAGAAAGTGATCGTCGGCCACGGCGAACTGCCCGGCGATGCCCGGCGGCTGCCCCTGCACCGCATCACGTCCGCGCGCATCGCGGATTCGGGCCAGCGCTTCAACATCGACACCTGGGTCGATGCCGTGCGCGTCGCCCGCCGGCGCCGCGGCCAGGCCTGAAACGGCCCCCAGGCCGCCTTGGGGGGGCGGCGCCTTGCCTCATCAGCGCGCGATCCGGATGTGATCCGGTGCCAGACCCTGGCCGTGCCGCGCCCACATGGCATCGAAGGCGGACTCGATGCGCCGCGCGAAGCGTTCCGAATCGAACAGCGGCCAGGTCGCGCGCTGGCGTTGCAGCCCCTCGCGCAACTCGGCCAGGCGCGTGGGCGAACTCGCCAGTTCGAGCGCGAGCCGCTCGTACGCGGGGACGCTGCGCGTCACGAGTTCGGGCAGCCCGACGGCCGCCAGCAAGCTGGCACCGACGCGCGATGGAAAGGAGGCGCCGGCCAGCGTCAGCACCGGGAGGCCGCCCCACAGCGCGTCGCAGCAGGTCGTGTGTGCGTTGTGGTGGAAGGTGTCCAGGAACAGGTCCGCATGCCGGTGGCGCGCCAGGTGGTCGGCCAGGGGCATGCGCGGGGCCCAGACGATGCGCTGCGGATCGACGCCGCGGCCGCCGCCTCGGCGCGCAGCGCGTGCTGGGCGTCGTCGTTGCTCTTCAGGAGCCACAGCACGCTCGCGGGAACATTGAGCAGCCTCATCCAGACGTCGAAGACGTCCGGCGTGATCTTGTGGTTGCTGTTGAAGCAAGCGAAGACCACCGCCTGCTGGGGCAGCCCCATGTCGGCGCGGGTGGTCGGCGCGCGGCCGACGGCCAGGGTGTTGTCGTTGGGGAAATAGCTGTCCGGCAGCCAGACCGCCTTTTCGGCATAGTGGCCGAATTCGTCCTCGGGAATGACGGTCGCATCGGCCAGGATGTAGTCCATGTAGTCGCAGCCCATCGATCCGGGAAAGCCGAGGTAATTGACCTGCACCGGTGCCGCGCGCCTGGCGAAGATGCTCGGGCGTCCGCCCTCGCTGAAGCCGTTGAGATCGACCGCAATGTCGATCCCGGCCGCCCGCGCCAGCGCCGCGATCTCGGCGTCGCTGTGCTCGCCAACCCTGCTGAAGTGCTCCAGTGCCGCGGCAACGCGCGCCCCCACCGGATCCACGGGATGCGTGCCGAGCGCGAAGCCGAAGGTCTCGAAGCGCGTGCGGTCATGGCATTCCAGCACGCGGGTGATCAACTGCGACATCGGATGGTTGCGGAAATCGGAAGAGAAATAGCCCACCCGCAGCCTGCGCGCCGGATCCCGCGGGCCGGCGCTTGCGACCATCGGTCGTGGCGGATAGAGGTCTTGCGAATAGGTGCGCGCGCATCGCAGCAGCGTGGCGGGGCTGGCGGGGACCGACATCAGGGTGAAGGGAGTCGCTGCCCCCTCGCCCGCATCGACCCGTGCCACCGTTTGGTCGACCCGCTGCGCCCAATCCTGCCAGCGGCACACGGCCATGGCGGCGTGCAGCCGATGGCCGGCCACATAGTCCCATTCCGGTGCCTGCCGGGCGACCTGGTCATAGCAGGCCAGCGCCTCGGCCGGCCTTTTAAGCAGCGTCAGCGTGGTCGCACGGTTGAACCAGGCCGGGAGGTCCAGAGGCGCCAGCGACAAGGCGCGCTCGTGGCTTTCGAGCGCCTCTCTGCCGCGCCCGAGCTCGGTGAGAGCGGCGCCGCGGTCGGTCCAATCGTTCACGCGCCGCGAATCGAGCGCCAGGGCGCGGTCGTAGTGCTGCAAGGCAGCGCCGAATTGATGCAGGGTGGACAGCGTGCCAGCCAGGTTGGACTGGAGGTCGGGAGAGCGCGGGTTCAGCCGCTCGGCGCGGCGAAAGGCGTCGAGCGCCTTTTCGTGCTCCGACAGCGCGCCGTGCGCCACGCCCAGCTCGTGCAGTCCTTCGAAGTACTGACCCGCCAGTTTCAGCGAGCGGCCGAAGGAGGCGATGGCCTCTCGCGGCCGGCCGCGCTGCGCCTGGACGCGCCCCAGGTAGAAGAGCGCCTCCGGAGAGCAGGAGGGCAGCGCCGAGGCCTTCTGCAGGAAATCCTCGCAGGTCGCCAGTTCCTGGCGATTGCCGCAGATGTAGGCCAGCAGTTCGTAGGCCCTTGCGTTGCGGGGATCGAGGTCGACGACCTGGCGCAAAAGGGTCTCCGCCAGCGCGATCTGCCCGACACGGAAGTGGTGCTCGGCCTGGGCCAACAACTGCATCCTGGTTTTACCTCCCGCGCTGCCAGAGACAACGACCTCGGGCTGCGCCAGCGCGAAGCGACCCATCGGGCCGCGGCATTGTGCCGCCTGGCGCCATTTCGAGGCAATCACGGGCGATCGCGGCCTGGCCAGGCAGGATTGCGGGTTTTCCCTTATTTATGGGGACAACGCTGTGGAGAACCCTGCTGGCTTCAGCCGAGATCGTTGCCTGGCGGGGCCTGCAACACGGTGCCTCCAAAAGAGGCACTCCTTTCCTGGCGCTGAAACACCCCCCGAAGGACACCCAGGTCCAGCATCAGCACGTCGAAACCCGGTCCGTGCTCGTCAACCATAATGTGCCGGCCCGGCTGCAAGCGCTTTGCAGCACGCGTCGACATGCGGCGCGAGTGCAGCCAAGTTTCGTTAGGTGTCCGCCATTTGAACCAGCCAGCCGTCGATCGTGAAAGCCCCGGTGAAATCCACGGGACTCTGAAAAAACCCCTTGCAAATCAAGGGTCTGCGAAGCCGGATGCGTCCGGACACACCCCCATGATGACCCAGTATCTGGGCCTCAAGGCGGACCATCCGGAGACCCTGCTGTTCTACCGGATGGGCGACTTCTACGAGCTTTTCTACGGCGATGCCGAGAAGGCAGCGCGCCTGCTCGACATCACGCTGACCCAGCGCGGCCAGTCGGCCGGCCAGCCCGTGATCATGGCCGGTGTGCCCTTCCACGCGGTCGACACCTACCTCGCGCGGCTGATCAAGCTCGGCGAATCGGTCGCGATCTGCGAGCAGGTCGGCGAGGTCGGCGCCGCCAAGGGGCCGGTCGAGCGCAAGGTGGTGCGGGTGGTCACGCCCGGCACGCTGACCGACGCCGAGCTGCTCAACGACAAGAGCGAATCCCTGCTGCTGGCGGTGCATGCAGGCTCGCGCAACTTCTGCGGGCTCGCCTGGCTCAGCGTCACCGGCGCCGAACTGCGGCTGGCCGAATGCCCGACCGACGCGCTCGAAGCCTGGATCGCCCGCATCGCGCCCAGCGAGCTGCTCTACAGCGCCGAAGTCACGCCCGGCTTCGAACAGCGGCTGAAGGCCGCCCGCGGCACCTCGCCCTTCACGCTCTCGGTGCGGCCGGCCTGGCAGTTCGACGCTGGCCTGGGCGAGCGCAAGCTGTGCGAGCAGATGGGCAGCGCCAATCTGGCCGCCTGGAATGCCGAAGGGCTGACCAACGCGCATGCCGCGGCCGCCGCGCTGCTGGGCTACGCCGAGCACACCCAGGGCCGCGCGCTGTCGCACGTGCAGCGGCTCGCGGTCGAACGCGACGGCGAGCTGATCGAGCTGCCGCCGACCACCCGGCGCAATCTCGAGCTGGTCCAGACCCTGCGCGGCGAGGAGTCGCCGACGCTCTTCTCGCTCCTCGACACCTGCATGACCGGGATGGGCAGCCGGCGGCTCAAGCGCTGGCTGCTGGCGCCGCGGCGCGACCGCGGCGACGCCCAGGCCCGGCTCGAAGCCATCGAGGCACTCCAGGCCACCGCGCCCGGCGGCACTTCCGCGCCCTGGCGCACGCTGCGCGAGCAGCTCAGGAACACCAGCGACGTCGAACGCATCGCGGCGCGTATCGCCCTCGGGCAGGTGCGTCCGCGCGAACTGGTGGCGCTGCGGATGGCGCTGGCCAAGGCCGAGCAGCTGTCGCCCGCATTGCCCGGCTCGGCGCCCCTGCTGGCCGAGATCGCCGGCCGGCTCGCGCCGCCGGCCGGCTGCGTCGAACTGCTGGTGGCCGCGGTCCATCCCGAACCCTCGGCCCTGGTACGCGACGGCGGTGTCATCGCCAGCGGCCACGACGCCGAACTCGACGAGCTGCGCGCCATCAGCGAGAACTGCGACGACTTCCTGCTGAAGCTCGAAGCGAGCGAGCGCGAGCGCACCGGCATCAGCAACCTGCGGGTGCAGTTCAACCGCGTGCACGGCTTCTACATCGAGGTCACGCAGAGCGCGCTGGCCAAGGTGCCCGACAACTACCGCCGCCGGCAGACGCTGAAGAACGCCGAGCGCTTCATCACGCCCGAGCTCAAGGCCTTCGAGGACAAGGCGCTGTCGGCGCAGGATCGCGCCCTGGCGCGCGAGAAGTGGCTCTATGAGCAGCTGCTCGACGCCCTCCAGCCCTCGGTGGCAGCCCTGACCCGGCTGGCCGCCGCGCTGGCCGCGCTGGATGCCCTGTGCGCCCTGGCCGAGCGCTCGCACACGCTGCACTGGCGGGCGCCGAGTTTTGTCGCCCATCCCTGCATCGAGATCGACCAGGGCCGCCATCCGGTGGTCGAGGCGCGACTCGCCGAAAAATCATCGGGCGCCTTCATCGCGAACGACACCCGGCTCGGGCCGCAGCAGCGCATGCAGGTGATCACCGGCCCCAACATGGGCGGCAAGTCGACCTACATGCGGCAGGTCGCGATCATCGTGCTCTTGGCTTCCATCGGCTCGCACGTGCCGGCGGCGGGCTGCCGGCTCGGGCCCATCGACGCCATCCATACCCGCATCGGCGCGGCCGACGACCTGGCCAACGCGCAGTCGACCTTCATGCTCGAGATGACCGAGGCGGCGCAGATCCTGCATGGCGCCACCGCCCATTCGCTGGTGCTGATGGACGAGATCGGCCGCGGCACCAGCACCTTCGACGGCCTGGCGCTGGCGGCCGGCATCGCGGCCCAGCTGCACGACCGCACGCGCGCCTTCACCCTCTTCGCCACCCACTATTTCGAGCTCACCGAGTTCCCGGCGACGCACCATGGCGCGGTCAACATGCACGTGAGCGCGACCGAAGCCGGCCGCGACATCGTGTTCCTGCACGAGATGCAGCCCGGCCCGGCGAGCAAGAGCTACGGCATCCAGGTGGCGCGGCTGGCCGGCATGCCCGCGGCCGTGGTCAACCACGCCCGGCAGGCGCTCGAGGCGCTGGAGTCCCAGCAGACGAAGACACGCGCCCAGGTCGACCTGTTCGCGCCGCCGCCGGTGGCCGAGACGCCGCTGGCCAGCGCCGTAGAATCCGCGCTGACAGCGCTCGATCCCGACGCGATGAGCCCGCGCGAGGCGCTCGAAGCGCTCTACACACTGAAGAAACTCCAGGCGCGCGAAATCGGCTGATGGTCCGATTCGTGCAAGAAGACCTCATGACCTATTGCGTCGGCATCAAACTCAACGCCGGACTGGTGTTCCTGTCCGATTCACGCACCAATGCGGGCGTGGACCACATCAGCACCTTCCGCAAGATGATCGTCTACGAGCAGCCGGGCGACCGCGTCATGGTCCTGCTGTCGGCCGGCAACCTGAGCATCTCGCAGTCGGTGCGCGAGATCCTGCAGATCGAGGAACTGCGCGAGACCAAGGAAAGCGGCGAGGAAAGCCCCCCGATCACCATCTGGAACGCCAGGAGCATGTTCGACGCCGCGCGTGTGCTGGGCTCGGCGGTGCGCCATGTCTACGACCGCGATGCCGAGGCGCTCAAGCACGCCGGGCTGGACTTCAACGTCTCCTTCGTCTTCGGCGGCCAGGTCAAGGGCGAGGGCATGCGCCTGTTCCTGGTCTATGCGGCCGGCAATTTCATCGAGGCGACCACCGAGACGCCCTACTTCCAGGTCGGCGAGTCGAAGTACGGCAAGCCGGTGCTCGACCGCGTCCTGACACCCGAGACCCCGCTCGACGAAGCCGCCAAATGCGCGCTGGTGTCGATGGATTCGACCATGAAGTCGAATCTCTCGGTCGGCCTGCCGCTCGACCTCGTGGTGTACGAGGCCAACAGCCTGCGCACCGACAAGGTGGTCTGCATCGACGCCGACAATCCCTACTACCGGATGATGCACAACAGCTGGGGCCAGAAGCTGCGCGAGGTGTTCGACAGCATCGAGGACCCGGTCTGGGACGATGCCTACACCGAGCATCCGCTGAAGATGCCGGCGACGCGGCACAGCCCGCTGCGCAAGATCACGACCCCCGAAGAAAAGCTGATCTGAGCGTGGTCATGGGGTTGCCGCCAGTCATCTTCTCGCATGGGAACAGCTTTCCCGCCAGCACCTACCGCGTGATGCTCGACAGCCTGCGCAATCGCGGCTTCGACATCGATGCGCTCGAAAAATTCGGCCACGACCCGAAGTATCCGGTCACCGACAACTGGCCGCACCTGGTGCAGCAACTCGCCGACTTCGCGCAGGAACGTGCCGATCGCGCGGGCGCCCCGGTGCTGCTGGTCGGCCATTCGCTCGGCGGCTTCCTGAGCCTGATGTGCGCCGCGCGCCACCCCAAGCTCGCCCGCGGCGTCGTGCTGCTCGACTCGCCGCTGATCGGCGGCTGGCGCGCCGGCACCATCAATCTCATCAAGCGCACGCCGCTGATGAAGAGCGTGTCGCCGGGCATGGTGAGCCGCAAGCGCCGCAACACCTGGGAGCACCGCGAGGCCGTGTTCGAGCACTTCCGCAGCAAGAAGGCGTTCGCAAAATGGGACCAGCGCGTGCTGCGCGACTACATCGAGCACGGCACCTTCGACGTCGACGATGCGAGCGACGCCGGGCCGCCCCAAGGCGCGAGGGCCCCCTCGGGGGGCAGCAAGGACACGTCAGTGCCGAGCGTGGGGGCCAATTCGCGGGCGCTGAGCTTCGACCGCGATGTCGAGACCGCGATCTACGAAACGATCCCGCACAACCTGGGCGCGCTGCTGCGCGCCCATCCGCTCAAATGCCCCGCGGCGTTCGTCGGCGGGCGCCAGTCGGTCGAGATGCGGAAAGTGGGCATGGCGATGACCCAGCTGGTCACCAAGGGCCGCATCATGATGCTCGACGGCACCCACCTGTTCCCGATGGAGAAGCCGATCGCCACCGCGGCCGCGGTGGAAGCCTCGCTGCGCAACCTGCTGGGCTGACGTTTTTCGACGAAGCCGGGCCGCCAGCGCGGCGAAGTCCGCGCTTCACGCAGGTCATTCCGCCCAGACCACCATGCCGCTCCACGCCGTCGCCAGCACCACGATGCCGAAGGCGATCCGGTACCACGCGAACGGCACGAAGTCGTGGGTGCTGATGTAGCGCAGCAGCCAGCGCACGCAGAACCAGGCGCTCAGGAACGAGAACACCAGGCCGACCGCGAACAGCGGGATGTCGGCCACCGACAGCAGCGCGCGTTCCTTGTAGAGGCTGTAGACGCCGGCGCCGATCAGGGTCGGGATGGCGAGGAAGAACGAGAAATCGGTCGCCGCCTTGCGCGACAGCCCCAGCAGCATGCCGCCGATGATGGTCGAGCCGCTGCGGCTGGTGCCCGGGATCATCGCGAAACACTGCACCAGGCCGACCTTGAACGCGTCCCAGGGCGTCATGTCGTCCACATGCTCGATGCGCACCGAGCCCGGCGGCCGCTTCTCGGCCCACAGGATGATGAAGCCGCCGATGATGAAGGTGCTGGCCACCACGGTCGGCGTGAAGAGATTCGCCTTGATCGCCTTGCCGAACAGCAGGCCCAGCACCACCGCCGGCAGGAAGCCGATCAGCACATTGAGCGCGAAACGCCGCGCCTTGGGCTGGCGCGGCAGCGCGACGATGGTCGAGTGGATCTTCTGCCAGTAGACCAGGATGACCGCGAAGATCGCGCCGGTCTGGATCGCGATGTCGAAGACCTTGGCCTTGTCGTCGTCGAAGCCGAGCAGCGAGCCCGCGAGGATCAGGTGGCCGGTCGACGAGATGGGAAGAAACTCAGTCAGGCCCTCGACGATGCCCATGACGGCGGCCTTGGCCAGCAATACGATATCCACGCGCACTCCTTGAAAGAGCGTCGATTATCGCGATGGCCGCGGTCAGGATCCGTTCAGCTCAGCAGTGCGAAATCACGCGAACGACCGCCTCGCGGTGGTCGCGGAAACCCATCCGGGCGTAGAGCCGATGGGCGCTCTCGTTGTCCCGCATGACATGCAGGAACGGCGTTTCCCCGCGCTGCAGCTGGCGGCGGATCAGTTTCGCAGCCAGCCGGCGCGCGAGGCCCCGGCCCTGGAAGTCGGGATGCGTGCACACGCCGCTGATCTCGCGAAGCGCACCGGCACACATGCGCTCGCCCGCCATGGCGATCAGGCGCTCCCCTTCGAAGCAACCGAAGTAGTCGCCGAGTTCGGGGGTCCTCGAACCGAAGGGGCCGGGACGGGTCAGCGCCGCCAGCGCGACCGCTTGCGCCGCGTGTTCCGGCCCGAGCGCAACGGCGTCGAAGGCCTGGTCGTCGTCGGGCACCGGCCCCCCCGCCCAGACCATCCTGAACATGGTCGAATCCAGGTCGATCCGCCAGCCCGCGGGCGCCGTGCCCGACCAGTCCATGCAATAGAAATGATCGCCGGGCTCGCAGTACGGCGTCAGGGCATCGAGATCGGGATGTTCGGCATTCGCGAAGCCGACGATCGGAGAAAAGCCGGGGGCATATCGGCGCGCGCGGTCGGTGCCGGTGGCGTACTTCGCATGGGGGCCCGAGAGGGTGTTCCAGGCGATGTTGTCGAGGAGCTGGTGCATCGTGAATACGATCCTAACTGCTCGAATCGGCGAGTCTGAAGGCGTCCGCTAACTTTCAGACTCGGTCGAGGCGCGCCGCCGCAACGCGCGCACCGCGCTGTCGACCGTGGTCAGCACGGTCAGCCCCGACGCCGCCTCGCAGGCGCCCCGGGCGCGCGCCATGCTGAACTGGGCCAGCGCGAGACGCGTGCAGCCGCGCTCGCGCAAGGCCCGGGCCGCGCCGGCAATGCGTTCGTCGTGCCCCTGCGCATCGCCGCGATTCAGCGCATCGAGCGCCCCCTCGGCCAGCCCGAGTTCGAGTTCGACGCCCTCGGGAAACTCGGGGGGCATCGATTCCAGCGTCGGCGCGAACGTGGCGATCAAGCCCAGCTTGCCGGTGCCTGCCGCCGCCTCCGCCACCATCGCCTCGTTGGGCTTGAGCACGGCAATGCCCGGGTGCCGCCGCGCCACCGCCTCGATGCAGGGGCCGAAGGCCGAGCAGGTGAAGAGAATGCCCTGCGCCCCGGTATCGACCGCGTACTGCGCGAGGCGCTGGAAGCGCTCGTGCATCGCTTCGTCGAGCCCTCGCCCGCCACGTGCGAGATCGGCCGACAGGCTGTCGTCCAGCAGGTTCATGCGGACGGCTTCGGGCCAGTCGCGCGCCATCGCCTCGTTGATGGGAGCGACCGAATGCGCCAGGGCGTGGATGAGGGCAATGCGGGTCATGGTCGAAAAGTGTTCAGATGCCCTTCGACGACGGATTCGCGAACGCGTCTTTCGTCTCGGCATTGAGCGGGTAGTTGATGTTGATGTTCTTCGGCGGGATGGGCGACATGAACCAGCGGTGGTAGAGCTTCTCCATCTCGCCCGATTTCATCATGCCGCCGACCACGCGGTCCACCAGCGCCTTGAATTCGGGGTCGTCCTTGCGCAGCATCAGCGACTGGTTCTCGGTGCGCAGGCTCTCGCCGGTGATCAGGAAGTCCTTCGGGTTGCGCGCATTGGCGACCTGGCCCGCCAGCAGGATGTCGTCGAGCACGAAGGCCTGGGCGCGGCCGTTCTCGACCAGCAGGAAGGACTCGGTATGGTCCTTGGCCGCAACGTTGACCACCTCGAGGTTCTTGCCCTTGTCGGCATCGCGCAGCAGCCGGAACGACGTCGTGCCGGTGGTCGTGACCACCGTCTTGCCCTGCAGGTCGGCGATGCTCCGGATGCCGGATTCGGCCTTGACCAGCATGCGCACGTTGTAGCGGAAGATGTCCGGCGAGAACGCCACCTGCTTCTGCCGCTCGACCAGGTTGGTGGTCGAGCCGCACTCGATGTCGACCGTGCCGTTGGCCACCAGCGGAATGCGGTTGGCCGAGGTCACGGCCTGGTAGCGGATCTCGATGGCCGGCATCTTCAGTTCGGTCTTCACGGCCTCGACGATGCGGTTGCAGATGTCGATGCTGTAGCCGACCGGCTTCAGGTTGCTGTCGAGGTAGGAGAAGCCGAAGGACGACTCGCGGTAGCCGAAGGTGATGGCGCCGCTGGCCTTGATCCTGGCCAGCGTGCCGCCCTCCTGGGCCTGGACGGACGTGAACGGGACCAGCGCGCAGATCGCCATCAGGGTGGCGCAGGCATGCGTGGACAGACGAGCAAAGGCCATGGAACAACTCCTCGAAGCAGGTTGAAGAACGACAAAGGGGGACGTCCGGTCGGCGCTTCAGCGCGCCTGTGGCGCACCGACCGCGCGCGTGACGGCGTCGACCGCGGCGGCCAGCCGGCTCGCCATCTCCTGCAGGTCCTGCCGCGTGGCGATGAAGGGCGGCGCCAGCAGCACGTGGTCGCCCTGCCGGCCGTCGACCGTGCCGCCGAAGGGATAGCACAGCAGGCCCCGCGCCATCGCCTCCTTCTTGACCCAGGCGTGCAGCCGCAGCCCGGGCGGGAACGGCGTCTTGGTGGCCCGATCGGCCACCAGCTCGACACCCCAGAAGAAGCCGCGGCCACGAATGTCGCCCACGTGCGGATGATTGCCGAGCGTGGTGCGCAGCATGGCGCCGAACGCCTCGCCATCGTCGCGCACCTTGGCCAGCAGGCCGTCGCGGCGGATCACCTGCTGCACCGCCAGCGCGGCCGCGCAGGCCACCGGATGGCCGAGGTAGGTATGGCCGTGCTGGAAGAAGCCGCTGCCCTGTGACATCGCCTCGACGATGCGGCGCTGCGCGAGCACCGCGCCGATCGGCTGGTAGCCGCCGCCGAGCCCCTTGGCGACCGTGACCAGGTCGGGCACCACGCCCTCCTGCTCGCAAGCGTAGAGCGTGCCGCAGCGGCCCATGCCGCACATCACCTCGTCGAGGATCAGCAGCACGCCATGGCGGTCGCAGACCTCGCGCACGGCCTTGAAATACCCCGGCACCGGCGTCAGCACGCCGGCGGTGGCGCCGCCCACGGTCTCGGCCACGAAGGCGATCACGCGGTCGGCGCCCTGCGCCAGGATCGCCGCTTCGAGTTCGGCCGCGAGCCGCAGGCCGTACTGCTCGGCCGACTCGCCGTCGCGCTGCTCGCGGTAGGGGTAGCACGGCGCCACATGCGTGGCCGGGACCAGGAGGGGCGCGAAGGGCTCGCGCCGCCAGGCATTGCCGCCAACCGCCAGTGCCCCCAGCGTGTTGCCGTGATAGCTCTGGCGGCGGGCGATGAAATGGGTGCGCTGCGGCTGCCCGATCTCGACGAAATACTGGCGCGCCATCTTGAGCGCCGATTCGACGGCCTCCGACCCGCCGCTCACCAGGTAGACATGGCTCATGCCCTCGGGCGCGGTGCGGATCAACTCGTCCGCGAGCTGCTCCGCCACCTCGGTGGTGAAGAAGCTGGTGTGGACGTAGGGCAGCTTGTCGATCTGGGCGTGCATCGCGGCGATCACGTCCGGGTGCCCGTGCCCCAGCGACGAGACCGCGGCGCCGCCCGAGGCGTCGAGGTAGTCGCGGCCGTCGGCATCGCGGATCGTCATGCCGCTGGCGGAGGTCGCGACCGGCGGCGTGTGGTGGAGATGGCGATGGAAGACGTGCGTCATGGCGATCTGAGCTTGGAACCAATGTACCGGCCAAATTATTATTTGGAACATTTGTTCCGTCAAGAGACGATGGAACACATTTGTTCCATCCGGTACATTCGTTCCAAACCAAAAAGGAAATCCCATGGGCGTCAAGGACGATCTACGCCAGCGCTACACCGGCCTCAGCCCTGCCCTGCAGCAGGTCGCCAAGTACGTGCTCGACCATCCGAACGACGTGGTCACGAATTCGATGCGCACCGTCGGCACGCGCGCCGGCGGCACCCCGGCCACGCTGGTGCGCTTCGCGCAGCACCTGGGCTATGCGGGCTGGCCGCAGTTCAAGGAGGCTGTGGCCTCGGAGATGGGACTCGGTCCGGAGGCCTACGGCGAGCGCGCCCGGACACTGGTCGGCCGCGCCGCCGACCGCAGCCTGGTCGAGGAGATGTTCGAGGTGCAGCGGCACAACCTCGTGGCCACGCAGCGCCAGAGCGCGGCCTCGCTGCAGAAGGCCTGCGCCCTGCTGGAGAAGGCGACCACGGTGCACGCGGCCGGCTTCCGGGCCTGCTTTCCGATCGCGTTCTCGTTCGTCTACGTCTACCGGATGTTCCGCACCAGCGTGCAGCTGATCGACGGCCAGGGCGGCTCGCTCGAGATGCAGCAGCGCGCAATGGCCAAGGGCGATGCGCTGCTCGTCGCCAGCTTCGCCCCCTACTCGCGCGAGGCCCTGCAGGTGGCCGAAGCCGCCAAGGCGGCCGGCTGCAAGGTGCTCGCGCTGACCGACAGCGCGGCCTCGCCGCTGTCGCTGCTGGCGGACGAAACGCTGTTGTTCGCCATCCAGAGCCCGTCGTTCTTCCCTTCGGTCGCCGCCGGCACGGCACTGACCGAGGCCTTGCTGGAGCTGCTGGCCAGCCGCGCCGGCAAGCCGGTGGTCAAGCGCATCGACCAGGCCGAGAGCCAGTTGTTCGAGTCCGGCGCCTACCTGCAGCCGCCGCGGCTGCGCGGCGCCTGAGTCAGGACTTGGGCAACGTGGCCGCCGCGACCGGCTGCGGCGCCGGCGCCATCCACTCGGCATGCCAGCCACCGCCGAGCGCCTGGATCAGTGCCACCGCCGAAGTCTGGCGGTTGGCCTGCACCTGCAGCAGGGTGCGCCGCGCGTTGAGCGCCGACACCTGCGCCACCACCACGCTGGTGTAGTCGATGGTGCCGGCGCGGTAGCGGTTCAGGAACTGCTGCTCGGTGCGGTCGGCCGCGGCCGAGCTCTGGCGCCGCAGGCCCTCCTGCTGCGCCAGGCTGATGCCGGCGCTGAGCTGGTCCTCCACGCTCTGGAAGGCCGCCAGCACGGTCTGGCGATAGCGGGCCACCGAGGCCTCGTGGCCGGCCTTGGCGGCATCGACGCTGGCGCCGATCGCGCCGGCGTCGAACACCACCTGAGCCACCGAGAGACCCAGCGACCACAGCGTGTTCGAGGCATTGAACAGGTCGCCCACGCGCGAGGAGCTGGAGCTGATGCCGCCGCTCAGGCTGAAGTTGGGGTAGTAGGCCGATCGCGCGATGCCGATCTGCGCATTCGCCGCCGCCACCTGCCGCTCGGCCGCCGCGATGTCGGGGCGGCGTTCGAGCAGGGTCGAGGGCACTTCCGTCGGCACGCCGGGCACCTCGACGTTCCACTCGGCGACGGGCAGGTTGAAGTCTGCCGGCGCCACGCCGACCAGCACCGCGATCGCATGCTCGAGCGCTTCGCGGTTGCGCTTCAGCGCGGCGCGCTCGGCCTGGGTGTTGGCGTAGAGCGTCTCGGCCTGCAGCACGTCGCTCTGGGCCGCGATGCTGGCGGCATAGCGGTTGCGCGTGATCTGCAGGCTGCGCTGGTAGCCCTCGAGCGTGTCGTCGAGGATGCGGATTTCGGCGTCGGCCTCGCGCAGCGAGAAGTAGTTGGTCGCCAGGTCGCCCACCGCCGACAGGCGCGCCGCGGCCAGGTCGGCTTCGCTGGCCTGGGCATTGGCCTGCGCACTGTCGACCGCCTGGCGCAGCCGGCCCCAGACGTCCGGTTGCCAATCGACACCCAGCACGGCCGCCGAGGCGGTGGCGGCCGAGACGTCGCGCCCGCCGGTGCGCCGCACGCTGCCGTCGAGCGTGACCTGCGGGAACAGCGTCGCCCGCTGGCCGCGCACCAGCGCCTGCGCCTGCGCGTAGTTGGCGACGGCGGTGGCGATGTTCTGGTTCGACACCTGTACGCGTGCGGCCAGGCCGTCGAGCGTGGCGTCGCCGAACAGCTTCCACCATTCGCCGCGGTCGAAGGCGTCGGCCGGCGCCGCAGGCTGCCAGCCGGCGGCGGCCGGGGCCGACTTCCAGGCCGCCGGCGCCGCCATGGACGGCCGCTCGTAGGCCGGGCCGACGGCGCAGCCCGCCAGCAGCGCCGCCAGGGCCAGTGCCACGGGTCGACTGGGGAAAAAGCGTTTCGATGCGGTCATGGATTCGAAGCAATGTCGGGCGCGCGGGCCAGGGGGGAGTCGGCCGCGCGGCTCAGGTACTTTTCGTTGGCGGGCCGCCGGCGCAGCTTGTCGAGCAGCACATAGACGACCGGCGTGGTCAGCAGGGTCAGCAGCTGGCTGGCGATCAGCCCGCCGATGATCGCGACGCCCAGCGGCTGGCGCAATTCCGAGCCCAGGCCGAAGCCGATCGCCAGCGGCAGCGCGCCGAGCGCGGCCGCCAGCGTGGTCATCAGGATCGGGCGGAAGCGCAGCAGGCAGGCCTCGCGCACCGCTTCCACGGCCGTGAGCCCGCGCGAGCGCTCGGCCTCGAGCGCGAAGTCGATGATCAGGATCGCGTTCTTCTTGACGATGCCGATCAGCAGGAAGACGCCGATCAGCGCGATGATCGAGAACTCCATGCGGAACAGCAGCAGCGCCAGCACGGCGCCGACGCCGGCCGAGGGCAGCGTGGTCAGCACCGTGATCGGGTGCACCAGACTCTCGTAGAGCACGCCGAGCACGATGTAGATCACGATCAGCGCGGCGAGGATCAGGAACCACTGCTGCCCCTGCGACTGCTGCGCCGCCAGCGCCGTGCCCTGGAAGCTGCCGCGCACGTTGATCGGCATCGCGATGTCGGCCTCGGCCTGGGCCACGATGCGCTTGGCATCCGACAGGCTGACGCCGTCGGCCAGGCTGAACGAGACCGTGCTCGCGAGCTCGGTGTCCTGGTGGTCGATCGAGGTCGGAACGGCCCGCTCGCTGAGCTTGGCGAAGGCCGACAGCGGCACCATGAGCGTGGTGTCGGTGGCGATCTGCTGGCCGGTGGAGGCGGTGCGCAGCGCCGGATTGGCCGACACCGTGGTCGAGGTGCCAGTGTTGGCGTCGGTCGTGTTCTTGATCGAGCTGGTGATCGACTGGCCGCTCGCGTTGGTGGTCGTCTGCAGCGTCGACGGCACGTAGAGGTCCTTCAGGACGATCGGCGAGCGCTGGAAGCGCGGCGCCCATTCCATCACCACCGAATACTGGTTGAGCTCGTCGTAGATGGTCGCCACCGAGCGCTGGCCGTAGGCGTTGTAGAGCGCGTTGTCGACCGCGGCCGACGTCACGCCGAGTCGCGCGGCCGCCTCGCGGTCGACGTCGACGAAGGTCTCGACGCCGTTGTCGGCATCGTCGCTGTCGACGTCGGTCAGCGCGGTCTCGTCGCGCAGCCGGTTGGCCAGCTTGGTCGACCAGGCGCGCAGGTCGGCCAGGTTGTCGCTCTTGAGCGTGTACTGGTAGCTCGAGTTGCTCGAGCGCCCGCCCATGCGCAGGTCCTGCACCGGGCTCAGGAACACGCGCAGGCCGGTCAGCTGGTTGAGCTGGGGGCGCAGGCGGTCGATCACGGCCTGCGTCTTCTCGCTGCGCTGCGCCACCGGCTTGAGGTTGACGAACATGAAGCCGCCGCCCGAGCGGCCGCCGCCCGAGAAGCCGACCACGGTGTCGACCGCCGGGTCCTTGCGGATGATGTCCACCGCCTGGCGCAGCTTGTCGGCGATCGCCGCCGAGGAGATGCTCTGGTCGGCGCGCAGCCCGGCGTTGAGCTGGCCGTTGTCCTGCTGCGGGAAGTAGCCCTTGGGGATGGCGTTGAACAGGTAGATGTTGAGCCCGATCACCGCCAGCAGCACCACCATCACCACGCCCTTGCTCGCCAGCGCCCAGTCGAGGCTGTGCGCATACATGCGCAGCGTGCCGTTCCAGGCCCGCTCCGCCTGGCGGCTGAACCAGGCGCGCAGGCGCCCGGGCGTCTTGCCGCCCTCCTCGGCCTCGCTGCGCAGCAGCATGGCGCACAGCATCGGCGTGGTGGTCAGCGAGATCACGAGCGAGATCAGCACCGCGGCCGACAGCGTGACCGCGAACTCGCGGAACAGCCGCCCCACCTGCCCGCCCATGAACAGCAGCGGGATGAACACCGCCACCAGGGACAGGCTGATCGACAGCACCGTGAAACCGACCTCGCGGGCACCGCGCAGCGCCGCCTCGACCCGGTTCATGCCGGCCTCGACGTGGCGGGTGGTGTTTTCCAGCACCACGATCGCGTCGTCGACCACGAAGCCGGTGGCGACCGTGAGCGCCATCAGACTCAGGTTGTTGAGGCTGTAGCCCAGCAGGTGCATGACGCCGAAGGTGCCGAGCAGCGACACCACGGTCGCCACCGCCGGCACGATGGTGGCGCGCGCCTTGCGCAGGAAGAGGCCCACCACCAGCACCACCAGAACCACCGAGATCATCAGCGTGGCCTCGATCTCGCGCAGCGAGGCACGGATCGAGTTGGTGCGGTCCGAGGCGACCTGGGCATCGATGTCCTGCGGCAGCTGCGCGCGCAGCTCGGGCAGCAGCCGGCGCACGCCATCGACGGTCTCGATGATGTTGGCGCCCGGCGATTGCGTGACCAGCACGATCACCGCCGGCTCGCCGTTGAAGAGGCCCAGGGTGCGCGTGTTCTCGACGCTGTCGATCACGCGCGCGACATCGCCCAGGCGCACCGCGGCGTCGTTGCGCCAGGCGATCACCATGTCGCGGTACTCCGAGGCATGGCGGCCGGGCGCTGGCGTGTAGATCTGCAGCCGGCGGTCGTCGCTCTCGATCGCGCCCTTGGGCCGGTTGGCGTTGTTGGCCTGGATCGCGGCGCGCACGTCTTCGCTGCTGATGCCGAAGCGGTTGAGCGCGAAGGGCTCCAGCTCGACCCGCACCGCGGGCAGCGAGCCGCCGCCGATCTCGACCTCGCCGACGCCCTCGACCTGCGACAGCCGCTGGCTCACGATGTTCGACACCGCCTCGTAGATCTGGCCCGGCGTGCGGGTCTTGGAGGTCAGCGCCAGGATCACGACCGGTGCGGCGGTCGGGTTGCGCTTGCGATAGGTCGGGTTGCTGCGCAGCGTGGCCGGCAGGTCGGCACGGGCGGCGTTGATCGCGGCCTGCACCTCGCGTGCGGCGCTGTCGATGTTGCGGCTCAGGTCGAACTGCAGCGTGACGCGGGCCGAGCCGTTGGAGCTGGTCGATGTCAGTTCGTTGACGCCGGGAATGATGCCGAGCCTTCTCTCCAGCGGCGTGGCGACGCTCGAGGCCATGGTGCTCGGACTGGCACCAGCCAGGCTGGCCTGCACCGAGATCGTCGGGTAGTCGACTTGCGGCAGCGGCGACACCGGCAGCACGAAGAAGGCGACGATGCCGGCCAGCGCGATGCCGATGGTCAGCAGCATCGTGGCGATGGGGCGCTCGACGAAGGGTTTGGAGAGGTTCATGGGGCCTCTCTGTGTGTCTTGTCGTGGCGGGGGCAGGGGTGGCGGGGGCAGGGGTGGCGGCGGCGGGCGGTATGCCCTGGGCCGGCCGACGTCACCGGCCCTTCGGGCTTCCCTGCGCTGCTCGCGGTACGCGGGGTCTCGCTCAAACTCGCCTTCGGCTCAAACAGTCGCGAGCCTTGATCCGCGTACCGCTGCGCTGCTCGGCGGTGCCTCAACGGCCGGCCCAGGGCATACCGCCCGCCGCCGTGGACAGGTTGGGGTCGCACTGAACGTTGGAGGCGCAGCTGGCCGTTGAACACCCCGAAGCCCGGCATGCGGTGCGGGACGGGCGATCCCCTCTGCGCCGCTGAGGAGCGCAGCTTCAGGCGGATCAAGGGCCGCGCGTGTCTGAGCGCAGCGAGTTTGCGCGGACCCCGCCT
>NZ_JBFUFO010000033.1:0-176319 GCF_056403395.1 Variovorax sp. P2_H12 | reverse complement strand
GTGCGCGACGGCATCGACCAGCTCACCGCGCGCGCCACCACGCCCGAGGTCGCCGAGGCGATGATCCGCGAGATGGCCTGGTACGACGCCTACCTCGACCGCGGGCGCGTGGACCGCAGCGCCAACACCACGCCCGGCAACAAGAAGGGTGGGCTCTCCAACATCGTGGAGAAGGCGATGGGCTCGATCGTGAAGTCAGGCAGCGCGCCGATCTCGGGCGTGATCGCGCCGGGCGAGAAGGTGCGGCAGAAGGGCCTCGTCTACGCCGCCACGCCGGCCAGCGACTTCATCTGCGGCACGCTGCAGCTGGCCGCCGGCATCAACCTGCATGTGTTCACCACGGGTCGCGGCACCCCCTACGGCCTGGCCGAGGTGCCGGTGATCAAGGTCGCGACGCGCAGCGACCTGGCGCGCCGCTGGCACGACCTGATGGACGTCAACGCCGGGCGCATCGCGGACGGCGACGCCACGATCGAGGACGTGGGCTGGGAGCTGTTCCGCCTGATGCTCGATGTCGCCAGCGGCCGCAGGAAGACCTGGGCCGAGCACTGGAAGCTGCACAACGCGCTGGTGCTGTTCAACCCGGCGCCGGTCACCTGAAGGCTCGCGAGCGCACCCATCAACAACCACGGAGACAAGCATCTTGAAAACCACTTTCCTGCGCAGCCTGGCCGCGCTCTCGACCGCCACCGCCCTATCGCTCGGCCTGGCGGCGCCCGCCGCGGCCGAAAGCGATTTCCCGAACCGGACCATCGAACTGCTGGTGCCCTACCAGCCGGGCGGCGGCACCGACGGACTGGCGCGCACCTTCGCCGACGCCAGCCGCAAGCACATGGCGCAGTCGATGGTGATCGTCAACCGGCCCGGCGCCGGCGGCGCGATCGGCTGGACCGAGGTGATCAACGCCAAGCCCGACGGCTACAAGCTCGCGGTGCTGACCGTGGAACTGCTCACGCTGCCGCACCTCGGCCTGGCCAAGTTCAACTACGACGACTTCCAGCCGATCGCGCAGCTCAATGCCGACCCGGCCGCGATCACGGTCAAGGCCGATGCGCCGTGGAACACGGTCGAGGAATTCCTGGCCGATGCCAAGAAGTCCCCGGAGAGCGTGCGCGTCGGCAACTCCGGCAACGGCTCGATCTGGCACCTGGCCGCGGCCGCGCTCGAAGACAAGACCGGCGCCAGGTTCGGCCACATCCCGTTCCAGGGCGCCGCGCCCGCGGTGCTGGCGCTGCTCGGCGGCCACATCGAGGCGGTGGCGGTGAGCCCGGCCGAGGTCACGACGCACGTGCAGTCGGGCAAGCTGAAGATGCTGATGGTCATGGCCGACCAGCGCGTGAAGGGCTTCGAGAAGGTGCCGACCGCCAAGGAGCGCGGCATCGACCTCTCGATCGGCACCTGGCGCGGCCTCGGCGCACCGAAGAACACGCCGCCCGAGGTGATGGCCAGGCTGCGCGAGATCACCGCCAAGACGGCCGCCGAACCCATGATGCGCGAAGCCATGGACAAGCAGAACCTGGGCTACGTCTACACCGACGGCGCGGTGTTCAAGGAGACGCTGGCCCGGGACAACGCCTATTACAAGAGCCTGATCACCAAGCTCAACATCAAGCCCTGAGGCCTTGCGGGACAGACCAAGAAACTGCGCAGCAGTTTTTGCTCTGTCCTCAAACCCTGAGACCTTGCGGGACAGACCAAGAAACTGCGCAGCAGTTTTTGCTCTGTCCTCAACTAATTAAGAAGGAGACCCGCCATGCAACGCCGCACCCTGATCCACACCGCACTGGCCTCGCTGGCCGCGGGCCTGCCGGCCCTGCCCGCCTTCGCGCAGGGCCAATGGCCGACGGCCAAGCCGATCACCTACCTGGTCCCCTTCCCTGCCGGCGGCACCACCGACGTGCTGGCGCGGCTGATCAGCCAGAAGCTGGGCCCGGTGCTGGGCACCAGCGTCGTCATCGACAACAAGGGCGGCGCCGGCGGCAGCGTCGGCTCGGAGATCGCGGCGCGCGCGGCGCCCGACGGCTTCACGCTGCTGGGCGGCACCATCAGCTCGCACGCGATCAACGTCAGCCTCTACCCCAAGATCGGCTACGACCCGCAGAAGTCCTTTGCGCCGGTGACGCTGATCGGCACCAACCCCGTCGTGCTGGTGGTCAACCAGGCGAGCCCGTACAAGACGCTCAAGGACCTGCTCGAGGCCAGCCGCTCCAAGCCGGGCGGGCTGTCGTCGGCCTCGGCCGGCACCGGCACCTCGCAGCACCTGGCGCTGGAATTGCTGGCCTACAAGTCGGGCGTCAAGTTCACGCACATCCCGTACAAGGGCAGCGGCCCGGCGATCCAGGATGTGATCGGCGGCCAGGTCGACATGATGTTCGACACCACCGTGGTGGCGGGTCCGCACATCCAGAGCGGCAAGCTGCGCGCGCTGGCCGTGACCTCGGCCAGGCGCCTGGCCTCGATGCCGGACGTGCCGACGGTCGCCGAATCCGGCGTTCCGGGGCTGGCGGATTTCGAGGTGGTGTCGTGGCAGGCGATCTTCGTGCCGGCCGGCACGCCGGCGCCGATCGTCGACCGCCTGCACACCGAGATCCGCAAGATCCTCGCGCAGCCCGAGATGCAGGAGAAGATGAAGGGCTTCGGCATGGAACCTGCCGACCTGAGCACGGTGCAGATCGCGGCCTTCCAGAAGGCCGAAGTGGAAAAATGGGCGCAGGTCATCAAGGCCGCGAACATCAAAGCCGAGTGACTGACCCCCACGCTCCGTCACTGCGTGTACTCGCTGCCCCCCGAGGGGGCCGCAGGCCGCCTTGGGGCGGCCCGGCGCCGGCCTGATCCCGCGAGAGCGCCAGGGGGCCGGTCGATAGAATCGCCTTCCGTTTTCCTGGGAACACCTCTTGTCCGATCGCCTCCCCGTCCTGCCTCAATATCTCTTCCCCAAGCAGGCGCTGACCACTTTCGCCGGCTGGGTCGCGGGCAAGGAGCGCGGGTCGGTCACGACCTGGATCATCCGCCGCTTCGTCGCCAAGTACGGCGTCAACATGGGCGAGGCGCTCGACAGCGACATCGCGAGCTATCCCAGCTTCAATGCCTTCTTCACCCGGGCGCTCAAACCCGGCGCGCGGCCCCTGGCCCAGGCCGACCTGATCTCGCCGGTGGACGGCGCGATCAGCCAGTTCGGCGCCATCGAGGGCGACCGGATCTTCCAGGCCAAGGGCCACCGCTATTCGACCACCGCGCTGGTCGGCGGCGACGCCACCCTGGCCGCGCAATTCGAGCACGGCAGCTTCGCCACGCTCTACCTGAGCCCGAAGGACTACCACCGCATCCACATGCCGTGCGACGGCCGCCTGCTGCGCATGATCTATGTGCCGGGCGAGCTGTTCTCGGTCAACCCGGCCACCGCGCGCGGCGTGCCCGGCCTGTTCGCGCGCAACGAGCGCGTGGTCTGCGTCTTCGAGTCGGCCCGCGGCCCCTTCGTGCTGGTGCTGGTCGGAGCGACCATCGTGGGCAGCATGGCGACCGTCTGGCACGGCGTGGTGAATCCGCCACGCGGCGGCGAGGTGCGCGAATGGCACTACGCCGACCGGCAGATCGTGCTCGCGCAAGGCGAGGAAATGGGCCGCTTCCTGCTCGGCTCCACGGTGGTGATGCTGTTTCCGGCCCCGCCGCTGGCCTTTGCGCCGGAGTGGGCGCCGGCCCGCCCGGTGCGGCTCGGCGAAGCCATGGCCAACTATCCTCGCCTGATGCCGTGATCCCACGGGCCGCAGCCCGCTTGCCGCGACAGCTATAAAACTTGTAGCAAGCGGCCTTCTGGGATATAGTCGCCGGCCGATTCCGGGTGGCCCCACCCCCCTACAAAAAAACACGCGGCGACCCGAGGAGATGAAGTCGATGAGCAGCAAGGAAAACGCAGCCGTCAGCCAATTGCTCGCGCTGCTGGAAGCCCGCTACGCGCTGCGCGTTCTCTGGGCCCTCCGCGACGGCCACGCCCAGACCTTCCGCCTGCTGCAGGACAGCGTCGGCAGCATCACGCCCAACACGCTGAACACTCGCATCAAGGAGCTTCGCGAGGCCGGGCTCGTGAACCACGGCAGCGAAGGCTACAGCCTGACCCTGAGCGGCCAGGACCTGCTCAAGCGCCTGTCGGACCTGCAGGCCTTTGCGGGCAAATGGCAGCAGACCCAGGTCAAGAAGACGGCGCCTCCTCCTGCGCCGTAGCGCCGTCTGGGGTCGTTAAACTGCCCGGTTTCCCACCTTTTCCAAATCCCCAAGGAGCGCTCCATGACCACCACTCCCTCCGGCCTGCAATACGAAGACACCACGGTCGGCGATGGCGCCGAAGCCAAGGCCGGCCACCACGTGCATGTGCATTACACCGGCTGGCTCTTCAACGACGGCGTCCAGGGCGCCAAGTTCGATTCCAGCCGCGACCGCAACGACCCGTTCGCCTTCTCGCTGGGCGCCGGCCAGGTCATCAAGGGCTGGGACGAAGGCGTCGCCGGCATGAAGATCGGCGGCAAGCGCACCCTGATCATCCCGGCCGCCCTCGGCTATGGCGCCCGCGGCGCCGGCGGCGTGATCCCGCCCAACGCCACCCTCAAGTTCGACGTCGAACTGCTGGACGCCCACTGAACTTGCCCCCAACGCTCCTCACTGCGTGTGTCGCTGCCCCCCGAGGGGGCCGCAAGCCGCCTTGGGGGCGGCCCGGCGCCGGCTTGATCCAGCGCCAATGAGGTCCCCAATGCGCCGCCGTCGGCGCATTTTTTTGTCTTGAAAACCGCCCGGCGAGCCCCAAATGGCTGCCTATTGTTCGTTTTTCATTGATTTCCGGCGTGGCCGCCGGCATTTTGAGCATGTCAGACCCGCAAAACACCCCTCTGAACCCCAACACCCTGCAAGGTGAACCCAGCCCCGAGGAACTCGAGGCCGCCCAGGCTGCGAACGAAGCCGACGCGTTGGCCGAGGCCCAGGCCGAGATCGCCGAGCTGAAGTCCAAGAACGCCGACCTGGCCGACCAGTTCCTGCGCGCCCAGGCCGACGTGCAGAACGCCCGCCGCCGGGCCGACGAAGAGATCACCAAGGGCCGCAAGTTCGCCATCGAGGGCTTCGCCGAGAGCCTGCTGCCGGTGCTCGACAGCCTCGAAGCCGGGCTGGCGATCCCCGAGGCGACCACCGAGCACCTGCGCGAAGGCACCGAAGCCACCCTGCGCCAGCTCAAGAGCGCGCTCGAGCGCAACAAGGTGATCGAGATCGCGCCGCCGGCCGGCGCCAAGTTCGACCCGCACCAGCACCAGGCGATCTCGGTGGTTCCGGTGCCGGGCCAGGAGCCCAACACCATCGCGAGCGTGCTCCAGAAGGGCTACACGATCGCCGACCGCGTGCTGCGCCCGGCCCTCGTGACCGTCAGCAGCCCGAGCTGAAACCAACAAGAAACCCACAGGAAATCCCCGCTTCGTCCCTTGAATCGCAGCGGGTTATCCACAAGTTCACAACAACCTAATTTTCAGAGTCCAGGAGAAACAACATGGCCAAAATCATCGGCATCGACCTCGGCACCACGAACTCGTGCGTGTCGATCATGGAAGGCAACACCACGCGTGTGATCGAGAACTCCGAAGGCGCCCGCACGACGCCCTCGATCGTGGCCTACCAGGAAGACGGCGAAGTGCTGGTCGGTGCCTCCGCCAAGCGCCAGGCGGTCACCAACCCGAAGAACACGATCTATGCCGTCAAGCGCCTGATCGGCCGCAAGTTCGAGGAAAAGGAAGTCCAGAAGGACATCGACCTGATGCCCTACAGCATCACCAAGGCCGACAACGGCGACGCCTGGGTCGAAGTGCGCGGCAAGAAGCTCGCGCCGCAGCAGATCAGCGCCGAAATCCTGCGCAAGATGAAGAAGACCGCCGAAGACTACCTCGGCGAGCCGGTCACGGAGGCCGTGATCACGGTGCCGGCGTACTTCAACGACAGCCAGCGCCAGGCCACCAAGGACGCCGGCCGCATCGCCGGCCTGGACGTCAAGCGCATCATCAACGAGCCGACCGCAGCGGCGCTGGCCTTCGGCCTCGACAAGCACGACAAGGCCGACCGCAAGATCGCCGTGTATGACCTCGGCGGCGGCACCTTCGACATCTCGATCATCGAGATCGCGGACGTGGATGGGGAAAAGCAGTTCGAAGTGCTGTCGACCAACGGCGACACCTTCCTCGGCGGCGAGGACTTCGACCAGCGCATCATCGACTACATCATTTCCGAGTTCAAGAAGGACCAGGGCGTCGACCTGAGCAAGGACGTGCTCGCGCTGCAGCGCCTCAAGGAAGCGGCCGAGAAGGCCAAGATCGAGCTGTCGAACGGCGCCGCCACCGACATCAACCTGCCCTACGTGACGGCCGACGCCTCGGGCCCGAAGCACCTGAACATCAAGCTGTCGCGCGCCAAGCTCGAAAGCCTGGTCGACGAGCTGATCGAGCGCACCATCGCGCCCTGCCGCACCGCCATCAAGGATGCCGGCGTCAGCGTGTCCGACATCAGCGACGTGATCCTGGTCGGCGGCATGACCCGCATGCCCAAGGTGCAGGAAAAGGTCAAGGAGTTCTTCGGCAAGGAACCGCGCAAGGACGTGAACCCCGACGAAGCCGTGGCCGTCGGCGCCGCCATTCAAGGCCAGGTGCTGTCGGGCGACCGCAAGGACGTGTTGCTGCTCGACGTCACCCCGTTGTCGCTCGGCATCGAGACCATGGGTGGCGTGATGACCAAGATGATCACCAAGAACACCACGATCCCGACCAAGTTCGCGCAGACCTTCTCGACCGCCGAGGACAACCAGCCGGCGGTGACGATCAAGGTGTTCCAGGGCGAGCGCGAGATCGCCTCAGGCAACAAGCTGCTCGGCGAATTCAACCTCGAAGGCATTCCGCCGGCCTCGCGCGGCACGCCGCAGATCGAAGTCAGCTTCGACATCGACGCCAACGGCATCCTGCACGTCGGCGCCAAGGACAAGGGCACCGGCAAGGAGAACAAGATCACCATCAAGGCGAACTCGGGCCTGTCGGAGGACGAGATCCAGAAGATGGTGAAGGACGCCGAGCTGAACGCCGCCGAGGACAAGAAGAAGGTCGAGCTGGCCCAGGCCCGCAACCAGGGCGAAGCCATGGTGCACAGCGTCAAGAAGTCGCTGGGCGAGCACGGCGCCAGCCTGGACGCCGGCGAGAAGGAAAAGATCGAAGCCGCGATCAAGGACGTGGAAGAAGCCCTCAAGGGCGAGGACAAGGCCGCGATCGACGACAAGACCAACACCCTGATGAGCGCCAGCCAGAAGCTCGGCGAGAAGATGTACGCCGACGCCCAGGCAGCGGCGGGCGCCGCCGGCGGCCCGGGCGCTGGCCCGGAAGCTGCAAGCGCCCCGGCGGACGACAACGTGGTCGACGCCGAGGTCAAGGAAGTCAAGAAGGGCTGATCTTCCCGTCCTGAACGAGGCTGGACCCCCTGGCAAGGCGGTCCGGCCTTTTCCGCTTTCTGCCCCCCCGATTTCGCCACCGATTCCCGACCATGGCCACCAAACGCGACTATTACGAAACCCTCGGCGTTCCCAAGAATGCGAGCGAGGAGGAAATCAAGAAGGCTTATCGCAAGCTTGCGATGAAGCATCACCCCGACCGCAACCACGGCGACGCCGGCAAGGAGTCCGAGGCCAAGTTCAAGGAGGTCAAGGAAGCCTACGAAATGCTGTCGGACAGCCAGAAACGGGCCGCCTACGACCAGTACGGGCACGCGGGCGTCGACCCCAACATGCGCGGCGGGCCGGGCGCGGAGGGCTTCGGCGGCTTCGCCGAGGCCTTCGGCGACATCTTCGGCGACGTCTTCGGCGGCGCCCGCGGGGGCCGCCAGGGCAGCGGCCGCCAGGTGTTCCGCGGCAGCGACCTGAGCTATGCGATGGAAGTCACGCTCGAGGAAGCGGCCGAGGGCAAGGACGCCCAGATCCGGATCCCGAGCTGGGACGACTGCGGCACCTGCAAAGGCACGGGCGCCAAGCCCGGCACCAAGCCGATCACCTGCACCACCTGCCACGGCCAGGGCGCGGTCCAGATGCGCCAGGGCTTCTTCAGCGTGCAGCAGACCTGCCCGACCTGCCACGGCTCCGGCAAGATCATTCCGGAGCCCTGCGCCACCTGCCACGGCCAGGGCAAGATCAAGAACAACAAGACGCTGGAAGTAAAGATCCCGGCCGGCATCGACGACGGCATGCGCATCCGCAGCACGGGCAACGGCGAGCCCGGCACCAACGGCGGCCCGCCGGGCGATCTTTACATCGAGATCCGCCTCAAGAAGCACGAACTCTTCGAGCGCGACGGCGACGACCTGCACTGCGTGGTGCCGGTCAGCATCACGACGGCCGCGCTCGGCGGCGAGATCAACGTGCCGACCCTGAAGGGCGCGGCCGCGATCGACATCCCCGACGGCACCCAGAGCGGCAAGCAGTTTCGCCTCCGCGGCAAGGGCATCAAGGGCGTGCGTTCCAGCTACCCGGGCGACCTGTACTGCCACGTGCGGGTCGAGACGCCGGTCAAGCTGACCGAGCACCAGCGCAAGCTCATGAAGGAGCTCGACGAGTCGCTCAGGAAGGGCGGCGAGAAGCACAGCCCGACCGACAAGGGCTGGTTCGACAAGGCGAAGGAATTCTTCAGCTGAGCGCCGCGTCGGTGGCGCCTGCCGGTCGACCCGGCAGCGATGGACTCCAGGCGGCCTGCGGGCCGCTTTTTTGTGGGCCGGCGTCGCCGCCAGCCGCGGTCGGCGACGCCGCCCCCTCGGACGTTGAGCCAGCACAGATCATGGAGGCCCATGAACAGAACCTGCGGACGACGACAGCAACCCGGACGGTCCCGTGCACGAAGGCCGGCATCCTCGTACGATGGACCAACGCGGCAAGCGGCGGGTCCGGTTTTCGCCAATTGCTGCCGCTTTCCGCTGGAACTTTTTTACGACGATGAAATTCTTATTTGAAAAGCAATTTGCTCGACGCGCTCTTTGTTCTATGCTTTGAGCAAGTTCCTGCCTGAGGGGTCATTCCAAAGCGTGCACACATCACCTGGCACCATTCCTGCGAACGATGCAACGTGTGCAGCACGGAAACCCCGGGCAGCGCCCCGCTGACTCGATGGAGGTGTCTATGGATGTCATCAGTAACTTCGCCGCTCGGTACGAGCGTACGCGCGAAGAGGTTCTGTCCCTGCAGGACTATCTCGAGATTTGCAAGCAGGAACCGATGGCCTACGCCACGGCAGCCGAGCGCATGCTCAAGGCCATCGGAGAACCCGAACTGGTCGACACGCGAAACAACCCCCGCCTGTCGCGCATCTTTGCCAACAAGGTGATCAAGATCTACCCGGCCTTCCGGGAGTTCTACGGCATGGAGGACGCCATCGAGCAGGTGGTGTCGTATTTCCGGCACGGCGCGCAGGGCCTGGAGGAAAAGAAGCAGATCCTCTACCTGCTCGGCCCGGTCGGCGGCGGCAAGAGCTCGATCGCCGAGCGCCTGAAGCAACTCATGGAGCACGTGCCCTTCTATGCGATCAAGGGTTCGCCGGTCAACGAGACCCCGCTGGGCCTGTTCGACGCAGCCGAGGACGGCGAGATTCTCGAACGGGAATACGGCATCCCCCGGCGCTACCTGCAGCGCGTCCTTTCGCCCTGGGCGGTGAAGCGGCTGGAGGAGTATGGCGGCGACATCCGCAAATTCCAGGTCGTCAAGCGCTACCCCTCCGTGCTGCGCCAGGTCGCGGTCGCCAAGACCGAGCCGGGCGACGAGAACAACCAGGACATCTCCTCGCTGGTCGGCAAGATCGACATCCGCAAGCTGGAAGACTATGCTCAGGACGACCCGGACGCCTATGCCTACTCCGGCGGCCTGTGCCTGGCGAACCAGGGCCTGCTCGAGTTCGTCGAGATGTTCAAGGCGCCGATCAAGGTGCTGCATCCGCTGCTGACCGCCACGCAGGAGGGCAACTTCAAGGGCACCGAAGGCTTCGGCGCCATCCCCTTCGACGGCATCGTGCTCGCGCACAGCAACGAGAGCGAGTGGAAGGCCTTCCGCAACAACAAGAACAACGAGGCCTTCCTCGACCGCATCTACATCGTCAAGGTGCCCTACTGCCTGCGCGTGTCCGAAGAGATCAAGATCTACGAGAAGCTGGTGCGCAATTCGTCGCTCGCGCACGCGCCCTGCGCGCCCGGCACGATGCGCATGATGGCCCAGTTCTCGGTGCTGACGCGCCTGAAGGAACCCGAGAACTCCAGCATCTTCAGCAAGATGCAGGTCTACGACGGCGAGAACCTCAAGGACACCGATCCGAAGGCCAAGTCGATACAGGAGTACCGCGACTACGCCGGTGTCGACGAAGGCATGAGCGGGGTGTCGACGCGTTTCGCGTTCAAGATCATCTCGAAGGTCTTCAACTTCGACAGCAGCGAGGTGGCCGCCAATCCGGTGCACCTGATGTATGTGCTCGAGCAGCAGATCGAGCGCGAGCAGTTCGCGCCCGAGACCGAGCAGAAGTACCTGTCCTACATCAAGGAGCTGATGGCGCCGCGCTATGCGGAGTTCATCGGCAAGGAGATCCAGACCGCCTACCTCGAGAGCTATTCGGAGTACGGCCAGAACATCTTCGATCGCTACGTGACCTACGCCGACTACTGGATCCAGGACCAGGAGTACCGCGACCAGGACACCGGCGAGGTGTTCGACCGCGGCTCGCTCAACGCCGAACTCGAGAAGATCGAGAAGCCCGCGGGCATCAGCAACCCGAAGGACTTCCGCAACGAGATCGTCAACTTCGTGCTGCGCGCGCGCGCCGGCAACGCGGGCAAGAACCCGCTGTGGACCAGCTACGAGAAGCTGCGCACCGTCATCGAGAAGAAGATGTTCTCGAACACCGAAGAACTGCTGCCGGTCATCAGCTTCAATGCCAAGAGCAGCGCCGACGAGATGAAGAAGCACGAGGACTTCGTCAACCGCATGGTCCACAAGGGCTATACGGCCAAGCAGGTTCGCCTGCTGTGCGAGTGGTATTTGCGCGTTCGCAAGAGCTCATGATGAGCTGAAGGAGATCCGGCCGTGGCCATGCTGCAGCAGATCATCGACCGCCGGTTGTCGGGCAAGAACAAGTCCATCGGCAACCGCGAGCGTTTCCTGCGGCGCTATCGCGAACAGATCGGCGAGGCCGTGCGGCGGGCGGTCAGCGGCCGCGGCATCCGCGACCTCGAACAGGGCGAGGACATCACGCTGCCCAAGCGCGACGTGTCCGAGCCGGTGTTCGGCCACGGCCAGGGCGGTGACCGCGAGTACGTGCATCCGGGGAACAAGGAGTACGTCAAGGGCGACCGCATCGAACGTCCGCAGGGCGGCGGCGGCTCGGGCAGCGGCTCGCAGGCCGGCGACGGCGAAGGGGGCGAGGACGACTTCGTCTTCCGCCTGACCAAGGAAGAGTTCATGCGGGTGTTCTTCGAGGACCTCGCCCTGCCCCACCTGATCCGCACCCAGCTGGCCGAGGTGCCCGAGTGGAAGAGCCAACGCGCCGGCTTCGTGAGCGACGGCAGTCCGAGCAACCTTCACGTGGTGCGCTCGATGCGCGGCGCGCTGGCCCGGCGCATCGCGCTCGGCGGGGATTCGCGGCGCGAGATCCGCGAACTCGAGGCCCATCTGCTGCACCTGCAGCGCAGCCCGCGCGCCACGGACGCGCTGATTCAGCGCGAGATCCGCGAGACCGAGGCCAAGATCGAGGAGTTGCGCGCCAAGGCCAAGCACGTGCCCTTCCTCGACCCGATCGACCTGCGCTACCGCAACCGCATCAAGGTGCCGATCCCGTCGGCCAAGGCCGTGATGTTCTGCCTGATGGACGTCTCGGGTTCGATGGACGAGGCGCGCAAGGACATGTCCAAGCGTTTCTTCATGCTGCTCTACATGTTCCTGACGCGGCACTACGAGAAGATCGACCTGGTCTTCATCCGCCATCACACGCAGGCCTCGGAAGTTACCGAGGATGAGTTCTTCCATGCCACCGAGACCGGCGGCACCGTGGTCTCCAGCGCACTGACGCTGATGCTCGACATCGTGCGCGCGCGCTATCCCAGCGGCGAGTGGAATATCTACGGCGCGCAGGCCAGCGACGGCGACAACTGGCATCAGGACAGCGGCCGCTGCCGCGAGCTTCTGAGCGATCACCTGCTGCCGCTGGTGCGCTACTACGCCTACGTGCAGGTGGCCGAGGCCGAGCAGAACATGTGGGAGGAATACAGCCAGTTGGTCGACGCCCACAAGAACTTCGCAATGCGCAAGGTGAGCGACGCGCAGGACATCTATCCGGTGTTCCGCGACCTGTTCAAGAAAGAAAGAGGTGCGGCGTGAACGACAAGACACGGACGCCCTTGCCCAGTCCCTCCGACTGGACCTTCGAGCTGATCGAGCAGTACCACACCGAGATCGCGCGGGTGGCGCGCGGCTACAAGCTGGACACCTACCCCAACCAGCTCGAGATCATCACGGCCGAGCAGATGATGGACGCCTATGCCTCGGTCGGCATGCCAGTCATCTATCGCCACTGGTCCTACGGCAAGCAGTTCATCGCCACCGAAAAGAACTACCGGCGCGGCCACATGGGCCTGGCCTACGAGATCGTGATCAACTCCGATCCCTGCATCGCCTACCTGATGGAAGAGAACACCATGGCCATGCAGGCCCTGGTGATCGCCCACGCGGCCTATGGCCACAACAGCTTCTTCAAGGGCAACTACCTGTTCAAGATGTGGACCGATGCGTCGTCCATCATCGACTACCTGGTCTACGCCCGGAACTTCATCTCCGAATGCGAGGAGCATCACGGCGTGTCGGCGGTCGAGGACCTGCTCGATTCCTGCCACGCGCTGATGAACCATGGCGTCGATCGCTACCGCAGGCCGCAGCGGCTGTCGCTGAGCCAGGAGCAGGCGCGGCGCGAGGAGCGCGAGCACCATCTGCAGCAGCAGGTCAATGACCTCTGGCGCACCTTGCCGCGCAAGAGCGGCCGCAGCGCGGAAGATGAAGAGGCCTCGAAGCGCTTTCCGTCCGAGCCCCAGGAGAACCTGCTCTACTTCATCGAGAAAAATGCACCATTGCTGGAGCCCTGGCAACGCGAAGTGGTGCGCATCGTGCGCAAGATCGGGCAGTACTTCTATCCGCAGCGCCAGACGCAGGTGATGAACGAAGGCTGGGCCACCTTCTGGCACTACACCCTGCTCAACACGCTCTACGACGAAGGCCTGCTGGCCGACGGCTTCATGATGGAATGGCTGCAGTCGCATACCAACGTGGTGTTTCAGCCGCCGATCGGCCATCGCGCCTACAGCGGGATCAATCCGTATGCGCTGGGCTTCGCGATGTTCACCGACCTCAGGCGCATCTGCGAGAAGCCGACCGAGGAAGACCAGCGCTGGTTCCCCGATCTGGCGGGTTCCGACTGGGTCGCGTCGCTCGACTATGCGATGCGCAATTTCAAGGACGAGAGTTTCATCGGCCAGTTCCTGTCGCCGAAGCTGATGCGCGAATTCCGCTTCTTCACCGTCAGCGACAAGGAGAGCGAGTCCGAACTCGAGGTGTCGGCGATCCATGACGACAGCGGCTACCGGCAGGTGCGCGAATCGCTGTCTCGCCAGTACGACCTGAACCATCGCGAACCCAACATCCAGGTGTGGAGCGTGAACCTGCGCGGCGACCGCTCGTTGACGCTGCGCCACACGCAGCACAACAACCGGCCGCTGCACGACGATTCGAACGAGGTGCTCAAGCACGTGGCCCGGCTATGGGGCTTCGACGTCCATCTCGAGAGCGTCGACAGCCAGGGGCGGATCAATCACCGCAAGGTGCCGGGGCCGCAGGCCAACTGAGCGCCGGGCGTCACTTGAGCTTTCTGCGGGCCGTCAATGCCTGCTCGCGCGCATGGCAGCCTTCGACGTGGTCGTTGACCAGCCCCATGGCCTGCATGAAGGCATACACGGTGGTCGGGCCGACGAAACTCCAGCCGCGCTTTTTCAGGTCCTTGGACATCGAGATCGATTCGGGCGATGTCGTCATGGTCCTCAACGCCTCGTGCGTGATGCGCTTCGGACGCGAGGCCGGATCGGGCTCGAAGCCCCACGCATAGGCAGCCAGCGAGCCGAACTCGGCGCGCAGCTCGATGACCCGCCGGGCGTTGTTGATGGCCGACTCGATCTTGCCGCGATGGCGCACGATGCCGGCATCGGCGAGCAACCGCTCGATGTCCTTCGGACCGAAGCGCGCCATGCGCTCGGCATCGAACTCCGCGAAGCCGCGCCTGAAGGCCTCGCGCTTGTTGAGGATGGTGAGCCAGCTCAGGCCGGCCTGGAAGCCTTCGAGGCACAGCTTCTCGAACAGACGACGCTCATCGGTGACCGGGAAGCCCCATTCGCTGTCGTGGTAGTCGCGGTAGACCTGCGTCGATTCGCACCAGCGGCAGCGCCAGGCGCCATCCGCACCTTCGAACAGGCCGGGTCGCTCGAGCGTCACGCCGCGCTCACGCGCACCAGCGCCTCGATCGCGAGCGGATAGCCCTTGACGCCGAGTCCGACGATGATTCCCCGCGCTGCCGGCGAGATGTACGAGTGATGGCGGAACTCCTCGCGGGCATGCACGTTGGAGATGTGCAGTTCGATCAGAGGCACGCTCGCACCCTTGATCGCATCGTGCAGCGCGATGGAAGTATGGGTATAGGCCCCGGGGTTCATCACCACGCCGAGCATGCGCCCGGCCGCGATCTCGCGCCCGGCCTCGTGGATCCAGTCGATCAACTGGCCCTCGTGGTTGGACTGGCGGCATTCGACTTCGACGCCGAGCGTGGCGCCTGTTTCCTGGCACATGCGCTCGACGTCGGCCAGCGTCTCGTAGCCGTATTGCGCGGGCTCGCGGGTGCCGAGCAGGTTGAGATTCGGGCCGTTGAGGACAAGGACTTTCTTCATGACATGGCGCTCCAATTGGCAGGCATCTTATAGTGCCCGGTTCCTGAACCGAATCCGCAAGACCCATGAAAACCAAAGCCGCCGTCGCCTGGAAATCCGGAGCCCCGCTGACCATCGAAACCGTCGACCTCGAAGGGCCGAAGTTCGGCGAGGTGCTGGTCGAGATCAAGGCCACCGGCATCTGCCATACGGACTACTACACGCTCTCGGGCGCCGACCCCGAAGGCATCTTCCCGGCCATCCTCGGCCACGAGGGCGCTGGTGTCGTGGTGGACGTCGGCCCCGGCGTGACGACCCTCAAGAAGGGCGATCACGTCATCCCGCTCTACACGCCCGAGTGCCGCCAGTGCAAGTTCTGCCTGAGCCGCAAGACCAACCTGTGCCAGCTGATCCGCGGCACCCAGGGCAAGGGTCTGATGCCCGACGCCACCAGCCGCTTCAGCCTCGACGGCAAGCCGATCTTCCACTACATGGGCACCAGCACCTTCAGCAACTACACGGTGGCGCCCGAGATCTCGCTGGCCAAGATCCGCGAGGACGCGCCCTTTGACAAGGTCTGCTACATCGGCTGCGGCGTGACCACCGGCATCGGCGCGGTGATCTTCACGGCCAAGGTCGAGGCCGGCGCCAACGTGGTCGTCTTCGGCCTGGGCGGCATCGGCCTGAACGTGATCCAGGGCGCGAAGATGGTGGGCGCCGACAAGATCATCGGCGTCGACCTGAACCCCGAGCGCGAGGCGATGGCGCGCAAGTTCGGCATGACGCATTTCATCAACCCGAAGGACACGCCCAACGTGGTGGACGCCATCGTGCAGCTGACCGACGGCGGCGCCGACTACAGCTTCGAGTGCATCGGCAACACCCAGGTGATGCGCCAGGCGCTCGAATGCACGCACAAGGGCTGGGGCCGCAGCATCATCATCGGCGTGGCCGAGGCCGGCGCCGAGATCAGCACGCGGCCGTTCCAGCTCGTCACCGGGCGCAAGTGGGAAGGCTCGGCCTTCGGCGGCGCGCGCGGGCGCACCGACGTGCCGAAGATCGTCGACTGGTACATGGAGAACAAGATCAACATCGACGACCTGATCACGCACACCATGCCGCTGGAGGACATCAACAAGGGCTTCGACCTGATGAAGCGCGGCGAGTCCATCCGTGGGGTGGTGATTTACTAACCCCCAGGTTGGGCTCACTGCGTGTAGCCCGCCCACCCCCTTTCAGGGGGCGATACCGGCGGCCCGGCGAAGCCGGATCCGCGGTATCCCTGGAAGGAAACCGTGCGATCTAGGAGCTTCGATGGATTTCATGCAACCCCTGCGAACGATCGAAGCTGGCGTGCTCGAGATCGCGTACTTCGAGGCCGGGCCGTCCGATGGCCCGCCGGTGCTGCTGATGCACGGCTTCCCCTACGACATCCACAGCTACGCCGAGGTCGCACCGATGCTGGCGGCGGCGGGCTGCAGGGTCATCGTGCCGTACCTGCGCGGCTACGGCGCCACGCGCTTCCTGAGCGATGCCACGCCCCGTTCGGGCGAGCAGGCGGCGCTGGGCGCCGACCTGCTCGCGCTGCTCGATGCGCTGGCGATCCCGCGTGCCGTGCTGGCGGGCTACGACTGGGGTGGGCGCGCGGCCTGCGTGGTGGCGGCGCTATGGCCCGAGCGTTGCGCCGGGCTGGTCTCGTTCAACAGCTACAACATTCAGGACATCGCGCAGGCGATGCGCCCCGAGGCCGCCGAGAACGAGCACCGGCTCTGGTACCAGTACTACTTCCACAGCGAACGCGGCCGCGCCGGGCTGGCGGCCGACCGGCGCGGCATCACGCGCCTGCTCTGGCGGCTCTGGTCGCCGACCTGGCCCTTCGACGAAGCCACCTTCGAGCGCAGCGCGGCCGCCTTCGACCACCCCGACTTCGTCGAGGTGGTGATCCAGTCGTATCGCCATCGCTTCGGCCTGGTGCCTGGCGATCCTGCCTATGCCGCCATCGAGGCGCGGCTCGCCGCCCAGCCACCGATCTCCGTTCCCGCCATCACCTTCGACGGCGCCGACGACGGCGTGCGTCCCGCGAGCGATGCATCGGCACATGCCCACCGCTTCACCGGCCCCCGCTCGCACCGCATCGTGCCCGGCGTGGGCCACAACATGCCGCAGGAGGCGCCGCGCGTGTTCGCCGATGCGGTGCTCGAACTCATCCCCACAGCGAAGACATGACAGACAGCCCCAAGATCCTTTCCGAACACCGCTGCTTCGGCGGCACGCAACGCTTCCTCGAACACGACTCGCGCGAGATCGGGCTGCCGATGCGCTTCTCGGTCTTCCTGCCGCCGCAAGCAGCGCGCGGGCCGGTGCCGGCGGTGCTGTACCTCGCCGGCCTGACCTGCAACGAAGAGACCTTCATGGTCAAGGCCGGCGCCCAGCGGCTGGCGGCCGAACTCGGCCTGGCGCTGATCGCACCCGACACCAGTCCGCGCGGGCCCGGCGCCGAGGACATCGAGGGTGCGACCGCAAGTTGGGATTTCGGCATCGGCGCCGGCTTTTACCTCGACGCCACCGAGGCGCCCTGGGCCGCCCACTGGCGCATGGAAAGCTGGCTGATCCGCGAGCTGCTGCCGCTGGTCGCGAGAAGCCAACCGGTGGACGGCGAGCGCCTCGGCGTCTTCGGCCATTCGATGGGCGGCCATGGCGCGCTGACGCTCGCGCTGCGCCATCCGGGCCGCTTCAAGTCGCTCTCGGCCCTGGCGCCGATTTGCGCGCCGACGCAGTGCCCATGGGGCGAGAAGGCGTTCAACGGCTACCTCGGCGCCGATCGCAGCCGGTGGCTGACGCACGACGCCAGCGCCCTGATGCAATCGCAATCCGTGGCACCCTTCCCCGAAGGCATCCTGGTCGACCAGGGCCTGGCCGACAAATTCCTCGCCGAGCAGCTCCACCCGCATCTGTTCGAGGCCGCCTGTGCGAGCGCCGGCCAGCCGCTCACGCTGCGCCGCCACGAAGGCTACGACCACGGCTACTACTTCATCCAGAGCGTCGTTGCGGACCACCTGGCGCACCATGGCCGGAGCCTCTTGCGGGCCTGAACACGCGATGACAGCCGCACCCGCCTTCCTCCCCTTGCTGAGCTACGAAGTCAACAGCGCGTCGGACGCGCTGCGTCGCAGCGCCGCCCTGCGTTTTCGCAGGGAGCACGACGTGAGCCTGATGGAATGGCGCACGCTCGCGCTGATCGAGCACCTGCAGCCGGTCACCCTGCGCGCCCTGACCGACTACTCCAGCACCGACAAGGCGCAGATCAGCCGCATCGTGAGCGCGCTGGTGGAGCGCGCCATGGTCGAGCGGCGCGCGCACAGCACCGACGCCCGATCGGCCCAGCTCTCCCTCACCGCCGCGGGCCGCAAGAAGGCCAGGAGCCTGGCGCGCACCGCGCAGTTGCGCGACCGCAGTTTTCGTGAAGAACTGAGCGAGGAAGAGGCCGCCCAGCTGGTCGCCACCCTGCGCAAGCTCAAGGCCAAGGCGCTCGCGCTGATCGAGGAAGAAGAAAAGACGCAGCCCTGAACGCCGTCCGCACCACTTTCAACCGCCCGCGTCCGCGGGTCGCGGATCGTGGAAATTGCCGGCCTCGAAGCGCACCAGATCGTCTCCGGGGTCGAAGCCGACACCGGCCGGATCGCCGCCTTCGGCCACCACCTTGACCTGCGTCGCCAGCAGCCGGCGCAACAGCACGATGCCGCGATCGCTGGTGGCGAGGTTTTCGTGCGAATGCCAGGTGATGTCGCCCTGGCTCTTCTGCGCTTCGTAGTCGCCCGGAAAACGCCGGTGCTCGTCGGCGCTGAGTTCGCTCCAGAACTTGCCGCCCTGGCGCGAACGGAATCCCGTCAGCTCGCCGGGCGTGCGCACCCGCGCCACCGTGTAGATGCGGAAGTGCGTGTCGTCGATCGGCAGCACGAAGCCGAGCGACTCGACCCGCGCGTACTGGCCCACGCGCGGATTGGGGACCACGCGCCAGGTCGGCACGCAGGCCTCGGTCACGCGGCGAAAGATCGAGCCGTCGTCGAGCGTGCGCAGCGAGGTCACCTTCACGCCGCGCGGCGTGGCGTCGAAGCGGATGGTCGGCGCCCGCAGCATCGCGTCGGTGAACTGCACGCCCGAGAAGCTCCCGTGCAGCACCATCACGTGCCAGGGATCGACCACGTTCTCGTAGTGCTGGAACCAGTTGCAATCGACGATCACCGGGCCGCCGCCACCGATGCTCTGGTCGTCGGCCTCGAGGAACTCGCCGTCCTCCAGGGCTTCGAAGGGCTCGAAGCGCGGCAGCACCGGCTGTCGGTCCGGTGGGCCCATGTAGGTCCACACCAGGCCGTAGCGCTCCGCCACCGGATAGGCCGGCTGCAGCATGCGGCCGACGCGAGAGCCGCCGTCAGGCTCGCAGGGCTGCTCCAGGCATTGCCCGCCGGGGCCGAACTTCCAGCCGTGGTAGCAGCAGCGGATGCCGTCGTGCTCGACCTTGCCGTAGAGCAGCGAAGCGCCCCGGTGCGCGCAGCGCGGATGCAGCAGGCCGGCTTCGCCGCTGCCGGCGCGGAACAGGATCAGGTCTTCGCCGAGCACCCGGATCTGGCGCGGCGTATCTGTCGCATCGCTCGTCAGGCCGACGGGGTGCCAATAGCGGCGCAGCAGCTCGCCCATGGCGGTGCCGCGCCCGGTGCGCACGAGCTCGTCGCGCACGACGGGTTCCGGCAGCTCGTAGGCACTGCGGATCGGAATGATGCGGAGGTGGTCTTGCGGTACGTTCATGCGCGGGAGTCCTTGGGATCGTTTCATTCCGGCTCGACACCGGCGGCCTTCATCAGCGCCAGCCATTGCGGCGCGTCGCGCTTGTAGACCTCGGCCAGTTCCTCCGGCGTGCTCGCGATCGGGTCCTGGCCCTGGTCGACCAGGCGCTGCGAGACTTCGGGCGTGCGGATCGCGGCCACGAAGGCCTTGTTCAGCCGGTCGATCACCGGCTTGGGCGTGCCGGCGGGGACATACACAGCCACATAGCCCGCCAGCTCGAAACCCGCGAAGCCTTGCTCGCCGAAGGTGGGCAGCTCGGGCAGCCCGCCCGAGCGGCGCGGCCCCGTCATGCCGAGCGCCTTGATGGCATTCGCGCGTACCAGCGGCCTGGCGCTGACCGGGCTGGAGAAGGTGGTGTCGAGCACGCCGCCGCGCACGTCGCTGAGCGCGGAGACATCGCCCTTGTACGGCACGTGCTGCATGTCGAGGCCGTAGCGCGTGCGCAGCAACTCGCCGAAGAGGTGCGCCGAGGAACCCTTGCCCCAGGTGCCGTAGGAGATCGGGCGGTTCTGCGCCTTGGCCCACTGCGCGAACTCCTGCAGGTTGTTGTAGGGCGCGGTGGCAGGCCCGGCGAACATCACGCTGCCGAGCGAGACCAGCGTGACCGGCGCGAAGCCGGCGACCGGGTCGTAGGGCAGCTTCTTGAAGGCGCCGGCATTGTTGATCGTCGTGCTGCTGGTGGTGACCAGCACCGTGTAGCCGTCGGGCGCCGCCTTGGCGGCGGCATCGGCACCGACGATCGTCGCGGCGCCGGGCTTGGCGTCCACCACCACCGGCTGGCCGACCTCGAGCGCCACCTTGTCCGTCATCGCGCGCACCGCGACGTCGATCGCGCCGCCTGGCGCGAACGGCACGATCACGCGGATCGGCTTGGCCGGAAACGGATCCTGGGCCCAGGCCGCGGGCCACGCGCCCGCCGCCATGGCCGCCGCAAGGAGGCGGATCGCATCCCTGCGCCCGCCGTCGAATGTCTCGTGCATCGCGTCTGTCTCCGTGGGATTTTTATGTTGTTGATACTATCAACCATATCTGCCGACGTCAACGAACGACAATCGGAGACTTCACCGCCCTTTCGAATGAACGACACACCTCCCCCGCTCCCCGAGCGCGAACAGATCGCCCTGCTCGAGCCTTTCGAGGGCCTGGGCCTGGGGGACATCCGCGTGGTCGCCACGGCACAGGACGCGCAGGCCGCCACGGCGGCGCTGCTGGCGAGCCGCGTGGTCGGCTTCGACACCGAGTCCAAGCCGACCTTCGCCAAGTTCGAAGTCTCGGGCGGACCGCATGTGGTCCAGTTCGCGACCCGCGACCAGGCCTGGCTGTTCCAGCTGCATCGCACCGAGTTCCACGGCGCGCTGGCCGCGCTGCTGGGCTCGGCCGAACTGGTCAAGGCCGGCTTCGGCCTGTCGACCGACCTGAGCCTGATCCGGCAGCGCTTCGGCGTCGAGCCGCAGGCCGTGCTCGACCTCGACACCGAGTTCCGCCGCCGCGGCTACCGCAAGTCGGTCGGCGTGAAGTCCGCCGTGGCGCTGGTGTTCGACCGCCGCTTCGTCAAGTCGCGCAAGGCCACGACCTCGAACTGGGCCAACCGCCAGCTGACCGACGCGCAACTGCGCTATGCGGCCAACGATGCGTATGCAGCGATCCGGGTCTTCGACGCGCTGGGGCTCCGCCCCGACGGCTGAGTCACCGCGCGCTCAGACCCAGACCCGCACGCGCGCCACCAGCTCGGGCAACGGCGCGGTGGCGTCCACCTCCAGTACCCCCGGTTCGCCGACCGGGGATTCCAGCGTCGCGAACTGGTTGGCGACCAGGCTGGCCGGAAACATGTGCGCGCCGGCGCGCGCCGCCACGCGACGCTCGGCCTCCTCGCGCGTCAGCGCCATGAAGACGAAGCGCAGGCCCGGAACTGCGGCGCGCAACCGCTCGCGGTAGTCGCGCTTGAGGGCCGAACAGGTCAGCACCGCCCCACCCTGGTGACGCGCCATTTCAAGGCCCAGCGCGGTCAGCCAGCCCGCACGGTCGGCGTCGGTGAGCGCAATTCCGGCGCGCATCTTGGCAACGCTTTCGGGCGAATGAAAGTCATCGCCTTCGATCAGTGGCAGTTCCATGTCCCGTGCCAATGCGGCGCCCAGGCTGGACTTGCCGCAACCGGAAACCCCCATCACCACCCACCAGGGAGTCGTCGTTGGTGGGGGAACGCAATTTTTTGCCATTCACTGCATTGTGTAACCAACTCGACCCATCCCGCTAGAACAGACTGCCCTGCCCTGCGGCGCCAGGTGGTCGGAACGCGCCGAGGTCGAGTGCGATGCGCTCGCGGTTGAAGCCGATGCGCCGGGCCGCCTTCTCGAAACGCTGACGGATCAAGTCGGCCCACAGCCCGCTGCCCTTCATGCGGGTCGCGAAGTCGGCGTCGTAGTCCTTTCCGCCACGCATCTCGCGGATGCGCGCCATGATGCGGTCCGCGCGCTGCGGGTAGTGCAGCTCGAGCCATTGCTTGAACAGCGGCGCCACCTCCCACGGGAGCCGGATGACCGTATAGAAAGCGCAACGCGCACCCGCCTCCCAGGCGGCCTCCAGCACTTGTTCCATGTCCTCGGTGACGAAGGGAATCTGCGGCGCCACGCTGACGCCGACCGGCACGCCCGCATCGGCCAGCGTGCGCAGGGTGCGCAGCCGCCGGTGCGGCGCGGCGGCGCGCGGCTCGAGCTTGCGCGCCAACTCGCCGTCGAGCGTGGTGATCGTGACGTAGACCGCCGCCAACCGGTCGGTCGCCATCGGCGCGATCAGGTCGAGGTCGCGCTCCACCGCGCTCGACTTGGTGACCAGGCCGAAGGGATGGCGGGTTTCCTTCAGCAGTTCGATGACCGAACGCGTAAGCCGCAGCTCGCGCTCGATCGGCTGGTAGCAGTCGGTGGCGGTGCCGATCGCGATCTGGCTGGGACGATAGCCCCTGCGGCCGAGTTCGCCGCGCAGCACCTCGGCGATGTTGCGCTTGGCGATCAGCTTGGTCTCGAAATCGAGGCCGGGCGAGAGATTGAGGTAGCTGTGCGTGGGCCGCGCGAAGCAGTAGATGCAGCCGTGCTCGCAGCCGCGGTAGGGATTGAGCGATCGATCGAAGGGGATGTCGGGCGAATCGTTGTCGCTCAGCACCGACTTCACGTCCTCGAAGCGGACCTCGGTCGCCAGCGGCGGCAGGCCCTCGGACTCGGCCTCGCCTTCTTCCAGCGTGCCCCAGCCGTCGTCGAAGGCATCGCGAACGTCGCGCTCGAATCGATGCGGCAGGCGCGTGGCCGCGCCGCGGCCCTTGAGGGCGTGGACGGGGATGAAGGTGTCGGCCATGGGGCGATCCGCATACTGTATGAAATCACAGTATTTCACGGTTTAACCCGGGCTGCAGCAACCGTTTGTACATATCTTCGGGAATTTTCGATCTCGAAAAGTAGCGTGCGCTCACAGACAGCAAAGCCGCCGAAATCTGAAGATCGCAACCACAAGAGTTTCTAGGACGGATGGGGTGCATGCGGTCGATGTACGGAATCACGCGCGGGCCGCGAGGCTGGAAAGTTCAATTGAAGCGCAGCGGCGTCACGCTGTTCAGGCAGTTCGGCTTCAAGATGCACCAGGGCGAGGCGATCGCGCTGTTGCGAGCCCAGGGATGGCGCGATCAGATGGTCAAGAAGCATCCGCCCGTTCCGCGGCGCAAGAGAGCCGACGTCCTCAGACGCAATAACAAGACCGGCATTCCGGGCGTGACCTGCCAGTTGGGCCCCGACGGCAAACCCCGCGCCTGGACCGCAAGGACCTATCTCGGCCCAGGCGAAATAGCCAACAAGTACTTCAGCGTCGGCCGCTATGGCCTCGAAGCCAAGCTGCTGGCTATCGCCGAACGTCAAGCGCAGCTTCGCCGGATGTCAGGACTGGCTTGCCCCCATCCGGACGAAGCGGATCTGCGCCTGGCGCCACCAAGGTCGTTGCCGTCGGATGGCCTTGCGCCTGTGACCGCAAGGGAAATAGTCCGCAGCAACAACAAGAGCGGCGTCGCCGGAGTTGCCTACCGACGGCAACACCCGGGAGATCCCGGTCGATGGACGGCCACCACCCGAGCGAGAGATGGCAAGCACCTGCGGCTGTCCTACTCCGTGCGGGAGCACGGAGAGGAGGCGGCCAAGGCGCTGGCCATCGCGGCGCGGCAAGACCAACTAAGGCAAATGGCAGCCAAGGCGAAGCGGAGGCCGGCGGAGCAAGCGTCCGCGTGCCCGGAGGGCAGCAATTCCGCCAAGGCAGCAGCATCGGATAACCCAACGAATGACGGAACGCGCGATCTGTAAAGCCCTGGCTCCGTGAAGCAGAGCCAGAGTTGGCACACAGGAAAAGGTTGGGGGCGGGCCTCCAGGCCTCCGAGAACCTGCTTGACGCCGTCCAGGCGTCGGCGCAATCGTCGGACAGGCGCTATGCCATCGGGGCGGCCGATATCCTGGAACTGATCAGCACCCAGGGGATGCTTGCCGAAGCACAACAAGAGCGCATTCGCTGCCGGGCCGAATGGCGATCGGCTCGGCTCCGGCTTCTTGCAAGTGCAGGCAGGTTAGGTCGCATGGAACTGGACCTTGCGGAACGCGCCGTTCGATGAACACGCTTGACGCATCCAGACACTCGGCTAAGCTGCAGATCGTCCGCCAGCACACCATGCCCCGCCGTCCCGAAAACCTCTACCCGCAGTACCACGCCCACATCTACTTCGGTCCCGGTACGGTCGCCCAGGCGCGCAAGATCGCCGAGGACGCGGGACACGAACTTCTGGTCGTGGTCGGCCGGGTGCACGAGCGACTGGTCGGCCCGCACCCGCACTGGAGCTGCCAGATCGCCTTCGACGCCGCCGAGTTCGACGAGGTCGTCGCGTGGCTGGACAACCACCGTGGCGGCCTGGACGTGTTCGTGCACGGCGTCACCGGCGACGATTACCTGGACCACACCGCGCACGCCATGTGGCTCGGCAACGAGTCGGCGCTCGACCTGCGCATGTTCCGCCGCCCGGGCGGCTGAACCCGCAGCGACCGGGCCTCAGAACTCGGCGTCGAGCTCGTCGATCTCGTCGGGCTCCTGCTTCGCCGCCTTGATCCATTCCTGCATCGCCGGCAGTTCCATGATGCGCTTGCAATAGCCGGCGCAGGCGGCGTCCAGCGTGACGTCGTAGGTGATGAAGCGCGTCACCACCGGCGCGTACATCGCGTCCGCCATGCACGGCTGCTTGCCGAACAGGTAGGGGCCGCCATGGGCCTGGAGGCATTCGCGCCAGATCGCGACCACGCGGTCGATGTCGGTCTGGGCGCGCGACCAGATCTTGAAGTTCGGGAACCGGGCCTTGACGTTCATCGGCAGCGAACTGCGCATCGAGCTGAAGCCGGAATGCATCTCGCCGCAGATCGCCCGGCAGATCGCCCGGGCCTCGGCATCGGCGGGCAGCAGCCCGGCCTTGGGCTTGATCTCGTGGAGGTACTCGCCGATTGCGAGCGTGTCCCAGACCTTGATGCGGCCGTGCTGCAGCGAGGGCACCAGCATCGAGGCCGACAGCAGCAGCATCTCGGCCTTCATGGCCGGATCGTCCGGCGGGATCACCTTCTCGCTGACATCCAGCCCCGCAAGCCGGCACATCAACCAGCCGCGCAGCGACCACGCACCGTAGTTCTTGCTGCTGATGGTGAGGACGGGTTTGGCCATGGGGACGCTCCTGGGCTGCCGGATCGGCTTTGCGGGTGTGCAAGGCCCATGCCAGAACAGGGCACCGCGGCGGCTTGGCCCGCAACTTGCCTGCACTCCAGGCATGCTGTACCGGGCCTACCAAACACACACCGACCTGCTCTCGCCGTCCCGGCTCGCAGCCCAGTACCTCGGCAGCGGCGCGTGGCAGGCCCCTTCGGACCGCGGCGCCCGCCGCCGGATCGCAGCGGCCATGGAGGTCTATGCCCACATGCGCCTGACCCACACGCGGCCGGACTACGGCATCCAGAGCGTGGTGTGCGAGGGCGAGGAGGTCCCGGTGCACGAAGAGGTGGCGCTGGTCGCGCCCTTCGGCACGCTGCTGCACTTCCGCAAGAACACCAAGGCGGTGCAGCCCAAGGTGCTGCTGGCCGCACCACTGTCGGGCCATTTCGCGACCTTGCTGCGCGAAACGGTGCGCACCCTGCTGCGCGACCACGACGTGTACCTGACCGACTGGCACAACGCACGCGACGTGCCGCTGTGGAACGGCGGCTTCGGCCTGGACGACTACACGCTGCAGATCGTGAGTTTTCTCGAGGCGATCGGCCCCGGCGCCCACATGGTGGCGGTCTGCCAGCCCTGCGTGGCGGCCCTGGCGGCCACCGCGCTGATGGCGGAAGACGGCAACCCGGCCTCGCCGCTGAGCCTGACCCTGATGGCCGGACCGGTCGACTGCCGCATCAACCCGACGGCCGTGAACAAGCTGGCGACCGACCGCCCGATCGGCTGGTTCGAACGCAACCTGATCAGCCGCGTGCCCTGGCCGCACGCCGGCGTGATGCGGCGCGTCTATCCGGGCTTCCTGCAGCTCAGCGCCTTCATGAGCATGAATCCGGACCGCCACAAGGAACAGTTCAGGAAGCTCTACCACCACCTGGTCGAAGGCGAACTCGAGCAGGCGGCCACGATCCGCGATTTCTACGACGAGTACCTGGCGGTCAACGACCTGCCGGCCGAGTTCTACCTGGAGACGGTGGCGCGCGTGTTCCAGACCTACGACCTGCCGCGCGGCGAGCTGACCGTCGGCGAGCGCAAGGTCGATCCGTCGGCGATCCGCCGCACCGCCTTGATGACCGTGGAAGGCGAACGCGACGACATCTGCGCGGTCGGCCAGACCGTGGCAGCCCAGGACCTCTGCCCGAGCATCCGCCCCTACCTCAAGACCCATCACCTGCAGGCCGGCGTCGGCCACTACGGCGTCTTCAGCGGCAGCAAGTGGAACGCCCAGATCTACCCCCGCGTGCGCGAGATGATCCACACGGCGCAAGAGCTGCACTAGGCCGGCGTCACCAGGGCAAGCCGCAGATGCGCAATCAGCGCCTGCGACACCACGTTGCGCATCGGCCCGGGCAGGTAGACCAGCACCACGCGGCGCTCGACGTGCGGCTTCACGAGCGGGAGCACCACCAGGTCATCGTCGCGAAGCGACGAGGTGTAGAGCTTCGGCATCAGGCCCAGCGCCAGCCCGCCGCGCACCAGGGCGTAGAGCGTTTCCGAGTAGCTCACGCGATAGGGCTCCGAACCCTGCGCGAACTGGGCGCGGGCCGGGTCGCCGAGCGCCGGCATGCTGCCGCTCTCGAACAGCACCAGGCGCTCGCCGCCGATGGCCTCCCAGTCCGCCTCGCCAAGCGCGGCCAGCGGATGGTCGCGCCGCACCACCAGCACCAGCGGATCGCGGAACAGGTCGACGCATTCCAGCCCGCCCGGCGGCTCGGTGATGGCCGCCACGGCCAGGTCGAGCCGGCCGCTGCGCACTTCGGCCAGCAGCTGGTTCGACGGCGCGTCGCGCCAGGCGAACTCGATCCCGGGCGGCGCATCACCGCCGATGAACCCGGCCACCGCCGTCGCGACGCGGGCGCTGGCCGAAGGGATCACGCCGATGCGCACGAAGGCGCGTCCGCGCTGCACCGTGCTCTCGATATCGCGCAACGCGACCTCGAAGGTATTGACCAGGTAGTCCGTGCGCGCCAGCACCTCGGCGCCGACCGGCGTGAGCTCGAGCCGGTGCGTCGAACGGGTCAGCAACTCGGCACCGAGGAGCTTCTCCATCTGCTTGATCGCGTTGCTCAGGGCCGGCTGGGTGATCGACAGCCTGCGCGCGGCGCGGCCGAACTGGCCCTCCTGCACCAGCACCGAGAAGCACTGGAGCTGGCGAAGCGTCAATGCACGCAGGGGCAAGGAGCTCATCGCTTGGTTATCAATTGAATGAATGAAATTATAGGAATTCAAAATTTTCCTTATTTCATCACCCTCCCTAGACTGGCCGGCATGAGCACTGCCGTCGCAACGCCTGGCGCCCTGGAGCCCTTCCTGCGAGCGATCCCGAAGGTCGAATTGCACTGCCATCTGTTCGGCACGGTCCGGCACGGCACCTTCGCGGACCTCAACCGCCGGGCCGGTTCGCCGCTGGCCGACGACGAGATCGAGGGCTTCTACACCCGCGGCGAGAAGCCGGTCGGCGTGCTGCGGGTGCTGCGCGCGCTCGATGCCCAGCTGGTGCGCAGCGCCGACGACCTGCACCGGCTCACCTTCGAATACCTGCAGGACGCGGCGTCGCACAACGTCCGCTACAGCGAGTTCTTCTGGAACCCGACGGGCACCGTGCACGCATCGGGCATCGGCTATCGGAAAGCGCAGGATGCGATCGTCAACGCCATCCATGACGCGCAACGAGAGTTCGGCATCGTTGGCCGGCTGATCGCGGCGATCGATCGCGAGGCCAGTCCCGAGGCGGCCGTCGAGATGGTGCGATGGGTCACGCAGAGCCGGTGCGAGGAAGTGATCGGCATCGGCATCGACTACCGCGAGGTCGATCGGCCGCCCGAGCTCTTTCTCGCGGCCTACCGCGCCGCCCGGCGCGCGGGCCTCAAGACCACCGCGCACGCCGGTGAGTTCGGCATGCCCTGGACCAACGTGCGCACCGCCCTCGATCTGCTGCAGGTCGACCGCATCGACCACGGCTACACCGTGGTCGACCAGCCCGGGTTCGCGCGCGAATGCGCCGAGCGCGGCGTGCTGTTCACCGTGGTGCCGACCAACTCCTACTACCTGCGCACCCTGCCGCCGGAACGCTGGGCGCTCGACCATCCGATCCGCCGCATGCCGGGCCTGGGCCTGCGGATCCACCCGAACACCGACGACCCGACCCTGCACAAGGTCACGCCCACCGGGGCCTGGCTGATGATGGTGCGCGACTTCGGTTTCGGCCTGGACGACCTGCGCGGCTTCATGCACAACGGACTCGACGGTGCCTGGATCGATGATTCCTTGCGCCGCCACTGGCGCAGCCAATGGAGCGCCGAGTTCGATGCGCTGCGGGCCCTCCTTCCACAAGAACCCACCACGCTGAACCCATGAACACCCCGATCCCGAAACCCCTGCTGCTGGCCTCGATGCTGATCGCGGCCCTGCCCGGCGCCGCCAGCGCACAGCCCTCCGCCTGGCCCGGCGCCAAGCCGATCACGCTGATCGTTCCCTATTCGGCGGGCGGCAGCGTGGACTTCAACGCACGGCTGGTCGCAACCAGGCTCGGCGAACGCCTCAAGCAGTCGGTCGTGATCGAGAACGTGACCGGCGCAGGCGGCGCCATCGGGGTCGCCAAGGCGGTGAATGCGGCGCCGGACGGCTACACCCTGGTCGCCGGCCCGGACAGCGCGATCGCGATCGGAAAACTGATCAACCCCGCTGCCTTCAAGTTCGACCCGCTGAAGGACCTGGCGCCGGTGGGCATGCTGAACACCGCGCCCATGGTGCTGGTCGCCCGGCCGGGCCTGCCGGTGAAGGACTTCGCCGACTTCGTCAAGCTCGCGAAGGCCTCGCCCGGCAAGTACAACTACGCCACCTCGGGCGTCGGCACCGTGCTGCAGCTGGCGATGGAACTGCTGAAGGAGCGCACCGGCATCTTCGTCACCCACGTGCCCTACCGCGGCGGTGCGCAGATCGCGACCGACGTGATCGGCAACCAGGTCGACCTCGCGATGCTGGTCAGCACCAGCGCCATCCCGCATGTGAGCGGCAACCGGCTGAAGGCGCTCGGCGTGACCGGCGGCCAGCGGCTCGATGCGCTGCCGCAGGTGCCCACCTTCAACGAGATGCCGGGCCTGAAGGGCTACTCGATGGTGAGCTGGACCGGCATCTTCGCCCCGGCCGCCACGCCAGCCCCGATCGTGAGCCGCCTCAACCAGGAACTCAACGCGGTGCTGAAAGACCCGGAAGTGCGCGCCAAGCTGCAGGAGCAAGGCGCCATCCCCGGCAGCGGCTCGGCCGAAGAGCTCGCCCAGTTCATCAAATCGGAATACGCCCGCAACCAAAAAATCGTGCAAGCCGCCAACATCAAAGAATGACCGGCCCCGGCCGGCGCAGCCAGGCCCGTTGGTGAAACACCGCGGAACTGGCTTCGCCAGGCCGCTGGTGTTGCCCCCGGTAGGGGGCTGAGGAGCCGCGGCTCCGAGCCTGCCTGCGCAGGCTTGGACGGCTCCGAAGGGCCGCTGTCTCTGGCAGCGACTCGAGGCGCCCGGACACGCAGTGCCGGGCAACCTGGGGGCGAGCTACTGCTCTTCGGGCCAGTCGCGAATGTAGGCCTTGAGCATCTTGTTCTCGAAGTTCTGGCTGTCGACCACCGCCTTGGCGACGTCGTAGAAGCTGATCACGCCCATCAGCATGCGCTTGTCCATCACGGGCATGTAGCGCGCGTGGCGCTCGAGCATGATGCGGCGGATCTCGTCGAGGTCGGTTTCGAGGGTGCAGGTCACGGGATGGTCGTCCATCGCCTTGCGCACCAGGGTGCCGCCGACCTGGCCGCCGTTGGCGACGATGGCGACGATCACTTCGCGGAAGGTGAGCATGCCGACCAGGTCGCCGTGCTCCATGACCACCAGCGAGCCGATGTCCTTGTCGGCCATGACGTCGACCGCACTGGCCAGGGGCTCGTCGGGCGTGACCGTGAAGAGCGTGTTGCCCTTCACTCGCAGGATGTCGCTGACTTTCATGTAATTGCTCCTCACTTGCTCGGCGGCGTGCCGATTTGAATATAGCCCACAATGGCCGCCCGTCCACCGACCCCGCGATTTCGCCGTGCAGGATGCACGCGTAACGGGGCATTGCAGAAACGATCTCGAAAGGCGCTCATGTCCGGCTACTCCGACCCCGGCTTCGACACGCTGGCATTGCATGCCGGCGCCGCACCCGACCCCGCCACCGGCGCGCGGGCGGTGCCGATCCATCTCACCACCTCCTTCGTCTTCGAGTCCAGCGACCATGCCGCGGCGCTGTTCAACCTCGAGCGCGCCGGCCACGTCTACTCGCGCATCAGCAACCCGACCAACGCCGTGCTCGAGCAGCGCGTGGCGGCGCTCGAAGGCGGCATCGGCGCGATCGCCACCGCCAGCGGCCAGGCGGCACTGCACCTGTCGATCGCGACGCTGATGGGTGCCGGCTCGCACATCGTCGCCAGCACCGCGCTGTACGGCGGCTCGCAGAACCTGCTGCACTACACGATGCGCCGCTTCGGCATCGACACCACCTTCGTGAAGCCGGGCGACCTCGACGGCTGGCGCGCCGCGATCCGGCCCGAGACCAAGCTGCTGTTCGGCGAGACCGTGGGCAATCCGGGCCTCGACGTGCTCGACATTCCCGCGGTCAGCGAGATCGCGCACGCGGCCAAGGTGCCGCTCCTGGTCGATTCCACCCTGACCTCGCCCTACCTGATCAAGCCCTTCGACTGGGGCGCCGACCTGGTCTATCACTCCGCCACCAAGTTCCTCTCGGGCCACGGCACCGTGATCGGCGGCGTGGTGGTCGACGGCGGCAGCTTCGACTGGGAGCGCTCGGGCAAGTTCGCCGAGCTGACCCAGGCCTACGACGGCTTCCACAACATGGTCTTCAGCGAGGAGAGCACGGTCGGCGCCTTCCTGCTGCGCGCACGCCGCGAGGGCCTGCGCGACTTCGGCGCCTCGATGAGCCCGCACACCGCCTGGCTGATCCTGCAGGGCATCGAGACGCTGCCGCTGCGCATGGAGCGCCACATCGACAACACGCAGAAGGTGGTGGAGTTCCTGGTTTCGCATCCCTTCGTGTCGCACGTGGGGCATCCGCTGCTCGAATCGCACCCCAGCCATGCGCTGGCCAACAAGCTGCTGCGCCATGGCGCCAAGGGCGCCGGTGCGGTGTTCAGCTTCGACCTCAAGGGCAACCGCGAACAGGGCAAGAAGTTCATCGAGGCGCTCAAGCTGTTCAGCCACCTGGCCAACGTGGGCGATTGCCGCAGCCTGGTGATCCATCCCGCGAGCACCACGCATTTTCGCATGAGCGACGAGGCGCTGGCGGGTGCCGGGATCTCGCAGGGCACCATCAGGCTGTCGATCGGGCTCGAAGACCCGGCCGACCTGATCGACGACCTCAAGCGCGCGCTGAAGGCGGCGGAAAAGGCAGGTGCGTGATGGAGTTCGTCGTCAACGGCCACGCCACCTACTGCTACACCGGCGGCAAGCCGCTCGACCCCGCCAAGCCGACCGTGGTCTTCATCCACGGCGTACTCAACGACCACAGTGTCTGGATCCTGCAGAGCCGCTGGTTCGCCAACCACGGCTGGAACGTGCTCGCGGTCGACCTGCCGGGGCACTGCCGCAGCGAGGGCCCGCCGCCCGCCACGGTCGAGGACGCCGCGGCCTTCGTGGTCGCGCTGCTCGATGCGGCCGGCGTCGCCAAGGCGGCGCTGGTCGGCCACAGCTTCGGCTCGCTGATCGCACTCGAGACCGCCGCCCGCGCGCCGGAACGCGTCTCTCACCTGGCGCTGGTCGGCACCGCCTATCCGATGACCGTGTCGCCGGCGCTGCTGGACGGCGCGCTCAACGATCCGCAGCGCGCGATCGCGATGGTCAACACCTTCTCGCATTCGATGCTGGCGCCGCCGCTCGGTCCGGGCGCCTGGCTCTACGGCAGTTCGCGGGCCCTGATGCGCCGCGTGCTCGCGAGCAACCCGAACGCCAATGTGTTCCACATCGGCTTCAAGGCCTGCAACGACTACGCCAACGGCGAACAGGCGCTGGCGAAGCTGAAGTGCCCGGTGCTGTTCCTGCTCGGCGAGGCCGACCAGATGACGCCGCCGCGTGCGGCCCGCACGCTGGCGCAGAAGGCCGCAGGTGCCAAGGTCGTGACCGTCAAGGCCGGCCACGCGCTGATGTCCGAGGCGCCCGACGAGGTGCTGTTCGCGTTGCGCGATTTCATCAAATGAAACACCCCCCGAAGCGCCTGCGGCGCCTCCCCCTCTCAAGGGGGCGATACCGGCGGCCCGGCGAAGCCGGTTCCGCGGTATCCCTGGCCTTGGGCTGCGACGGTTTCAACGAGCCCGATCCGGCGTCAGCGCAGCATCAGGCGACCGAGTAGGCCCCAGGTTCGCGCTGGAGCGCGCCGAGCAGGGTCGCCACCTCGGGCGCCGATGCCTGCGCCGGCTGCAGCGCATCGAGCAGGCGCGCCAGGGTTTCGGCGTGGGGCAGCAAGGGCCCGATGAAGCGGGTTCCGGCCTCGCTGGCGATCAGAAGCGTCGGAAAGGTCTCGACGTCGAAATCGTCCGCGATGTCCGCGTGGTCCTCGATGTCGACCCAGGCGAAGCGGAACTGCGGATGGGCGCGCGCCACTTGTTCGAACAGCGGACGGTACTCGCGGCAGGCACCGCACCATTCGGCGCACAGGCAGACGACCCAGAGACGGTCGTCGGCAGCGGAGACGGAAAAGTCGGTCACGGCAGGGTCGGAAGATGGAGGGGTGGCGGAGAATCCGGCGCCATTATCGATTCGCCAGCAGATCCTGCAGCCGCAGGCTGTCCAATGGGCCTTGGTGCCAGAGGCTGCGCAGCGGCGGCGCCTGCGGCATCAGCAGCTCCCGCAGCAGCGGCTCGAGCGAGTCGGCGGGGTCGGCCAGCAGCACGAAGCGCGGGTCGTCGTTGTCGCGCTCCTCGGCCAGCGGCGCGATCCAGTCGAGCGCCACCAGGGTCTCGAGCACCGGCGCGAGCTGCAGCGCATCGACCCTCATGCGGGCCACCAGCTCGGCTGCGCCCAGGCCGCTGGCGGGCGTGGACTTGGCGGCGTGGAGGTACTGCAGCACCTCGGCCGCGAGCTGCAGCGTCCAGCCGGCGGCGCCMCCGCGCCGCGCCACCCCGGTCAGCAGGCTGGGCAGGTAGGCCGCGATCACGGCGCCGAACAACACGATGACCCAGGCCACGTAGATCCACACCAGCAGGATCGGCACGGTCGCGAAGGCCCCGTACAGCACCGAATAGGTCGGCACCAGGCTCAGGTAGTAGGCCAGCACGCGCTTCGCGGCCTCGATCGCGACTGCGACGAAAACGCCCCCGGCCCAGGCGTGCGACCACCTGACGTGGGTGTTCGGCACAAAGCGGTAGAGCGCCGCCATGCCGCCGGCCAGCAGCACGAATTCGAAGGTGTCGAACAGCAGCTTGACGATCGCACCGCCCACCACCTCGCGCGAGGCCGAGAAAAAGGCCGCCGTGGTACTCAGGCTCAGCGCCAGCACCGGTGGCCCGAGCGTGATCACAGCCCAGTAGATCAGCACCCGCTGGGCCAGCGGCCGCGGCTTGCGCACCCGCCAGATGTTGTTGAGCGTCTTGTCCATCGTGAGGATCAGCGCCACCGCGGTCACCAGCAGCACCACCAGCCCGGCCACGCCCAGGCCGCTGGCCTTGCTCGCGAACTGGTTCAGGTAGCCCAGCACCTGGCGCGCGATGTTGTCCGGGATCAGGCTGTCGATCAGCCAGCGCTGGACCCGGCCCTGCATCGTGCTGAACATCGGGAACACCGTGAACAGCGCCGCCGCCACGGTGAAGAAGGGCACCAACGCGATGGTGGTGGTGAAGGTCAGGCTGCTGGCCGTCAGGCCCAGGCGGTCTTCGCGAAAACGCTCGCCCAGCACGGCGGCGGTGTTGCCCCAGGGAAAGCGCGAAAGATCCCTCCAGAGTTGCCGGCGATTCATGGCCGGTATCATGCCACCGGGTCCTCCGCCGCTCCGGCGCAACCCGTTCGAACTGACCTGCCGTGACCGCGTCCCACCTCCCTCCCGCCTCCGTTTCCGCCACCCGCTGGCTCGCCGTCGGCAGCCTCGTCGGGCTGATCGTGCTCGGACTCGCCTGGGAGCTGTGGCTGGCACCGCTGCGCCCGGGGGGATCCTGGCTGGCGCTCAAGGTGCTGCCGCTGGTGGTGCCGCTGGCTGGCCTGCTCAAGAACCGCATGTATACCTATCGCTGGGTCAGCCTGATGGTCTGGCTCTATTTCACCGAAGGCGTGGTGCGCGCCTGGAGCGACACCAACGGTGTCGGCGAGGTGCTGGCGCTGATCCAGGTCCTGTTGTGCCTGGCGCTTTTCACGGCCTGCGCCTGGCATGTGCGGCTGCGGCTGCGCAACGCCGCCCAGGCACGCAAACTCGAAGGGGCGACGCCATGAGCGTTTTGTTGGACAGGCTTCGCTCGATCGTCGGCGCGGCGAATGTGCTGACCGAAGGCGACCTCAGCGCCTGGGAGCAGGACTGGCGCAAGCGCTCGCGCGGCAAGGCGCTGGCGGTGGTGCGCCCGGGCAACACCCTGCAGGTGGCCGAGGTGGTCACGGCCTGCGCCGCGGCCGGCACCACGCTGGTCCCACAGGGCGGCAACACCGGCCTCGCGGTCGGCTCGATTCCGGACGAGAGCGGCACCCAGGTGCTGTTGAGCCTGCAGCGTCTGAACCAGATCCGCAACATCGACGCCGCCAACCTCACGATGACGGTCGAAGCCGGCTGCGTGCTGCAGACCTTGCAGGAAGCGGCGCGCAACGCCGGCTTCCTGTTCCCCCTGAGCCTGGCGGCCGAAGGCAGCTGCACGATCGGCGGCAACCTGGCGACCAACGCCGGCGGCACCCAGGTCGTGCGCTACGGCAACACGCGCGACCTCTGCCTCGGGCTCGAGGTCGTGACGCCGCAAGGCGCGGTCTGGGAAGGCACCAGCGGCCTGCGCAAGGACAACACCGGCTATGACCTGCGCGACCTGATGATCGGCAGCGAGGGCACGCTGGGCGTCATCACCGCCGCGACCATGAAGCTGTATCCGCTGCCGGCCGCCCAGCTCACGGCCTGGGCGGCGGTGCCTTCGCTCGACCATGCGGTCAGGCTGCTCGGCCTGGCGCACCAGCGGCTGGGCCCCGGCCTGACCGGTTTCGAAGTGATGGGCCGGTTCGCGCTGAGCCTGGTCGCCAAGCACTTCCCCGCCCTGCGCGTGCCGTTCATCGACGATGCGGCCGTGCCCTATTGCGTGCTGCTCGAGAACTCCGACAGCGAGTCCGAGGACCATGCCCGCGCGCGCTTCGAGGCACTGCTCGAAACGGCATTCGAGGACGGCTGCGTGACCGATGCGGTGGTCGCCGAAAACCTCACGCAGGCACACCAGCTCTGGCACATCCGCGAGAGCATCCCGCTGGCGCAGGCCGAGGAAGGCCTGAACATCAAGCACGACATCTCGATCGCGGTGTCGCGCATCCCGGCTTTCGTGGCCGAGACCGACGCGCTGCTGGCGCGCGAGATCCCGGGCGTGCGGCTGGTGAACTTCGGCCATCTCGGCGACGGCAACCTGCACTACAACGTGCAGGCGCCGGAGGGCGGCGACAACAAGGCCTTCCTGCGCGACCACGAGGACCGCATCAACACCCTGGTCTACGACGCGGTCGAGGCCTTCGAAGGCTCGTTCTCGGCCGAGCATGGCGTCGGCTCGCTCAAGGTCGACAAGCTCGAGAAGCACAAGTCGCCGGTGGCGCTCGAGATGATGCGCGCCATCAAGCGCGGGCTCGATCCGCAGAACATCCTGAATCCGGGTCGGGTGATCCGGATGGAGACTCCCCAATGAACCGCCCCATCCGCTCCCAATACGAAGACTTCATGCGCCACGTCGACACGACGGGCGTGCAAAAGGGCGACCGCACCGGCACCGGCACCAAGAGCGTGTTCGGCTACCAGATGCGCTTCGACCTCCAGGAGGGCTTCCCGCTGGTCACCACGAAGAAGGTGCACCTGAAGTCCATCATCCAGGAACTGCTGTGGTTCCTGACCGGGTCGAGCGACAACAACTGGCTCAAGGCGCGCGGCGTCACGATCTGGGACGAATGGGCGCGCGAGGACGGCGACCTGGGCCCGGTCTACGGCGTCCAGTGGCGCAGCTGGCCGACGCCGGACGGCGGCCACGTCGACCAGATCCAGCAGGTGATCGACACGCTCAAGAGCAACCCCGATTCGCGCCGCATCATCGTCAGCGCCTGGAACGTGGCCGAGCTGTCGAAGATGGCGTTGATGCCCTGCCATGCCTTCTTCCAGTTCTACGTCGCGCCGCCGCAGGCGCCGGGCGAGCGCGGCAAGCTCAGCTGCCAGCTCTACCAGCGCAGCGCCGACATCTTCCTGGGCGTGCCCTTCAACATCGCGAGCTACGCGCTGCTCACGCACATGGTGGCGCAGCAATGCGACCTGGACGTCGGCGACTTCATCTGGACCGGCGGCGACTGCCACATCTACAGCAACCACGCCGAGCAGGTGGCGCTGCAGCTGAGCCGCCAGCCCCTGCCCTACCCGACGCTGCACATCAAGCGCAGGCCGGCCTCGATCTTCGACTACCAGTACGATGACTTCGAAGTGGTCGGCTACGAGCACCACCCCGCCATCAAGGCGCCCGTGGCGGTCTGAACGCGATGCGCATCAACCTGATCCTCGCGCGCGCCGCCAACGGCGTGATCGGACTCGACGGTGTCATGCCCTGGCACCTGCCCGAAGACATGGCGCATTTCAAGCAGCAGACGATGGGTGCGCCGGTGATCATGGGCCGCAAGACCTGGGACTCGATCCCGGCGCGCTTCCGCCCGCTGGCCGGCCGCCGCAACATCGTGGTCACGCGCAATGCCGAGTGGCAGGCCGAAGGCGCAGAGCGGGCGGGCAGCCTCGATGAGGCGATCGCCCTGTGCGAGCGCGGGCAGGCCACCGAGGCCTGGGTGATGGGCGGCGCACAGATCTATGCCGAGGCCGAGCCGCTGGCCCAGCGCGTGGTGCTGACCGAGATCGACCGCGACTACGACGGCGACGCCTGGGCGCCCGAATTCGGCGCCGGCTGGCAGCAGACGGCGCGCGAATCGCATGTCGCGGCCAACGGCTTGCCGTTCAGCTTCGTGACGCTCGAGCGAGGCTGAATCGCCCCTGTGGACGGGCAGACGGCCCAGACGGCCGATTCTTCTCGACGCTCGACGGCTTCTGCCGCTGCACTTGCGGTACATCGTAGGGTACGACAGGCCCACCGCTCGACGACCCTGCCGCCGGCCCCGCGCATCACGCCTCGCACCGAGGCGGTCTGACAGCGTCGGCGCGGCGCACGCGCTCGCCACGGGCGGCCTCGTCGGCCGTCAACGGCCCGAGTGAGGCACGCTTGCACACCTCCCGCCCCCTTGCGCGCGGTCCTGGCCGACCTGCGCCCCATGCTCCAAAACCCTGATTGATTTAATTATTGATGTTATTACGATCACCGCCTCGATCCACGCTTCCTCCTCCATGTCCTCCGCTCCCACCATCGCCGACATCGCCCGCACCGCCGGTGTGGGTACGGCCACGGTCGACCGGGTGCTCAACCGCCGACCGGGCGTCAATGCCGAGACCGTCCAGCGGGTGATGCAGGTGGTCGAGGAACTGGGCGCCCCGCAGCAGCCGGGCCGGCCTCGCCGAGGCGCGAACGCGCGCTTCGCCTTTGTGCTTCCCGCCGATGCCTCGCCCTTCCTCGACCTGGTCGAGCGGCAGATCGCGCAGGCCGCCGGCGATTTCCGGCACGCCCACATCACCGAGATCACGCACCGCCTCGACGCCACCGACCCGGCGCGCTTCGCCGAGGAGCTCGCGCAGGTGAGCGACTGCGAAGGCATCGCCTTGCTGGCGCCCGACCTGCCGCCGATCAAGCGCGCCATCAACGAACTGGTGCGCACGGGAGTCCACGTCGTGACCCTGTTCTCCGACGTCGCGGGCTCCATGCGCGAGACCTGCATCGGCGCCGACAATCGCGCCGCCGGCCGCACCGCCGGCCTGCTGCTGGGACGGATGGCCAACGACAGCCGGCGCGACACCTTGCTGCTGTCGTCGCAGGCGACGCGGCTGTCAGCCGAGATCGAGCGCCGCATCGGCTTCGCCCACGTCATCGAGGAGCGCTTCCCCCGACTGCGCATGGTGCGCACGCCGGACCTGCCGGCCGATGACGACGGCGCCTGCCGCGCGCTGCTCGATGCACTGAAGAACGGCATCGACCCGGCGCGCGTGGCCGGCATCTACAACGTGGGCTCGGGCAGCGCCGGCGTGGCGCGCGCGCTGGCCGAGGCCGGGCTGGCACCCCACGCCGGCGTGGCGGCGCACGACTTCACCGACGAGAACGCCTCGCTGCTGAGCGCCAATGCCCTCTCCTACGTCCTGCACCAGGACATCCATTACTGCGTGTTGACGGCGGCGCGTGTCCTGCGCGCGCTGTGCGAGAACGTCCGTGGCGCACTCAACGTGGTGCAGCCGCGCATCGAGATCCTGACGGCCGAGAACCTTCATTGAGCGGACGCCCGGTATGTGCCCCTGAACCCAAACCTTTTGGAGACAGCTCATGAAATCGATGTCGAAGATGCTCCCGGGGGTGATCGCCCTCGCCGCAGCCACCGTGCTCAGCCTGACCAGCGCCGACGTGCGCGCGCAGGACAAGACCATCACCCTGTGCTGGGCTGCCTGGGACCCGGCCAACGCGCTGGTCGAACTCTCGAAGGACTTCACCACCAAGACCGGCATCAAGATGAAGTTCGAGTTCGTGCCGTGGACCAGCTTTGCCGACCGCATGCTCAACGAGCTCAACTCCAAGGGCAAGCTGTGCGACCTGATCATCGGCGACAGCCAGTGGATCGGCGGTGCGGCCGAGCAGGGCCAGTACGTCAAGCTCAACGAGTTCTTCAGCAAGGAAGGCATCAAGATGACGGACTTCGCGCCCGCCACCGTGGTGGGCTACGCCGAGTGGCCGAAGAACACGCCGAACTACTGGGCGCTGCCGGCGATGGCAGACGCGGTCGGCTGGACCTACCGCAAGGACTGGTTCGCCAAGCCCGAATTGCAGGCCGAGTTCAAGAGCAAGTACAACCGCGACCTGGCGCCGCCGAAGACCTGGGCCCAATTCAAGGAGGTGGCCGAGTTCTTCCAGGGCCGCATGATCGACGGCAAGAAGGTCTACGGCGCCTACCTGTTCACCGAGCGCGGCTCCGAAGGCATCACGATGGGCGTGACCAACGTGCTCTATCCGATGGGCTTCAAGTACGAGGACCCGAAGAAGCCGTATGCCATGGACGGCTTCGTGAACTCGCCCGACGCGGTGCGCGGCCTCGAGTTCTACAAGGCGCTCTACAAGGGCAGCACGCCGCCCGGCCTGACCAATGCCTACATGACTGAAGGGCTCGATGCCTTCAAGTCGGGCCAGGTCGCGATGATGATGAACTGGTTCGCCTTCTTCCCGGGCCTCTACAAGGACCCGAACGTCGGCGGCGACAAGATCGGCTTCTTCGTCAATCCGTCGGACAAGGCCAAGGGCGTGCAACTCGGCGGCCAGGGCATCTCGGTGGTCTCCTATTCGCCGAACCGCAACGAGGCGCTGCAATACATCAAGTGGTTCGCCAACCCCGAGGTGCAGAAGAAGTGGCAGGCCATCGGCGGCTCGTCGGCCGCCAAGGCGGTGCTCAACGACCCGGCATACCCGAAGAGCTCGCCGTTCGCGCAACCCTTCCTCGACTCGATGGACATGGTGGTCGACTTCTGGGCCGAGCCTTCGTATGCGCAGCTGCTGCTGTCGATGCAGAAGCGCGTGCATGATTACGTGGTCGCCGACAAGGGCACCGCGAAGGAGGCACTCGATGCGCTGGTGGTCGATTGGAAGAAGGTCTTCAAGGACGACGGCAAGTCGAAGTAGGCGCCCTCCTTCGGCACCCACCCAACTGTCACCGATGCAAAACCCGGCCGTCATCGTCACCCGCGCCGCACAGGCCAAGCCGGCCGGCGCGGCGGTGCGGATGCGCGGCCTCTCCGACCGCGCGATCGCATGGCTGTTCGTCGGCCCGACGATGCTGCTGCTGCTGGCGATCAACATCTTCCCGCTGATCTGGACGATCAAGCTGTCGTTCACCAACTACCGCGCCAACCGGCCGAACGCGGCGGTGGTCGATGTCGGCATCGACAACTACGTGTCGGTGCTGACCGACCCCGACATCTGGCTGGCGATGCAGGCCACCGCCCACTTCCTGTTCTGGACCATCTTCCTGCAGGTGCTGATCGGCTTCTCGCTGGCCTACCTGATCGATCGCAAGTTCCGCGGCCACGGCTTCTGGACCACGATGATCCTGATCCCGATGATGCTGTCGCCCGCGGTGGTCGGCAACTTCTGGGCCTTCCTCTATCAGCCGCAGACCGGCCTGTTCAACTACGCCGTGTCGTACCTCTCGGGCGTTCCGGCGTCGTCGTTCGAGATGATCGGCTCAGTCAAGCTCGCGCCCTGGGCGATCATCATCGTCGACACCTGGATGTGGACGCCCTACGTGATGCTGATCTGCCTCGCCGGGCTGCGATCGATCCCCGACTACATCTACGAGGCGGCCGAAGTCGACCGGGCCTCGAAGTGGCGCCAGTTCTGGTCGATCACGCTGCCGATGGTGCTGCCCTTCATCATGCTGGCAGTGCTGTTCCGCGGCATCGAGAACTTCAAGATGTTCGACATGGTCAACCTGCTGACCTCGGGCGGTCCCGGCTCGGCCACCGAGCTGGCGTCGATCACCCTCAAGCGCGAGGCCTTCGAGAAATGGCGCACCGGCTATTCGTCGGCGTTCGCGATCATCCTTTTCGTGGCGGTGTTCGGCCTGGCGAACATCTACGTCAAGGCGCTCAACCACGTGAAGAACCGCTGAAGGCATCACCATGAGCACYGGCATCAGCACCGCGCACTCCGTCGTCGAACCGAGTTCACGCACCCGGACCTTCGCGGGCGCCATCGTGGTCTTGTACGCCCTGGTCACGATGATCCCGCTGGCCTGGATCATCCTGACCGGCTTCAAGACGCCGCCCGATTCGATCAGCTATCCGCCGAAGGTGCTGTTCACACCCTCACCGCAGGGCTACTGCAACCTCTTCACCACGCGCTCGCGCCAGACGCCCGAATACATCGCCGCGCTGCCGCCGCCGAGCGACATCTGCGACAAGGTGGCGCGCGACGACAACATGGTGGTGGCCGGCCGGTCGAACTACATCCCACGCTTCGTCAACTCGCTGATCATCGCCTTCGGCTCCACCGTGCTGTCGGTCGGCATCGGCGTGATGGCGGCCTACGCCTTCTCGCGCTTCGACGTGCCGCTGAAGGACGACCTGCTGTTCTTCATCCTGTCGACGCGGATGATGCCGCCGATCGCGGTGGCGATCCCGATCTACCTGATGTACCGCGAGCTCGGGCTGTCGGACACGCGCCTGGGCATGATCCTGCTCTACAGCGCGGTCAACGTGTCGCTCGCGGTGTGGCTGCTCAAGGGTTTCATCGACGAGATCCCGCGCGAGTACGAAGAGGCGGCGATGGTCGACGGCTACACGCGGCTGCAGGCCTTTCGCAAAGTGGTGCTGCCGCAGGCCACCACCGGCATCGTCGCCACCTCGATCTTCTGCCTGATCTTCGCCTGGAACGAATACGCCTTCGCGGTGCTGCTGACCTCGGGCACGGCGCAGACCGCGCCGCCCTTCATTCCGATCATCATCGGCGAAGGCGGGCAGGACTGGCCCGCGGTCGCGGCCGGCACCACGCTGTTCCTGATTCCGATCCTGGTGTTCACGATCCTGCTGCGCCGGCACCTGCTGCGCGGCATCACCTTCGGCGCCGTGCGCAAGTAGGAGTGATTTCAGCCATGCCGACCGCCCTGCCCCCGACCGCACCGCGCCGCTGGCCGCGCTGGCTGCGCCGCGGACCGATGGAGATCGTCGCCTGCATCGTGATCACCGCGGGCCTCGTGATGATGCTGCAGCCGCTCGCGATGAGCCTGTTCACCTGGTCGTTCCTGACCACCCTGGTCGGCACCGCGCTGTTCATGGTGGTCTCCAAGTTCCCCGTCTGAGCCATGGCCGAGATCCGCGTCCACCAGCTGCACAAGGCCTTCGCCGACTTCACCGCGGTGAAGAGCTCGAGCTTCACCGTGCGCGACGGCGAGTTCTTCTGCCTGCTCGGTCCCTCGGGCTGCGGCAAGACCACCACGCTGCGGATGATCGCCGGACTCGAGCTGCCGACCTCGGGCCAGATCTTCCTCGGCGACGAGGACGTCAGCTTCAAGCGCGCGTCGGCACGCGACATCGCCTTCGTGTTCCAGATGTTCGCGCTCTATCCGCACATGAACGTGCGGCGCAACATCGGCTTCCCGCTGGTCTCGCAGGGCATGGCGCGCGCCGAGATCGGCCGCCAGGTCGAGCAGGCGGCGCGCACGCTGCGCATCACGCACCTGCTCGACAAGCCGGTCTCTCAGCTGTCGAGCGGCGACCGGCAGCGCGTCGCGCTCGGCCGCGCCATCGTGCGCCAGCCGCTGGCCTTCCTGATGGACGAGCCGCTCGGCGCACTCGACGCCGAGTTCCGCGAAGTGATGTGCCAGGAGCTGCGCGCGCTGCACGACCGGCTGCGCGCCACCACCGTCTACGTGACGCACGACCAGATGGAGGCGATGGCGATGGCCGACGTGATCGCGATCATGAACGACGGCGTGATCGAGCAGCTCGGCGCGCCGCTCGAGGTCTACGAGCGGCCGGCCAGCGTCTTCGTGGCCGACTTCATCGGCGCGCCGTCGATGAACTTCCTGCCCTTCGAGGCGGGCCTCGCGAACGGCGAGCAGGCGATCCGGATCGGTGCCGCGCCGGTCGACGTGCCGGCCTTGCGCGAAGACGTCGCGCCACGGGCCCTGCTGTGCGGCGTGCGGCCCGAACACGTGCGCTTCGACGCGGCATCCGCGTTGCGCGCCGAAGTGCTCGCCACGGAATACCTGGGCACCAGCACGGTCGTGACGCTGGCCACCGCACAGGGCGCGACGGTGCGCGCCAAGGTCGACGTCGCGCTGCCGGTGGCGCGCGGCGACCACGTCGGGCTGGCCTTCGATGCCTCGGCGATCTCGCTGTTCGATGCGGCCTCGGGCCGTGCGCTTCGCACCGCCCGCGACGAGGCCCCGCAGCGAGCCCGGCAGGGAGCGCGCCATGGCTGAGCTTCGACTCGCGAATGTAGGCAAGCGCTTCGGCGCGGTGCAGGCGGTCGACGGCCTGAGCCTGGACATGGCCAGCGGCGAATTCTTCGTGCTGCTGGGCCCGAGCGGCGCCGGCAAGACCACCACGCTGCGCCTGGTGGCCGGCCTCGAACGGCCGGACGCCGGCCGCGTATCGATCGGCGGGCGCGACGTCACCGGCCTGGCGCCGGCGCTGCGCGACGTGGCCTTCGTGTTCCAGCAGTATTCGCTCTATCCGCACCTGAGCGTGTACGACAACCTGGCCTTCCCGCTTCGCTCGCCGCTGCGTCCGGTGCCGGAGACCGAGGTGCGGCGCAAGGTCGAGGACGTGGCGCGCATGCTGCGCATCCACGACAAGCTCAAGAACCCCGCGACCCGGCTCTCGGGCGGCCAGATGCAGCGCGTGGCGATCGGCCGCGCGCTGGTGCGCAGCCCCTCGCTCTACCTGATGGACGAACCGCTGTCCTCGCTCGATGCCAAGCTGCGCAACGACCTGCGGCTCGAACTCAAGCGCATCCAGCAGGACCTCGGCGCCACCCTGCTGTACGTGACGCACGACCAGATCGAGGCCATGACGATGGCCACCCGCATTGGCGTGCTCGACGCCGGCGCGCTGGTGCAGGTCGGCACGCCGCAGCAGATCTACGAGAACCCGAGCAGCGCCCACGTGGCCTCGCGACTCGGCTCGCCGCGCATCAACCTGTTCGCGCGCGCGCTGGTTCCGGCGCTCGACGCGCCGCCGCTTGCGACGACCGTCGGCGTGCGGGCCGAGCACCTGCGGCTGCATCGCCCAAAAGGGGCGAGCACTGCACATCGCCCCGCCCGGGTCCGGCGCATCGAGCGACTGAGCGACCTGCACCTGGTGCACGTCGGCCTCGACGACAGCGAGCAGGAGCTGATCGTCTCGGCGCCCGCGAGCGAGAGCTTCGAGCCGAACGACGCGGTGCAGGTCGAGCTGACGCGCCCGCTCTGGTTCGATGCCGAGGGCCGGCGCATCATCGCCTGAACACGCACACATCATGGGAACGGAGCACGCATGGCCGACATCGAACTGATCCGCAACGCAACCCAGACGCTGATCGACCACGTCGATGAGCTGACCGCGCTCGACCAGGCCATCGGCGACGGCGACCACGGCCTCAACATGCGGCGCGGCGCGCTGGCCATCCAGGCCAAGCTCGACGAACTGGGCGGCCAGTCGCTCAACGAGGCGCTGCGCACGATGGGCATGACCTGCATGTCGACCATCGGCGGTTCCTCGGGTCCGGTGTTCGGCACGCTGATGGTCACGCTCGGCAAGGAGCTGCCCGATCCGCCCACGGCGAGCAGCCTGGCCAGCGCGCTGGACGCGGGCATCAAGGCCCTGACCCGGCTGGGCAAGGCCGAGGTCGGCCAGAAGACCTTGCTCGACGTGCTCGACCCAGTGCGGAGGGTGCTCGCCGAAGGCGGCGGCGACCTGGCCGGCCGGGTCCGCGCATGCGCCTTCACGAGCGCCGACGCCACCGCCGCGATGGATGCCATCAAGGGCCGCGCGTCCTTCCTCGGCGAGCGGGCTCTGGGCCACGTCGACCCGGGCTCGCGCTCGGTGGCACTGATCATCGGCGCGATCTGCGACAGCCTGCAATCGCCCGCCCGACCGACTTCCCTTTCCGCCTGAAAGCGCACCATGAAGAAGCTCATCAACGAGGTCGATTCCCTGCTGTCCGAATCCCTGGACGGCTTCGCGGCCGCGCACGCCGATATCGTGACCCTCGGCGAGGGCGGCCAGTTCGTGCGCCGGCGCGCACCGAAGCCCGGCAAGGTCGCGCTGATCTCGGGCGGCGGTTCGGGGCACGAGCCGCTGCACACCGGCTTCGTCGGCCACGGCATGCTCGATGCGGCCTGTCCGGGCCAGGTGTTCACTTCGCCCACGCCCGACCAGATGCTGGCCGCGGCGCAGGCCGTGGACACCGGCGCCGGCGTGCTGTTCATCGTCAAGAACTATTCCGGCGACATGATGAATTTCCAGATGGCCGCCGAGATGGTCGACTGCGACAACGAGACGGTCATCGTCAATGACGACGTCGCCGTCGAGAACTCGACCTACACGACCGGCCGCCGCGGCGTCGCCGGCACCCTGATCGTCGAGAAGATCGTCGGCGCCGCGGCCGAACGCGGCGATGGCCTGGCGGCGCTCAAGGCGCTCGGGGATTCGGTCAACAAGGCGACGGCTTCGATGGGTGTCGCGCTCAGCTCGTGCACCGTGCCGGCGGCCGGCAAGCCAACCTTCCAGATCGGTCCGGACGAGATGGAGATGGGCGTCGGCATCCACGGCGAGCCCGGCCGGCGCCGGGTCAAGCTGGCGTCGGCCGACGACATCGCGGCCGAGCTCAGCGGCGCGATCCTCAAGGATCTGTCGCTCAAGCCCGGCCAGGAGGTGCTGCTGCTCGTCAACGGCTTCGGCGGCACGCCGCTGATGGAGCTGTACCTGATGGTGCATGCGGTGCGCAGGGTGCTCGACGGCCACCGGCTGAAGGTGGCGCGCCATCTGACGGGCTCCTACGTGACCTCGCTCGAGATGGCGGGCTGCTCGGTCACCGTGAGCGCCATGGATGCCGCGACTTTGGCGCTGTGGGACGCGCCGGTGCATACGGCGGCGCTGCGCTGGGGGATGTAATCCGGGCTTCCGGCGGCTAAAGTCCTAGGAAATCATCCTGGACTTTCCCCTTCATGAAAATTGCCACCTGGAACGTCAACTCCCTCACCGCCCGCCTGCAGCACGTGCTCGACTGGCTGATCGCCAACCCGGTCGACGTCCTGTGCCTACAAGAGCTCAAGATGAGCGACGACAAGTTCCCGCTTGAGGTGCTCAAGGCCGCCGGCTACGATGCGGCCGTGTTCGGACAGAAAACCTACAACGGGGTCGCGATCCTGAGCCTGGCGCCGGCGCGCGACGTGCTGAAGAACATCGGCGGCTTCGCCGACGAGCATTCGCGCGTCATCAGCGCGACCATCGACACACCGGCCGGCGAACTGCGCATCGTCAACGGCTACTTCGTCAACGGACAGGCGCCCGACAGCGACAAGTTCGCCTACAAGATGAAGTGGCTCGAAGGCCTGCACGACTGGCTCGAACAGGAACTGGCCGCCCATCCGAACCTCGTGCTGCTCGGCGATTTCAACGTCGCGCCCGAAGACCGCGACAGCTACGACCCGGTCGGGCTCGCCGAGACCATTCACCACACGACCCAGGAGCGCGACCACTTCAAGGCGCTGCTCGCGCTCGGCCTGACCGACAGCTTCCGCCTGTTCGAGCAGCCGCCGAAGAGCTACTCCTGGTGGGACTACCGCATGCTCGGCTACCAGAAGAATCGCGGGCTGCGCATCGACCACATCCTGGTGAGCGAGCCGCTGGTGCCGCGCGTCAAGGGCTGCGTGATCGACCGCGTGCCGCGCAAGTGGGAGAAGCCCAGTGACCATGCGCCCGTGATCCTGGAGCTCGAACCATGAAAACCACCGCACTGCTGCTTGGCATGGCCGCGGCGCTCGCGCTCGGCGGCTGCGGGGTACTGAAGCCGGACGCCAGGCGGGACGCCGCGTCCCGGGCAGGGCCGAGCAGCGGCGCAGGGCCGTCGGTCGGGGCGTCTGCCGAGCGCCAGATCACGGTCCAGACGCCGGCGGTGCGTGCCTACCGCAAGGTGGGTGCCGCCGCCATCTACAAGAAATATCCGCAACGCATCTACAAGGGCAAGATTCCGCCGCTGGTGTACGCCGTGGTCGTCACCGAGACCGACGTCGATGCCGACGGCCGCGTCACCGCCGTGCACTTCAGCCGGACGCCCAGCCATGCGCCGGAGGTCAGCGGCATGATCGCCGATCTGATCCAGGGCGCGTCGCCGCTGCCGAGCCCGGGCAAGATCGGCGCCCACACCTATGTCGACACCTGGCTGTGGGACAAGAGCGGCCAGTTCCAGCTCGACACGCTGACCCTCGGCCAGCGAAATCGCTAGGATAAGAAATCACCCCCGAAGCGCCTGCGGCGCTGCCCCCTCGAGGGGGCGATACCGGCGGCCCGGCAAAGCCGGTTCCGCGGTATCCCTGGTATCGGACTGCGCCGGTTTGATGCAGCGTCACACGAAGCGAGGAGCGCGGAGACCACGTTCACTCCAGCCCGAGTTCCTGGATCTTGCGCGTGATGGTATTGCGGCCGATGCCGAGCTTCTGAGCCGCCTCGATGCGGCGGCCGCGCGTGCTGGCCAGCGCCGTCAGGATCAGGCGCGACTCGAAGCGACGCGACAGCGCGTCCCAGACGTCGGTGCGACCCGCGGCCAACATGCTTTGCGCCTCGAGTTCCAGGCCACCCTCCCACGCCAATGCCGAAGCTGCGGCGGCAGAAGGCGTCGCAACGGCCGGTAATCCGGCCATCGGCGCGGCGGCCTCGCCCTCGGTCGTCACCGCGACCGGCGCGGCGGCAGCCGCCTGCGGCTGCGCGAGCGCCGTCGCCATCACTTCGGGCGGCAGGTCCTTGGCCTCGATCAGCTGCGCCGGCGCCATCACGGTCAGCCAGTGACAGATGTTCTCGAGCTGGCGCACGTTGCCGGGAAAGCCGAAGCTCGCCAGCTGAGCCAGCGCCGCATCGGAAATACGCTTGGGCTCGACACCCAGCTGCTTGGCGCTTTGCTGCAGGAAGTGCCGCGTGAGCGACGGCACGTCCTCGCCGCGTTCGCGCAGGGCGGGCAATCGCAGACGGATCACGTTGAGCCGATGGAAAAGGTCTTCGCGGAAGCCGCCGAGCTTCACGCGCTGCTCCAGATCCTGGTGGGTCGCCGCGATCACGCGCACGTTGGCCTTGACCGAGTTGTGGCCGCCGACGCGGTAGAAATGGCCGTCGCTGAGCACGCGCAGCAGACGCGTCTGAAGGTCGAAGGGCATGTCGCCGATTTCATCGAGAAACAGCGTTCCGCCCTCCGCCTGCTCGAAGCGGCCGCGCCGCATCGTCTGCGCGCCGGTGAAGGCGCCGCGCTCATGGCCGAACAACTCGCTCTCGAGCAGGTCCTTCGGAATCGCCGCGGTGTTGATCGCGACAAAGGGGCCGGTCGCGCGCGGCGAATGCTTGTGCAGGGCGCGCGCCACCAGTTCCTTGCCGGAGCCCGACTCGCCGGTGATCAGCACCGTGACATTGCTTTGCGACAACCGCCCGATGGCGCGGAACACATCCTGCATCGCCGGCGCCTGTCCCAGCATCTCGGGCGCCGCCGCCATGCGCTCCTCGGCCACTTCCTCGCGCTGGCTCTCGTCGACCGCGCGCCGGATCAGTTCGACCGCGCGCGGCAGGTCGAAGGGCTTCGGCAGGTATTCGAAGGCGCCGCCCTGGAAGGCCGAGACGGCGCTGTCGAGGTCGGAGAAGGCCGTCATGATGATGACCGGCAGGCCCGGATGCTTGGCCTTGATCTTGTCGAGCAGGTCGAGGCCCGAGCCACCGGGCATGCGGATGTCGCTCACCAGGACCTGGGGGCCTTGCGTCTCGTCGTCGGCCGCCGCTTCGAGGGCGGCGAGCACTTCGCGCGTGTTGGTGAAGCTACGGGTCGGCAGGTCTTCGCGCAACAGCGCCTTTTCCAGCACGAAGCGGATTGATTGATCATCATCCACTATCCAGATCGGCTTCATGCAGCTCCTTGTTGCTTGGCTGCTAGGGCAGCGGTATCAGTATCTTGAAATCGGTCCGTCCCGGGACGCTGTCGCACTCGATCACGCCATGATGCTGCTGGACGAAAGTCTGCGCCAGCGTCAATCCCAAGCCAGTCCCGCCTTCCCTGCCCGACACCAGCGGATAGAAAATGCGGTCCTTGATCGCGTCCGGCACGCCCGGTCCGTTGTCGATGACATGCAATTCCAGTGCCAGTCGATACCACTGCTTGTTGAAGATGACCTGGCGCGCGATTCGGGTCTTGAAAGTGATCTGCGCATCGCCCGCGGCACGCCGCTCGGCGAGCGCCTGGGCGGCGTTGTGGACGATGTTGAGCGTGGCCTGGATCAGTTGCTCGCGGTCACCGCGGAACTCCGGGATCGACACATCGAAGTCCCGCTCGATGTGCAGGTCGCGCGGAAACTCCGCCAGGATCACCGAACGCACCCGCTCGCAGACCTCGTGGATGTTGACGTCGCCCACCACGTGAGGGCGCCGGTGCGGCGCCAGCAACCGGTCGACCAGCGTCTGCAGCCGGTCGGCCTCGTGGATGATGACCTGCGTGTACTCGATCAGGTCGCGCGACTCGACCTCCATCTGCAGCAGCTGCGCCGCGCCGCGGATACCGCCGAGCGGGTTCTTGATCTCGTGCGCGAGGTTGCGGATCAGCTCCTTGTTGGCCTGCGCCTGGTCGAGCAGCCGTTCTTCGCGGTCCTGCCGCACCTGTTGCTCGAGCGGCGTCAGCTCGATGATGAGTTCACCGGCCTTGTCGCTCTGCGCCAGCGTCACCAGCACCGGCATCAGGTCGTGGTTGACGCGCCGCAACAGGGCCTCGTAGCGCAGCGTGGCGAAATCGTTGCTGCGGGCGCCGTCGATCGCGGTTCGCAGCACCTGGGGCTCATGGAAGCAGGCGCCGAACTGCGAGCCCTCGAGCGTGCGGCGCGAGGTGCCCAGCGCATCCTCGAGGCCCGAATTGGCGAACAGCACCGAGCCGTCCGCCCGCACCACCGCGATAAGCGTCGACAGCAGGTCGAAAGCCTGGAAGCGCTTGCCCGGCCCCGCCGATTTGCCAAAAGCCATGATTTTTGAGTGAGTCTTTTCGTGGAACACCGCGGAACCGGCTTCGCCGGGCCGCTGGTGTTGCCCCCGGAGAGGGGGTGGGCGGCTACACGCGGTGAGCCAACCTGGGGGTGAACTTCATCTCGGAAGGCGGCCGATCTCGCGCTGCAGGCCTGCGATGTCGCTCTCGTTGCGCGCGAGCTCGGCCTTCATTTCCGACACCCGGTCGAGATACTTCTGGTAGTTCTTGCTCTCGCTGCCCTGCTTCTCGGGCTCGCCGTTGTTGTATTCCTTGAGCAGCTGGGCCTGCCGCTCCTGCGCCTTGCGCAATTCGGCCTCGAGCACCGAGCGGGCCTCGCCGTCGCGTGCGCGCTGATCGACGCCGTCGACCCGCGGACTGCCCGCCGGCGCCCGCACCGCCGCGCCGGGAGCCGCCGAGGCGACCGGCCGCGTGCCCTGCACGATGGTCAGGTTGCCGCCTTCCATCACCTTGCAGCCGCGCTGCTGGGCGATGACCGCGTTGTTGGTGTATTCGTTGCCGCAGCGCCAGACGCGCTCTTGCTGCGCCTGGGCCTGCAAGGGCACGCCGGCCGCCGCCAGGGCGGTCAGCAGGAAAACAGAGAGGGTCTTCATGGTCTTGAGTTAGTGCGCCGCAAAACGGCATTTTCATGCAATTCGAAACCGATCCGGCCCAGATGTTCCCTCCCAATGAAAAAGGACGGCCGAGGCCGTCCTTTTTTGATTCCAATCAGTTGAGGACAGAGCAAAAACTGCTGCGCAGTTTCTTGGTCTGTCCCGCAAGGCCTCACAGGGAGTAATACATGTCGAACTCGACCGGATGGGTCGCCATCCGGAAGCGCGTGACTTCCTGCATCTTGAGGTCGATGTAGGCATCGATGTACGAATCGGTGAACACGCCGCCCTTGGTCAGGAAAGCACGGTCCTTGTCGAGGTACTCGAGCGCCTGGTCGAGGCTGTGGCAGACGGTCGGGATCAGCGCGTCTTCTTCCGGCGGCAGATGGTAGAGATCCTTGCTGGCGGCTTCGCCCGGATGGATCTTGTTTTCCACGCCGTCGAGGCCGGCCATCAGCAGCGCCGCGAAGCCGAGGTACGGATTCATCAGCGGATCGGGGAAGCGCGCTTCGACGCGGCGGCCCTTCGGGTTCGCCACGAATGGAATGCGGATCGAGGCCGAGCGGTTCTTGGCCGAGTAGGCCAGCTTCACCGGGGCTTCGAAGCCGGGCACCAGGCGCTTGTAGCTGTTGGTGCCGGGGTTCGTGATGGCGTTCAGCGCGCGGGCGTGCTTGATGATGCCGCCGATGTAGTGCAGCGCGAAGTCGCTCAGGCCGGCATAGCCGTCGCCGGCGAACAGGTTCTTGCCGTCCTTCCAGACCGACTGGTGCACGTGCATGCCCGAGCCGTTGTCGCCGACGATCGGCTTGGGCATGAAGGTGGCGGTCTTGCCGTAGGCGTGGGCCACGTTGTGGATCACGTACTTCTGCAGCTGGACCCAGTCGGCGCGCTGGATCAGCGTGCTGAACTTGGTGCCGATTTCCATCTGGCCGGCGTTGGCCACTTCATGGTGATGCACTTCGACCGGGATGCCGAGCGACTCGAGCACCAGGCACATCTCGGAACGCATGTCCTGGAAGCTGTCGACCGGCGGTACCGGGAAGTAGCCGCCCTTGACCGCCGGACGGTGGCCGGTGTTGCCGTGCTCGAATTCCTTGCCGGTATTCCAGGCCGCTTCCTCGGACTCGATCTTGACCGAGCAGCCCGACATGTCGTTCTGCCAGCGCACGCCGTCGAACACGAAGAATTCGGGTTCCGGTCCGAAGAAGGCGGTGTCGCCCAGGCCCGAGGCCTTCATGTAGGCTTCGGCGCGCTTGGCCAGCGAGCGCGGGTCGCGTTCGTAGGGCTTGCCATCCGTCGGATCGACCACGTCGCAGGTCAGGATCAGCGTCGTTTCCTCGAAGAAAGGATCGATGTTGGCCGTGTTGGGATCGGGCATGAGTTGCATGTCCGACGCTTCGATGCCCTTCCAACCGGCGATCGAGGAGCCATCGAAGGCGTGGCCCGACGTGAACTTGTCTTCATCGAAATGCGAGACGGGCACGGTCACGTGCTGCTCCTTGCCGCGCGTGTCGGTGAAGCGGAAATCGACGAACTTGACCTCGTTTTCCTTCACGAGTTTGAGTACGTCGGCGACGGTCTTGGCCATCAGGTTCTCCTTGGTATGGACAGGGTTGGTAGTACGGGAATCGGGAATGCAGTTTCTATGCCATTGTCACTGCCGCGAGCGGGGCCTTGGCGCCCTTGCAGGCACCCAAAACAAGGCAATTTGTAACCACTTTGGTGCGCTTCGCCTCAACGCACCATTTCGGGGCCAAGTCGCGCCTCAAAACCGTGCAGGCCCGCGAGCAACTGCGCGTAGGCGGCCTCGATCAGGCTCGCGTCGCCCTTGACGCCGAGTTCGATATGGCGCCCGTGCTGCGGATGGTCGACGCTCGGCAGGCTGAACACCTTGATCCCTGCGTGGTCCCGCTCGACGGCTTCCATGAGCGGGGTCAGCGCGGCCTCCATCGCGCCATAGACGATCACCGATTTCTCGGCGGCGCGGCCGCGCGCGAACAGTTCGGCATAGCGGCCGTCCAGCACCGACTCGATCATCGGCCAGGCCATCACCGGGAAGCCGGGTACGAAGTGCACGTCGCCGACGCTGAAGCCCGGGATCTTGTTGTAGGTGTTGGGAATGATGCGGGCGCCCAACGGGAACACGCCCATGTTGAGCCGATGGATGTTGTCCGGACGGTCGGGCTCGTAGACCGTGCCCTGCTCGCGCGCCGTGTCCTGCATGCGCTCGCGGATCAGCAACTCGGCCTCGGGGTGCAGCGCCAGCGGCACGCCCAGCGCCGCCGCCGCGCACTGGCGCGTGTGGTCGTCGGGCGTGGCGCCGATGCCGCCGGTGGAGAACACGATGTCTCCCGATGCGAAGGCGCGACCCAGCGCCGCGGTGATGCGAACAGGCACGTCGCCCACGTACTCCGCCCAGCCGAGCTCGAGCCCGCGCGCGGCGAGCAGCTCGATGACCTTGGGCATGTGCTTGTCGACGCGCTTGCCCGACAGGATTTCGTCACCGACGACGATCAGACCGAAAGAACGACTCATGGCGCACTCCATTGGCTCGCGGCCGCGCTGGCATCCGCCAGCTCGGCCGTGGAAGCTGACACGGCGGCCGCCGCCCGCTGCGCACGCAGTTGGGCCAGGGCATCCAGGCAGTAGTGCGCGAACCACAACGCCGAGAAGGCGAACACCAGCGTATAGATCCAGATCGCGAGCGGCGCCAGCACGAAGAAGGCGGCGGCGAACAGCAGGCCCGAGGCCCAGACGATGCTCGGCGCCGCGCCGAGATAGCCGCACAGCACGCCGATGCCGAGCAGGGGCAGCCGGTGCGTGCGCAGCAGCGTGTCGCGCTCCTCCGGACTCGCATGCTCGGCCAGGGCATCGAAGCTCATCACGCGGTAGGTCAGCCAGCCCCAGATCAGCGGCGGAAGAATGAGCACCAGCGGCGGGATCAGCCAAAGCGGCATCGACACCACCAGCGCCAGCAGCGCCAGCACCGTCAGCCCGATCGAGCGGGCCATGCTGCCGAAGAAGGAAGCCCCCTTCTTCTGTTCCAGGGTCGCGAAGCGCCGCTCGGCCACCAGGCGTGTCAGCGCCGGCGCCATGACGCCCGCCACGACCAGCAGCGACACCACCACGAGCAGCGGCGTGGCGGCGAAGACGACGACCAGCGGCGCCAGCATGGCCGTGACGTCGCCCGAGAAAAAATGTCCGATCCAGGCCCAGAAACCGGCCAGCAGGGGCCAGGCGTCGAGCGCCGCGCGGGTCCAGGTGACCGCGGCATCCCAATAGAAATAGCCGAACACCGCCGCCAGCGCGACCATGAGGCCGAGCGGCAGCAGCGACAGCACGATCACCCGCGGGTGCAGGCAATAGGCGACCGATCGCCAGAAGGAATCGAGGAGAAGACGCATCGGGTGCCGAGGATAACCTCAGCCCTTGCCGGCCAGGCGGCGCAGCCCGAGCCATTGCTGGGCCCAGAAGCCGCGACCGTAGTCCCGCACCCGGCCGCGCTCGTCGGGCTCGACCTGGTCGCGGATGCCGGTGGCGTCGTAGCGGTCTTCGAAGTTCGCCGTTCGCAGGAGCATGTCCCACCACGGAAGCAGCACGCCGAAGTTGTGGCCGCCCAGCGTCTTGGGCCCCCCGGACTCGTGGCCGATGCCGATGCTGTGGTGCACGCGGTGAAAGCGCGGGCTGATCCACAGGCGTTCGCCGAGAGCGCCGAAGCCGATGCGCAGATTGGCGTGCTGCAGGCTCTCGCTGAGCTGCGTGAAGGCGACGATCGCGATGAACTGTCCCGGCGCCACGCCGATCAGCTGCGCGACGACGACGATGATCGCGTCGTGGATCAGGTCGTCCAGCAGATGGTTGCGGTTGTCGCTCCACATCGTCATCTGGCGCTGCGAGTGGTGCAGCGAATGCAGCGCCCACCACCAGCGGAAGCGGTGCTGGCCGCGGTGGATCAGGTACTCGACCCCGTCCAGCACCACCAGGTAGATCAGGAACGCGATCCACGGCACGTCGGTCACGCCGGGCCAGAGTTCGTCCAGGTGCACCGAGCCCCAACCGGCCCCGCGCACCATGCCCAGCAGGTCGTCGAAGAGCGGGTCCACGGCGAAGAACATCGCCAGCCGGAACAGGCCGAGCCGGTGGATCAGCGTGTAGATGACGTCGGTGCGGATCGCACGCCGGTCGACCACCGGCTCGACCGGCCGCCAGCGCTGCAGCGGGCCGATCACGGCGACCAGCACGGCGATCTGGATCAGGCCGACCAGCAGCCAGCCGGTGGCGTCGAAGGCGTCCTCGACCCGGCCGCCGAGCCCGATGGCGTAGACCAGCGGCTGCACCGCCGTCTCGAACAGCCATTGCTGCAAGGTCGCGAATTGATCGGTGAGCCAGTCCATCGGCGTGCGGTTCCGGTCGAGGGCCGAAGGTTCAGGAATGGGCCGCGATCCAGCCGCGATAGGCCGGATGCTGCCGCAGCGTCTCGAAGCAGTAGCCCTTGATCTTGAGCCCGGCGATCAGCGGCTCCAGGTCGGCCGGCGCCCAAGGGTCCTTGCGCGACCAGATGCCCAGGTGCGCGAGCAGGATGTCGCCAGGCTGGATCTTGTCGAGCGCCTGCGCCAGCAGCCGCTCGTTGCTGAACGTCTCGCTCGGCAGTTCGTCGCCGAGGAAGCCCGCCGGCGCCCAGCCCACGTGCTCGTAGCCGCAGGCCTTGGCCGCCGCGAGCAGCCGCGGCGAGGTCTTGCCGCCCGGCGCGCGGAACAGCGGCAGCGGCTTCTTGCCCGTGATGAGCTGCAGCCGCTCGGCGGACTTGGCGATGTTGGCGCAGTACTGCACCGCATCCCAGGTGAACTCGCGGCCGGCGAAGGCGCCGGCCGTGGGGCGGATTCGGAAGCGCGGCTCGACGCCCTTGACATCGCCCCGCCAATAGGCGTGGTCGTAGGTGTGGGAGGCGAATTCGTGGCCCTCGGCCCCCCTCGCCTTCCACCACGGCGCCCAATGATTGTCCAGGCTGTCGCCGTCGGTCTGCGTGCGCTCGGCGGCGGCGAAGAAGGTCACGCGCACGTCCTGGCGCTTGAGCACTTCGGCCACCAGCGGGGCGATGCCCATGTGGCCGGTGTCGAAGGTCAGGTAGACCGGCTTGGCGCAGCCCTGGGCCCACGCCGCGCCGGACGCGGCGCCGGCCGCGACCAGCAGCCAGGCCGAGGCGACCCTACGATTTCGCATGGTCGAGCGTCCAGACGCCGTGCGGCGAACGCCCGACGTTGACCTGCCGCACCACCTTGCGGCTCGCCAGGTCGACCACGCTGAGCTTCTTGGCCCAGCGGGAGGTCACGTAGAGCGTCTTGCCGTCGGCCGAGACATCCATGCAGTCGGGTCCGCCCGGCACCGGGTAGGTGTCGGTGACCTGCAGCGTCTGAAGGTCGATCCGGCTGATCGTGTTGGCCACGCGGTTGCTGACGAAGACGCTGCGGCCGTCGCCGGCCGAACGGAAGGCATGGGCGCCCTTGCCGGTCGAAATCTTGCCGACCAGCAAGGGCCGCGCGCCGGCGACATCGAACACCTGCACGCCGTCGCTCCCGGTCAGGCCGACCAGCAGCGTCTTGCCGTCGTGGAGGCCGAAGATGTCGGCCGGCATCGGGCCGGTGGCCGTGCGCCAGCGGATGGTCTGCGTGGCCAGGTCGACCGCGATCAACTCGTCGCTGTCCTGCATCGAGACATAGGCCGTGGTGCTCTTGCCGTCGATCCAGATGTGGCTGGGCGTCTTGCCGGTCGGAATGCGCTTGACAAGCTTGGGCTCCTTGCCGTCCCAGCGGTAGAGGTCGACGTGGTTCAGGCGATTGCCCGCGGTGACGAACCACTTCATGTCCGGAGAGAAGCGCAGGTGGTAGGGATCGATGATGCCGTAGACCACGCGCTGGACCTCGGCCGTGCGCGGGTTCAGGAAGGTCAACGAGTCGCCGGCGGAGTTGGCGACGATCACCGACTGCTCGTCAGGCGTCAGGTAGAGGTGGTGCGGCTCCTTGCCGGTCGGAATACGCACCTTTTCGGTCCAGCCCGTCGGCTCGATCACGCTCACGGTGGCGTCGAGGGAGTTGAGCACGAAGATCGGAGGCGGTTCGGCCGCCTGCGACGAAAGCGACGCGCCAACAAACAAAAAGGCCGCGAAACGGCCTGTGAGGGAGGAGATGGAGCGCAAGGGGGAGATTCCGAAGGAGGATTTCAGATCTTAACGGTCGACCCCGACGGTTGGCTGACCGGCACGCGAAGTTCGCAGCGCTTCCACCTCTTCGGCCCGCAGCCAGCGCCACTGGCCCGGCAGCAGGTCCTCGGACAGCGCCAGCTGGCCGATGCGCGAGCGGTGCAGCCCCTCGACCCGGTTGCCCACGGCCGCCAGCATGCGCTTGACCTGGTGGTACTTGCCTTCGGTGAGCGTCAGGCTCAGGTTCAGCGGCCCGGCGAGTTCGCAGGCCGCGGCCCGCACCGGCTTCGGGTCGTCGTCCAGCACCACGCCGGCCAGCAGGCGCTCGACCTGGTTCGGGTCGACCGGGTGCTTGGTCGTCACCTCGTAGACCTTCGGCACGTGGTGCTTCGGCGACCCCATCCGGTGAATGAACTGGCCGTCGTCGGTCAGGAGCAGCAGGCCCGTGGTGTCCTGGTCGAGCCGTCCGATCGCCTGCACGCCCTGGACCGCCCCCTTGTTCGGCCGCAGGCGCAAAGGAGACGGCAGCAGCGTGTAGATGCTCGGGTAGGTCGAAGGCTTCTGGGAGCACTCGGTGCCGGCCGGCTTGTGCAGCATCAGGTAGGCCTTCTCGTGGTACTCCCAGGCCGCGCCCTGGACCGTGAAGCGCAGGCCCTCGGTGGCGAAGTCCTCGCCGGGATCGGTGACCGCGGTGCCGCCAACCGACACGAAGCCCTGCTGCACGAGGCCGGCGCAGACCCGGCGCGTGCCGAAGCCCTGGGTATAGAGGATTTCTTCGAGACGCATCAGTAACCCAGCGCCAGGCCGGTGTTGCGGCGCGGGTCGTTGGCGCCGTAGAAACGATTGGCGCCCACCGGCTTGCCGCCCAGCGAGGGCGCGCCGACGATGATCGCCGTCAGGTGGTTGGCGGGCTGCGCCTCGCCGAGGTTGTGGCCCATGCCGACCAGGATCTTGCGAGTGTCGGGCGAGAGCGCGAAAGGCTCGACGTTGGTCACGTCCGGCAGCCATTGCTGGTGAAAGCGCGGCGCGTCCACGGCTTCCTGCACATCCATGCCGTAGTCGACCACGTTGAGGATGCTGTGCAGTACCGTGGTGATGATCCGGCTGCCGCCCGGCGTGCCGACCACGAACACCGGCCGGCCGTCCTTGGTGAGGATGGTCGGGCTCATCGAGCTCAGCGGCCGCTTGGCCGGCGCAATGGCGTTGGCTTCGCCCTGGATCAGGCCGTACATGTTGGGCTCGCCGATCTTCGCCGTGAAGTCGTCCATCTCGTTGTTGAGCAGCACGCCCGTGCCTGCCGCCGTGACCTTGGCGCCGAACCAGTCGTTCAGGGTGTAGGTCACCGCCACCGCGTTGCCCCATTGGTCGAGGATCGAATAGTGCGTCGTGTTGCTGCCCTCATGCGGCGCGACGCCCGGCTTGATGTCCTTGGAGACGCCGGCCCTGGTCGGATCGATGACACCGCGGACCTTCTCGGCATAGTGCTTGTCGATCAGGCGATCGACGGGGTTCTGCACGAAATCCGGGTCGCCCAGATAGCTGTTGCGGTCGACGTAGGCATGGCGCATGGCTTCGATCTGGTAGTGCACCGCCTGCGCCGATCGGAAGCCCAGTTCCTTGAGCGGATAGCCTTCGAGGATGTTGAGCATCTCGCAGATCGCCACGCCGCCCGAACTCGGCGGCGGCGCCGAGATCACCCGATAGCCGCGGTAGCCGCATTCGATCGGCACCAGTTCACGCGTCTTGTACTGGTCGAGGTCGGCCTGCGTGATCAGCCCCTTGCCCGCCCGGCTGGAGGCCACGATCGCGCTTCCCACCGGCCCCTTGTAGAAGCCGTCGGGGCCGTTGCGGCTGATCGCCTTGAGCGTCCTTGCGAGATCTGTCTGGACCAGCTTCTGGCCGACCGCGAAGGGCTCGCCCTTGCGCAGGAAGATCGCAGCCGAGGCCGGGTCCTTGCCGAAATCCGTCGTGGCAGTCGCCAGCATGTCGATGTCGCCCCGCTGGAGCACGAAACCGCGCTCGGCCAACGCGATCGACGGCGCGATCAGCACGCCCCGCTTCATGGTGCCGTAGCGCTCGCGCGCCCATTCGAGGCCGGAAACCGTGCCCGGGACGCCGACCGCAAGATGCCCGCGGGTGCTCAGGCCCGCGACGACCTTGCCATCCTTGTCGAGATACATGTCGGCCGTCGCGGCCAGCGGCGCCTTCTCGCGGAAATCGAGAAAGGTCCTGCGGCCGTCGGCGAGTTGCACGGTCATGAACCCGCCGCCGCCGAGATTGCCGGCCGCCGGATAGACCACCGCGAGTGCATAGCCCACGGCCACCGCCGCGTCGATCGCGTTGCCGCCGCGCTTGAGCACCTTGACGCCGACCTGGGTCGCCAGGTGCTGCGCGCTCACGACCATGCCGTTCTCGGCGGCGACCGGGGCCTGGGAGGCGGCCGGCGCAGCCGCGCCAGACAGTGCGAACACCGCGGCGACAACCAGGCGAAGCGCCGAGGTCCACTGAATCTGTTGCATCGAACTTGTCCCCATGGGCCGCCCGGGCCTCTGTGCACGGGACCGCGTTGAGGGTTTGGAACGCAAACGCGGCGCCGATGCAAAATGCATCGGCGCCGCCTTCTTGTATGGTGGAGCTGGGGGGATTTGAACCCCCGTCCGCAAGCCTTCTTCGCGCAGATCTACATGTTTAGCGGTCTGATTTAAGTCTCGCCACCGGTGTCGCGCAGTCGCACGCTACACCGGCCGCCAGCACCCTATTTTCTCGTCCCGACCCAAGGTACCCGGATCGGAGCCAGCCCATGTAGATTATCTTTGCAGCCGGGAGGCGTCAGATTGCTCTAGCGCCCCCTTGCCCAGCCCATCGGCCTGCTGTTGCAAAGCTCACCGGCAATTAAGCGGCGAGTGCGAAACGTTCGTCGTTTGCAGTTAGTTTGTTTGAATCTGTTTTACGAGCGCATTCAGCTCGACATGCCCCGCTGCGATTCCGAACCCACGTCGAAACCAGTGCAGCCCCAAGTGAGCTATTTTAGGCCTGTTTGAGCAACTGCAAGAGGGCCATGGGGGTTTCGATCGCAGCATCGGCCTCCCAACGGGCCACTTCGGCCTGTTCACCCATGTATCCGTAGGTGGCGGCCACCGTCCGCATACCGGCGGCGCGGCCGGCCACGATGTCGCGCTCGTCGTCGCCGACGTAGACACAATGCACGGGCGCCACGCCCAGCCGGCGTGCGGCCTCGAACAGGGGCTCGGGGTGCGGCTTGGCATACGGCGTGGTGTCGCCGCTGACGATCGCCCGGGCGCTCTCGAACAGCGGCATTGCACGCGTCAGCGGCGCGGTGAACCGAACCGATTTGTTGGTGACGACGCCCCAGGGAAGCCCGCGTGCGCGCAGCTCCTCCACCAGTTCGGCCACGCCATCGAAGACTTGCGTGTTGCGCAGCATCCGCGACTCGTAGTTGACGAAGAATTCCTCGCGCAACGCCGCAAATTCGGGGGCCTCGGGCGTGAGCCCGAAGGCCACCCCCAGCATGCCGCGGGCGCCGGCACCGGCCATCGGCCGGTAGCGTTCGAGCGGCAGCGAAGGCAGGCCACGCTCGGTGCGCATCTGGTCCGCCGCGGCGCCGAGGTCGGGAGCGCTGTCGATCAGGGTTCCGTCCAGGTCGAACAGGACGGCGTCGATACGGCCCTCCATCACAGCCCCGCCGCCGGCTTCTGGGTGGCGAACATGTAGTTCACGCTGGTGTCGCCGCTGAGCCAGTAGCGACGGGTCAGCGGGTTGTGTTCCAGGCCGCGGGTATGGCGCAGGTCGAGCCCGGCGGCGCGGCAGTGGGCAGCCAGTTCGCTCGGGCGGATCAGCTTCTGGTATTCGTGCGTGCCGCGCGGCAGCATGCCGAGCACATACTCGGCGCCGACGATCGCCAGCATGAAGGCCTTGAGATTGCGGTTGATGGTCGAGAAGAAGACCCAGCCGCCGGGTTTCGCGAGATCGGCGCAGGCCTTGACGACCGAGGCCGGTTCGGGCACGTGTTCGAGCATTTCCATGCAGGTGACGACATCGAAGCTGGCCGGCTGTTCGGCCGCCAGCGCCTCGGCGCTGACCGCACGGTACTTGACGCCGCGCGTGCCGGCCTCGAGCGCATGCAGCTGCGCCACCTTCAGCGCCTTGTCGGCGAGGTCGATCCCCAGCACCTCGGCGCCCTTGCGCGCCATCGAATCGGCCAGGATGCCGCCGCCGCAGCCGATGTCGAGCACCCTGCGGCCGGCGATCGGCGAAATGCCGTCGATCCAGTCGAGGCGCAGTGGATTAATTTCGTGCAGCGGGCGGAATTCACTTTCGAGATCCCACCAACGGTGCGCGAGTTCGGAGAATTTGGCGAGCTCTGCCGGATCGGCATTCACGGGTTCGGTCATGCAGCGATTATGAATCGCCGCGAATTGCTTCGGAATCCAGCGCGTCGAAACCAAATGCCGACATCGGACCGGCCATAAAAAAACCCCGCCGGGGCGGGGTTTTTTTCAGTGATTCTTGCAAATCACTTGTTGGGGCGGGTACCGACCACTTCGATTTCCACGCGGCGGTTCTTGGCGCGGCCTTCGGCGGTGCGGTTGTCAGCGATCGGCTGGCTCTTGCCCTTGCCTTCGGTGTACACGCGGTTCTTTTCGATGCCCTTCGAGACCAGATAGGCCTTGACGGCTTCAGCGCGGCGGACCGACAGCTTCTGGTTGTACTGCACGGTACCGATCCAGTCGGTGTGACCCACGGCGATGATCACTTCGAGGTTCACGTCCTTGATCTTCGAGACCAGGTCGTCCAGCTTGGCGCGGCCTTCAGGCTTCAGGACGTACTTGTCGAAGTCGAAGAAGGCGTCAGCAGCGAAGGTAACCTTCGAAGCAGCGACTGCCGGGGGAACCGGAGCCGGTGCAGGGGCGGGTGCAGCCACAGGAGCGACAGGAACCAGAGCACCGTCGCAGCCAGCTGCAGCCGTTGCGGGCGTCCAGTTGGCATCGCGCCAGCACAGTTCATTGGTGCCGTTCTTCCAGACCAATTCGCCGGTGCCGTTTTGCCAGTTATCGATCGCCGGGCCGCCATTCGCGGCGGTGACACGGGTCTGCGCGCCGGCGGCAGTGGCGAGCGCAGCGACTGCAAACATCATCGCCACTTTATTCAGTTTCTTCATGGTTCTCCTCTTGGGGAAAAAGCCGCAGCCGCGCTGCGAATCAAGGACGCTTTAAGTGACCACCACCCAAAACGTTGAGGCGATTGTGCCATAGGGTCTTTGGCAAACACCCCGGCAGACGCCCCGGAAGCGTGGGACTGGGGCCGAATACAGGCCATGTGTTGCGGCGGTGCGACACCCTTCGCAGCGTAAAATTCCGCCTCCCTTGCCGTCTGCGTGCCGCCCATGACCTCGTTCGCCAAAGAAACACTCCCCATCAGCCTCGAAGAGGAAATGCGCCGCAGCTATCTCGATTACGCCATGAGCGTGATCGTCGGGCGGGCCCTTCCCGACGCCCGGGACGGCCTCAAACCGGTGCATCGGCGCGTGCTGTTCGCCATGCACGAGCTCAACAACGACTGGAACCGGCCCTACAAGAAGTCGGCCCGTATCGTCGGCGACGTCATCGGCAAGTACCACCCGCACGGCGATCAGTCGGTCTACGACACGATCGTGCGGATGGCGCAGAACTTCTCGATGCGACACATGCTGGTCGACGGCCAGGGCAATTTCGGCTCGGTCGACGGTGACATGGCGGCCGCCATGCGCTATACCGAAATCAGGCTGGCCAAGATCGCTCATGAAATGCTGGGCGATATCGACAAGGAAACCGTCGATTTCGGTCCCAATTACGACGGCTCGGAAAAAGAACCGCTGGTATTGCCGAGCAAGTTGCCGAATCTGCTGGTCAATGGCGCCGGCGGTATCGCGGTCGGCATGGCGACCAATATTCCGCCGCACAATCTGAACGAGGTGGTCGACGCCTGCCTGCACCTGTTGCGCCATCCCGAGGCCAGCATCGACGACCTGATGGAGATCGTGCCGGCGCCCGACTTCCCCACGGCCGGGATCATCTACGGCATCAACGGCATCAAGGACGGCTACCGCACCGGCCGCGGCAAGGTCGTGATGCGCGCCAAGTGCCATTTCGAGGACATCGACCGTGGCCAGCGCCAGGCGATCATCGTCGACGAGCTGCCCTACCAGGTCAACAAGAAGACGCTGCAGGAGCGCATGGCCGAACTGGTGCACGAGAAGAAGATCGAAGGCATCAGCCACATCCAGGACGAGTCCGACAAGTCGGGCATGCGGCTGGTGATCGAGCTCAAGCGCGGCGAGGTGCCCGAGGTCGTGCTGAACAACCTCTACAAGCAGACCCAGCTGCAGGACACCTTCGGCATCAACATGGTGGCCCTGGTGGACGGCCAGCCCAAGCTGTGCAACCTGAAGGACCTGATCGAGGTCTTCCTGCAGCACCGCCGCGAGGTGGTGACCCGCCGCACGGTGTTCACGCTGCGCAAGGCGCGCGAGCGCGGCCACGTGCTCGAGGGCCTGGCGGTGGCGCTGGCCAACATCGACGAGTTCATCGCGATCATCCGCAACGCACCGACGCCGCCAGTGGCCAAGGCCGAACTCATGACCCGCGCCTGGGACAGCAAGCTGGTGCGCGAGATGCTGACCCGTACCCGCACCGACGGCGGCGTGATCAACGCCGACGACTACCGGCCGGACGGGCTCGAGCGCGAATACGGCATGCATGCCGACGGCCTTTACAAGCTGTCGGACACCCAGGCCCAGGAAATCCTGCAGATGCGCCTGCAGCGCCTGACCGGCCTGGAGCAGGACAAGATCGTCGCCGAGTACAAGGAAGTGATGGCGGAGATCGACGACCTGCTGGACATCCTCGCCAAGCCGGCGCGGGTCTCGGTGATCATCGGCGACGAACTCGCCACCATCAAGCAGGAGTTCGGCCAGAGCAAGCTCGGCGCGCGCCGCAGCCTGGTCGAGCACAGCGCCTTCGACCTGTCGACCGAAGACCTGATCACGCCCACCGACATGGTCGTGACCCTGTCCCACAGCGGCTACATCAAGAGCCAGCCGCTGGGCGAGTACCGGGCGCAGAAGCGCGGCGGCCGCGGCAAGCAGGCCACGGCGACCAAAGAGGACGACTGGATCGACCAGTTGTTCATCGCGAACACGCACGACTACATCCTGTGCTTCTCGAACCGCGGCCGGCTCTACTGGCTCAAGGTCTGGGAAGTGCCGGCGGGATCGCGCGGATCGCGCGGCCGGCCGATCGTCAACATGTTCCCGCTGCAGGAAGGCGAGAAGATCAACGTGGTGCTGGCGCTCACGGGGGAGAAGCGCACCTTCCCGGCCAACCAGTACGTCTTCATGGCGACTTCGATGGGCACGGTCAAGAAGACCGCGCTCGACGAATTCAGCAACCCGCGCAAGGCCGGCATCATCGCGGTCGACCTCGACCCTGGCGACTACCTGATCGGCGCCGCGCTGACCGACGGCGCGCACGACGTGATGCTGTTCTCCGACGGCGGCAAGGCGGTGCGCTTCGACGAGAACGATGTCCGTCCGATGGGCCGCAATGCCCGCGGCGTGCGCGGCATGACGCTGGAGGACAGCCAGGGCGTGATCGCCATGCTGGTGGCCGAGGACGAAGCCCAGAGCGTGCTCACGGCGACCGAAAACGGTTACGGAAAACGTACAAGCATTACCGAGTACACGCGACACGGCCGGGGAACCAAGGGCATGATCGCGATTCAACAGAGTGAACGTAACGGCAAGGTGGTGGCTGCGACTCTCGTGCATGCCGACGACGAGATCATGCTCATCACCGACAAGGGTGTCCTCGTGCGCACCCGAGTCTCCGAAATCCGCGAAATGGGGCGTGCGACGCAAGGCGTCACCCTGATCGGACTCGACGAAGGCGCCAAGCTCAGCGGGCTGCAGCGCATCGTCGAGAATGACGCGAATATCGAGAATGAACCCGGCGCCGACGACCCTACCACCCCATCTTCAACGGAGAATCCCCAGTGAAAAAAATCAAACTCGCGCTTCTGACGGTCGCACTCGCCGGCAGCTCGCTCGCCATGGCCCAGGACAAGGCGACGCTGATCAAGCAGTTCATCGACATGCAGCGCCCCGGCATCGAATCGCTTGCGCGCGGGCTGGTCGAGCAGTCGAGCGCTCCGATCGCGCAGGCCGGTTCGCAGTACCTGCAGACCCAGGTGCCGGCCGACAAGCGCGAAGCCGCCGCCAAGGCAGCTGACGCCGAACTCAAGAAATACTTCGACGACGCCTACCCGATCGTGCGCGACAAGGCCGTGCAGCTCGCCCCGGGCGCGCTGACCCCGATCATGGAGCAGAACTTCAGCGAAGAAGAACTGCGCCAGCTCATGGCCTGGATCAGCTCGCCGCTGAGCAAGAAGTACCAGGAAATCAACCCCAAGCTGCAGACCGCGCTGACGGAGAAGCTGGTGGGCGAAACCCGCGCCACCATCGAACCGAAGATGGTCGCACTCGACGCCAGTGTCGCCAAGGCGCTGGGCGCACCGACCAACGCGGGTGGAGCAGCCAAGGCAGCGCCGGCCAAGGCGCCCGCCAAGAAGTGACGCAGCGCGCGGGTCCGCGCCCGTACAACTTTTCCGCCGGTCCGGCCGCAATGCCGGAAGCGGTGCTGCAGCGCGCCGCCTCCGAGATGCTGGACTGGCACGGCAGCGGCATGGGCGTGATGGAGATGAGCCATCGCGGCAAGGAGTTCGGCGCGATCTGCACGCAGGCCGAGGCCGACATCCGCAGCCTGCTCGCGGTGCCGTCGCAGTTCCACATCCTGTTCATGCAGGGCGGCGGGCTCGGCGAGAACGCGATCGTGCCGATGAACCTGTCGCGCGGGACCCGCGCCGACTTCGTCCTCACGGGCAGCTGGAGCGTCAAGTCGCAGAAGGAAGCCCAGCGCTACTGCGAGGCCAGGGTGGTCGCGAGCAACGCGGCAGACGGGCACACCCGGCTGCCGGACCCGGCCGGCTGGCAGCTGTCGACGGATGCCTCGTACGTGCACGTCTGCACCAACGAGACCATCAACGGCATTGAATTCCAGCAGTTGCCGGACCTGGCCGCGCTCGGCAGCAAGGCGCCGCTGGTGATCGATTTCTCCTCGCACGTGGCGTCGCGGCCGGTCGACTGGTCGCGCGTGGGACTGGCCTTTGGCGGCGCCCAGAAGAACCTCGGCCCGGCCGGCCTCACGATCGTGATCGTGCGCGACGACCTGCTTGGGTCTGCCCTCGAGATCTGCCCGAGCGCCTTCAACTACAAGACGGTGGCGGACAACCACTCGATGTACAACACGCCCCCGACCTGGGGCATCTACATCGCCGGGCTGACCTTCCAGTGGCTCGCGCAGCAGACCGAAGGCGAACTCACGGGCATCGCGGCCATGGAAGCTCGCAACATCGCCAAGGCGCGGCTGCTGTACGACTTCATCGACGGCTCGGACTTCTACGCCAACAAGGTCGACCCTGGTTGCCGCTCGCGCATGAACGTGCCTTTCTTCCTTGCCGACGAGAGCCGCAACGAAGCCTTTCTCGCGGGCGCGCGCGAGGCCGGACTGCTGCAGCTCAAGGGCCACAAGTCGGTCGGCGGCATGCGCGCGAGCATCTACAACGCCATGCCGCTGGCCGGCGTGCAAGCCCTGGTGGGCTACATGCGAGAATTCGAACGGTCGCGTGCGTAGAGGCACGCGCAACTGACCGAATGACCGCACCTGAACCCACGCCCTCCGTCCCTGACACCTCCTCCGGCCTGGCCGATCTGCGCGTGCAGATCGACTCGCTCGATCAGCAGCTTCTCGACCTCCTGAACCGGCGCGCCCGCGTCGCCGAACAGGTTGGCGAGGTCAAGAAGCGCGAAGGCACGCCCTTCTTCCGTCCCGATCGCGTCGCGCAGGTGATCGAGAAGATGCAGCAGAGCAACGCCGGCCCGCTGAAGGCGCTGCACGTCGCGGCCATCTGGCGCGAGATCATGTCGGCCTGCCTGGCCCTCGAGTCGCCGCAGCGCGTCGCCGTGCTGGGCCCCGAGGGCACCTTCTGCGAACAGGCCGCGGTCGAGTACTTCGGCGGCGCCGCCGACCTGGTCTATTGCGCCAGCTTCGACGAGGTCTTCCATGCCACGGCGGCCGGCAGCGCGCAATACGGCGTGGTCGGCGTCGAGAATTCCACCGAAGGCGTGGTCACCCGATCGCTCGACCTGTTCCTGCATTCGCCCACCCACGTGGTCGGCGAGGTCAGCCTGCTGGTGCGCCATCACCTGCTGCGCTCGAGCAATTCGCTCGAAGGCGTCGAGGCCGTGCTGGCCCACCCGCAGGCGCTGGCGCAGTGCCAGACCTGGCTCGCGAAGCACCTGCCGAATGCGGAGCGGCGCGCCGTCTCCAGCAACGCCGAAGGCGCCCGGCTGGCGGCCGGCAACCCGGCCTGGGCCGCGCTCGCCAGCGAGCGCGCGGCCACCCGCTTCGGGCTGCACATCGTCGCCCACGCGATCCAGGACGACTCCTACAACCGCACCCGTTTCGCCATCATCTGCCTGCCCCAGACGCTGGCGATGCCGCCGGCCTCGGGCCGCGATTGCACCAGCCTGGTGGTGTCGGTGCCGAACCAGCCCGGCGCGGTCCACGACCTGCTGATGCCGCTCAAGACCAACAACGTCTCGATGACCCGCTTCGAATCGCGCCCCGCGCGCACCGGCCAGTGGGAGTACTACTTCTACATCGACCTCGACGGGCATCCTTCGCAGCCCAACGTCGCCGCCGCGCTCGTCGAACTGCGCAAGCTGTGCGCGTTCTACAAGGTTCTCGGCGCCTACCCCATCACTGCCTGAGGCCACCGGACGATGTTCGAACAGTTGGGTCTGATCGGCTGCGGATTGATGGGCGGCTCGTTCGCGCTGGCGCTCAAGCGCGCCAAGCTGGTCAAGCGGGTGGTGGGCTACAGCAAGTCGCCCTCGACCACCGAACGCGCCCGGCAGCTCGGCGTGATCGACGTCGCGGCGCCCTCGGCGCTGCTCGCGATGTCGGGCGCCGACCTGGTGCTGATCGCGGTCCCCGTGGGTGCTTCCGAGCAGACCTTCAAGGCCATCCGCCACGGCATCACGGAGCAGATGCTGGTGATGGACGTGGGCTCGACCAAGGGCGACGTCATCGAGGCCGCGCGACGCGGGCTGCAGGACCAGATCGGCGCCTTCGTCCCCGCGCATCCGATCGCCGGCAAGGAAGTGGCGGGCGTGGAGCATGCGGATGCCGGCCTCTACGCCGGACGCCAGGTGGTGCTGACGCCGATCAAGGCCACCCTGCGCTCCAACGTCCAGCGCGCCACGCGGGTCTGGACCAGCATCGGCGCCAAGGTGGTGACGATGACGCCCGAGGCGCACGACAGCGCCTTCGCCGCCGTCAGCCACCTGCCCCACCTGCTGGCCTTCGCGTTCACCAATGCGATCGCCGCCAACCCGCAAGGCGGGCGCTTCCTGGAACTGGCCGGCCCGGGTTTCCGCGACTTCACGCGCATCGCGGCCGCCGACCCGACCATGTGGCGCGACGTGCTGCTGGCCAATCGCGACCAGGTGCTGCTGCAATCGCGCGCCTTTCGCGATGCATTGGCCGAACTCGAGGCACTGATGAGCGCGGGCAACGCACAGGCGCTCGAAGATGCGATAGCAGCCGCCAGCCGGGTGCGGGCCCAATGGCAGCCAGGCGCCGCCGCTTCGCCCGACTGAGACGACACCCCTCCCCCAGGCCTGCCCATCCCGGCTGACATGTTCTCAACACCTTTCCTCGACATTCCGCCGCTGGCGGCGGCGGCCGGCACGGTTCGCCTGCCGGGCTCCAAGAGCATCTCCAACCGCGTGCTGCTGCTGGCCGCGCTGGCCAGCGGCACGACCACCGTGCACGACCTGCTCGACTCGGACGACACGCGGGTCATGCTCGACGCGCTGGCGGCACTGGGTTGCGGCATCGAGCGGGCCGGCGACAAGCTGCGCATCGAAGGCCTCGGGGGAAAGCTGCGAACGCCCTCGGCCTCCCTGTTCCTCGGCAACGCGGGCACCGCGATGCGACCGCTGACCGCCGCACTCTCGCTGCTCGGCGGCGAGTTCGATCTGCGCGGCGTGCCGCGGATGCACGAGCGGCCCATCGGCGACCTGGTCGACGCGCTGACGCAGCTCGGCTGCCGCATCGACTACCTCGGCAACCCGGGCTTCCCGCCGTTGCGGATTCACCCGGTCGCGCTCGATGCGCTCCAGCTCGACGGCCCGATCCGCGTGCGCGGCGACGTCTCGAGCCAGTTCCTGACCGCCCTGCTGCTGGCGCTGCCACTGGCGTCCAATGCACCTGCCCCCACGCTCCCCGCTTCGCGTGGTTCGCTGCCCCCCCCTGGGGGCGGCCCGGCGGCGGGACGCGACATCGTGATCGACGTGGTCGGCGAACTGATCTCCAAGCCCTACATCGAGATCACGCTGAACCTGCTCGCGCGCTTCGGCATCGCGGTGCAGCGCCAAGGCTGGCAGCGCTTCACGATTCCGGCCGGCAGCCGCTACAGCTCGCCCGGCGATATCCACGTCGAAGCCGATGCCTCGTCGGCCAGCTACTTCATTGCGCTGGGCGCCATCGCCAACGGCGCGGGCATCCGGATCGAAGGCGTCGGCGCCGACTCGATCCAGGGCGACATCCGCTTCATCGATGCCGCGCGGCAGATGGGCGCGCACATCGACAGCGGGCCGAACTGGCTCGCGATCTCGCGCGCGGCCTGGCCCCTGAAGGCGATCGACCTCGACGCCAACCACATTCCCGATGCCGCCATGACCCTGGCCGTGATGGCGCTCTACGCCGACGGCCCGAGCACGCTGCGCAACATCGCGAGCTGGCGCGTGAAGGAAACCGACCGCATCGACGCCATGGCCAACGAATTGCGCAAGCTCGGCGCCACGGTCGAGGACGGGCCGGACTTCATCCGCGTCCATCCCCTGGCGGCGGCAGACTGGCGGGCGGCCAGCATCAAGACCTACGACGACCACCGCGTGGCGATGTGCTTTTCGCTGGCGGCCTTCAATCCGGCCGGCGTCGGCGTGCGGATCCTGGAGCCGCACTGCGTTGCCAAGACCTTCCCGGACTATTTCGAGACCTTGTTCTCGGTGGCCGAGGCCGCCGAGGTGCCGGTGATCTGCATCGACGGTCCGACCGCGTCCGGCAAGGGCACGCTGACGGTCCAAGTCGCGCTGCGGCTCGGCTACCACTACCTCGACTCGGGCACGCTGTACCGCGTGACGGGGCTCGCGATGCGCCGCGAGGGCCTCGACGCACTGCCCGAGCACGAGACGCACATCGCCGAGCTGGCACGCGCGCTGCCCCTGGTCTTCAGCGAGGGCAAGGTGCTGCTGGCCGGCGAGGACGTGAGCGACGCGGTCCGCACCGAAGCCGCCGGCATGGACGCCTCCCGCGTGTCGGCGCTGCCGGCCGTGCGCGCCGCCCTGCTTGCACTGCAACGCAGCTTCCGGCGCCTTCCCGGCCTGGTGGCCGATGGTCGCGACATGGGCACGGTGATATTCCCCGACGCCGATCTCAAGATCTATCTCACGGCGAGCGCCGGCCAGCGCGCCGAACGGCGCCATAAGCAGTTGATTTCAAAGGGTATTTCAACTACAATTGCCAGCCTTCGCGCCGACCTGGAAGCGCGAGACCTGCGGGATTCGTCCCGCAAGGTGGCGCCACTCAAGCCGGCGCCTGATGCCCGCCTCCTGGACAACTCCTTGCTTTCGGTCGAGCAATCGATCGAACAGGTGCTGCACTGGTGGCAGGAAGTACAGCCTTTCAAGTCTTCTTGATCGGCATTTCGATCCAGCAGGTCCCCGCCGCGCGACAGCGCACCGGCCTGCTGGTTGTTCAACCCTAACCGGGCCCCAAAGCCCACACAACCGCCGTCTCCAGACCCAAGCCAGTCGCAATCGTGCTGCTGCAAACCCTGCGTGACGGAAGGAAAAACACATGTCTGAATCTTTTGCCGACCTATTCGAAGAATCCCTGAAGCGTTCGGAGATGCGCACCGGTGAGGTCATCACCGCCGAAGTCGTGCGCGTCGAACACAACCACGTCGTGGTCAACGCAGGCCTCAAGTCCGAAGCCTACGTGCCGATCGAAGAGTTCAAGAACGACAAGGGCGAGCTCGAAGTCCAGGCCGGCGATTTCGTTTCGGTTGCCATCGGCAGCGTCGAAAACGGCTACGGCGACACCATCCTCTCGCGCGACACCGCCAAGCGTCTGGCTTCGTGGCTCGCGCTCGAGAAGGCCCTCGAATCCGGCGACTTCGTCACCGGCACCACGAGCGGCAAGGTCAAGGGCGGCCTCACGGTGCTGGTCAACGGCATCCGCGCCTTCCTGCCGGGCTCGCTGATCGACACGCGTCCGATCAAGGACCTGACCCCGTACGAGAACAAGACCCTCGAATTCAAGGTCATCAAGCTCGACCGCAAGCGCAACAACGTGGTGCTCTCGCGCCGCGCCGTGGTCGAAGCCAGCATGGGCGAAGAACGCGCCAAGCTGATGGAAACCCTGAAGGAAGGCGCAGTCGTGCGCGGCGTCGTCAAGAACATCACCGAATACGGTGCGTTCGTCGACCTCGGCGGCATCGACGGTCTGCTGCACATCACCGACATGGCATGGCGCCGCGTCCGCCATCCGAGCGAAGTGGTGCAGGCCGGCCAGGAAATCACCGCCAAGATCCTCAAGTTCGACACCGAGAAGAACCGTGTCTCGCTGGGTCTGAAGCAAATGGGCGACGACCCGTGGATGGGCGTTTCGCGCCGCTACCCGCAATCGACCCGCCTGTTCGGCAAGGTCACGAACATCGCCGACTACGGCGCGTTCGTCGAACTCGAGCCCGGCATCGAAGGCCTGGTGCACGTCTCCGAGATGGACTGGACCAACAAGAACATCGCTCCGAACAAGATCGTCTCGCTGGGCGACGAAGTCGAAGTCATGGTTCTGGAAATCGACGAAGACAAGCGCCGCATCAGCCTCGGCATGAAGCAGTGCAAGGCCAACCCGTGGCAAGAGTTCGCGCAGAACACCAAGCGCGGCGACCGCGTCAAGGGCCCGATCAAGTCGATCACCGACTTCGGCGTGTTCGTGGGTCTGGCTGCCGGCATCGACGGCCTGGTTCACCTGTCCGACCTCTCGTGGAACGAGCCCGGCGAAACCGCCGTGCGCAACTACAAGAAGGGCCAGGAAGTCGAAGCGATCGTGCTGGCCGTGGATGTCGACCGCGAGCGCATCTCGCTGGGCATCAAGCAGCTCGACAGCGATCCGTTCACCACCTTCACGACCGTGAACGACAAGGGCCAGATCGTGACCGGCAAGGTCAAGACCGTGGACGCCCGCGGCGCTGAAATCGACCTCGGCGAAGACATCATCGGCTACCTGCGCGCCAGCGAAATCTCCCGCGATCGCGTGGAAGATGCACGCAACGTGCTCAAGGAAGGCGACGAAGTCACGGCCGTGGTGGTCAATGTGGATCGCAAGACCCGCAACATCCAGCTGTCGATCAAGCAGAAGGACATGGTCGACGAGCAAGGCGCCATGGCCAGCCTGAGCCAGCAGTCGGCACGCGAGAACGCGGGCACGACCAGCCTGGGCGCCCTGCTGCGCGCCAAGCTGGACAACAGCGACAAGTAAGCTGCGTCCGGGGACAGAGCTGGCGCCCGGCGCCGCTCTGTCCTTTTTTTTTCGTCCTACATTCCTCTTTGCCATGACCCGCTCCGATCTCGTCGAGGAACTCGCAGCCCGCTTCGCGCAGCTGACGCACCGCGATGCCGAATACGCCGTCAAGACCATCCTGGACGCGATGGGCGATGCGCTGGTGCGCGGGCATCGCATCGAGATCCGCGGCTTCGGCAGCTTCACGGTGAACCGGCGCCCGCCACGCATCGGACGCAATCCGCGTTCGGGCGAGAGCGTGCAGATCCCCGAGAAGCGCGTGCCGCACTTCAAGCCGGGCAAGGCCCTGCGCGAGGCGGTCGACGCGCGCACGGCGTTGCTCGACGCAGAGAAGCAGAAACACGGCTGACGATCCAGCCGACATAGAATTCCCCGGCCAACGGGGACCCGCATGAAATATCTCCTGTGGCTGCTCAAGGCAGCCATTTTTTTTACCCTCTTCGCCTTCGCGCTGAACAACCAGCACGACGCCACCGTCTACTTCTTCTTCGGCACCTCGTGGCGCGCGCCGCTGGTGCTGGTGGTGCTGGCCGCCTTCGCGGGCGGCCTCGTGGTGGGTGCGCTCGGCATGCTGCCGGGCTGGTGGAAGCACCGCAGCGCGGCGGCGCAACTGCCCGCGGCCCCGGTCCCGCCCGTGACCGCCTCCGCCGCCCCGGCGCCACCCGCGGCCACCACCGACCTGCCCGCCGTGCGTCAACATGGACTTTGATTTCAGCTGGTTGCTGCTCAGCCTGCCGCTGGCGTTCGTGCTCGGCTGGCTGGCTTCGCGCTTCGACCTGAGGCAGCTCAGGATCGAGAACCGCCAGGCCCCCAAGGCCTACTTTCGCGGCCTCAACTTCCTGCTCAACGAGCAGCAGGACCAGGCCATCGACGCCTTCATCGAGGCGGTGCAGAACGACCCCGATACGCAGGAGCTTCACTTTGCGCTCGGCAACCTGTTTCGGCGCCGCGGCGAATACCAGCGCGCGGTGCGCGTGCACGAGCATCTGCTGGGCCGGGGCGACCTGAGCCGCGCCGACCGCGACCGCGCACAGCACGCGCTGGCGCAGGACTTCCTGCGCGCCGGATTGCTCGACCGCGCCGAAGCCGCACTGCAGAAGCTCGAAGGGACACGCTACGAGAACGAGGCCCGGCTGTCGCTGCTGGCGATCTACGAGCGCTCGCGCGAATGGGCACAGGCCGAAGACGTCGCCCAGAAGCTCGAGGGGGGGCGGCTGCCGCCGGCGGGGGCGCGGGCGCGGGCGGCSCCGCGCCCGGCGATCGACACCGCCACGCTGCAACTGCGCAAGGGCGAGGCGGCAACGGCTTTCGACACGCTGGCGGCGCTGAGTGAAACCGCCCCGCTGGCGCTCCCGCTGTATGCGGCGGCCATGCAGCAAGCCGCGGTCGCGTCGCAGCGCTCGGGCGAGGCGCTCGCGCTGCTGCAGCGCCGCTATATCGCATCGCCCTCGATCGACGTGCTCGAGGCGATCATCGCGCTCGGCGGCACGCCGGCATTGCCCGAGGACGCCCCGTCGGACGACGCGGCGACCTCACCCGAGCCGCGCGACGGTTACATCGCCCATCTGGCGCATCACCCCTCGCTGGTGGCGGCGTCGCGCTGGCTGGCGGGCGAACGCTTCGAGAACGAGCAGTTCCACCCGCAGGTGCAGCGCTCGCTCGACCAGGCGACCCGGCCGTTGATGCGCTACCGCTGTGCAGCCTGCGGCTTCGAGGCCCACCAGTACTTCTGGCATTGCCCGGGCTGCCAGGCCTGGGACAGCTACCCGCCGCGGCGCGTCGAGGAACTCTAGAGAACAAGGCCCCCACGCTCCCCCACTGCGTGTGGGTCGCTGCCCCCCGAGGGGGAAGCAGCAGGCCGCCCGTCCGTGCGAAGCGCGGACTTCGCCGCGCTGGCGGCCCGGCGCCGGCCTGACTTCCGCCGGCCGCCCTTCGCCGCTATCATGTTCCGCGCCGGGCGCACTCGGCGCGCGGTGGGGCGTTTCGGCGCTTCTCACACCATGTCAGGGAGAGAAAAAATGATGAAGAAGATCGTGGCCATTGCGGCCATGTTGTTTGCGGTCGCCTCCTGGGCGGCGGTCGATGCCAACAAGGCGACCGATGCGGAGCTCGATGGCGTCAAGGGCGTGGGTCCGGCGCTTTCCAAGCGCATCATCGAAGCGCGCAAGGAGGCGCCGTTCAAGGACTGGCCGGACTTCATGACCCGGGTCAAGGGCGTGAAGGAGAAGGCGGCGGCCAAGCTGTCGGCCGAGGGCCTGACGGTGAACGGACAGGCATTCGGTGCAGCGCCGGCGCCGGCGCCGGCGCAGGTTGCCACGAGCGAGGTCAAGGCCGAGCCGAAGAAGGCCGCCGCCGGCGCAGCCAAGGCGGCTTCCAAGCCGTGATCGCACGCACGGCGCACGAGCGCCGTTGCTGATCCCAAGCCGCCCCCGGGCGGCTTTTTCATGGCCGCGTTACTCCTGCGCGGCGCCGCCGATGGCAGGGAAATGCCCAAGCGGTGGCCCGATATTTGCACGTATGCTGCCCGTCGCCTGTTCCACTTTCGCACGTTCCGGAGAGCCCATGAATCACAAGTTCGGCATCGCACTCGCTGGCCTCACCCTCAGCGCGGCAGCCTTCGCTCAGACCAAGTGGGACCTGCCCACGGCCTACCCCGCCACCAACTACCACACCGAGAACATCACCCAGTTCTCGAAGGATGTCGATGCGGCGACCGGCGGCAAGCTCAAAGTCACCGTGCATGCCAACGCCTCGCTGTTCAAGGCGCCCGAGATCAAGCGCGCGGTGCAGAGCGGCCAGGCCCAGGCCGGCGAGATCCTGCTGGCGAACTTCGCCAACGAGAACCCAATCTACGCGATCGACGGCGTGCCCTTCCTCGCCACCACCTACCCGGAGGCGAAGAAGCTGTACGACGCGTCCAAGCCGGCGATGGAAAAGCTGCTTGCGGCCCAGGGCATCAAGGTGCTGTTCGTGGTGCCCTGGGCGCCGCAGGGCATCTACTCGAAGAAGGAGATTGGCTCGGTGGCCGACCTGCGCGGCATCAAGTGGCGCGCCTACAGCCCAGCCACCGCCAAGATCGCCGAACTGATCGGGGCGCAGCCGGTGCAGATCCAGCAGGCCGAACTCAGCGCGGCCATGGCCACCGGCGTGATCGAGAGCTACATGAGCTCGGGCTCGACCGGCTACGACACCAAGACTTACGAGAACATCAAGAACTTCTACGACACGCAGGCCTGGATTCCGAAGAATGCGGTGCTCGTGAACCAGAAGGCCTTCGACGCGCTCGACCCTGCCACCAAAGGCGCCGTCACGAAGGCCGCCGCGGATGCCGAAGCGCGCGGCTGGAAAGTCGCGCAGGAGAAGAACGAGGAATACAAGCGCCTGCTGGCTGAACGCGGCATGAAGATCCACAAGCCGTCGCCGAAGCTTGATGCCGACATGAGGCAGGTCGGCGGCATCATGCAGGCCGACTGGCTCAAGGCGGCCGGCGCCGACGGTGCGGCGATCATCGACACCTACAAGAAAAAATGATGAAGCCCCCACGCTCATCGCTTCGCGTATCGCTGCCCCCCGAGGGGGCTGAATGCCGCGGCTCCACGCCTGCCTGCGCAGGCTTGGACGGCATGAAGAGCCGCTGCGTCTCGCAGCGGTGCGGCCTGCAAGGCCAGGCCTCCCGCCGGGCCGCCCCAAGGGAGGCCTGAGCGATGCGTCGCTGGCTCAACCGCCTGTACGACGGCGCCGGGGCACTGGGCGCGTTCTGCGTGTTCCTGATCTTCGTGCTGATGGTCCTGGCCGGCGTCGGCCGCCAGGTGAACTGGCACGTGAGCGGGCTCAACGACGTGGTCGCCTGGCTGTGCGCCGCCGCGGCTTTCTTCGCCATGGCCCACGCGTTCCGCCATGGCGACTTCGTGCGCGTCACGCTGCTGCTCGAGGCCGTGTCGCCGAAGTTCCGGCGCGCGCTGGACGTCGGCTGCCTGCTGATCGCCGCGGTCGCGGTGGCCTACCTCACCTACTCGGCGACCAGCTTCACCTGGGAGAGCTACGAGTTCGCCGAGATGGCGACCGGTCTGGTCGTGATCCCGATCTGGATTCCGCAATCGACCTTCGTGCTCGGCTGCTGGCTGCTCTTGATCGCGATGATCGACGAGCTCGTCGGCGTGGTGCGGGGCGAGAAGCCCAGCTACCAGCGCGCGGTCGAGGAACGCCACGCGGCCGGCGATTTTTCTTCGGACGTCTAAGGCATCCATGCTCGAAACTCTTCTGATGGGCGCGCTGCTGCTCGCCATCATGCTGGTACTGCTGGCCGGCGGTGTCTGGATCGCGATGACCCTGGCCATCGTCGGCTGGGTCGGCCAGGCCTTCTTCGCCAACACGCTGCCGGCCAAGAACCTGTTCTCGTCCTTCTGGGAATCAAATGCGTCCTGGGAACTGGCGGCGCTGCCGCTGTTCATCTGGATGGGCGAGATCCTGTTTCGCACCAAGCTCAGCGAGGAGATGTTCGAAGGCCTGCGCCCCTGGCTCAACCGCGTGCCCGGGCGGCTGATGCACACCACCATTCTCGGCTGCGGCGTGTTCGGCTCGGTCTCTGGCTCGTCGGCCGCGACCTGCGCCACGATCGCCAAGGTGGCGCTGCCGGAGCTGCTGCGTCGCGGCTACAACGAGAAGCTGGCGATCGGCTCGCTCGCGACCGCAGGCACGCTCGGCATCCTGATTCCGCCCTCGATCACGATGGTGGTCTATGCGGTGGCAGCCGACGCATCGATCATCCGCATCTTCCTGGCCGGCTTCCTGCCGGGCCTGCTGCTGATGGTGCTGTTCTCGGGCTATATCGGCTGGTGGAGTCTGCGAAATCCGGACCAGGTGCCGCCAGCCGATCCGCCGACCAGCTTCATGGAGAAGATCCGGCTCTCGGGCAACCTGATCCCCTGCGCGCTCCTGATCGTCTTCATCGTCTGGGTGCTGGTCGCGGGCTGGGCCACGGCGACCGAATGCGCGGCCTTCGGCGTGCTGGGCGCGCTGGCCATCGCCGCCTGGGGCCGAAGCCTCACCTGGAAGAACTTCAAGGACGGGATCATGGGTGCCACGCGCACCAGTTGCATGATCATGTTCATCCTGGCCGGCGCGGCCTTCCTGACCAAGACCATGGCCTTCACCGGTATCCCGCGCGAACTCGCCGAGTGGGTCGACTCGATGCACCTGTCGCCCTATGCGCTGATCGGCGCGCTGGTGGGGGTGTATCTCGTGCTCGGCACCGCTCTGGACGGTATCTCGATGATCGTGCTGACCAGCGCCGTGGTGCTGCCGATGATCCAGAAGGCAGGCTTCGACCTTGTGTGGTTCGGCATCTTCATCGTGCTGCTGGTCGAGATCGCCGAGGTGACGCCGCCGGTCGGCTTCAACCTCTTCGTGCTGCAGAACATGACCGGCAAGGACAGCAACCTGATCGCCAAGGCGGCGATCCCCTTCTTCTTCTGCCTCGTGCTTTGCATCGCGATCATCACGGTGTTCCCCGCCATCGTGACGATCCTGCCCGATCTGGTGATGGGCGCGGAGAAGTAACCGGCAGGTGGCTGGCTATCATCGCCCGATGTTGTTGAACGTCGTCGTCATCTGCGTCTCGGCCTGCGCCGGCGCCCTGCTGCGATGGGGCTTCTCGGCCTGGCTCAGTCCGGGCGGCCTGCTGCCCTGGGGCACGCTGGCGGTCAACCTGATCGGCGGCTATCTGGTCGGGCTCGCCATCGCCGGGTTCACCGCGCTGCCGGACATCGATCCGGTCTGGCGCCTGGTCGTCGTCACGGGCTTCCTCGGATCCCTCACCACCTTCTCGAGCTTCTCGGCCGAGGTCGTCGGCATGCTGGTCGGCGGCCGGCCCGGGCTGGCCTTAAGCACCGTGGCGCTCCACCTGGGCGGCTCGCTGCTGCTGACCTGGCTGGGCTTCCGGACCGTGCAGCAATTCATCGCCTGATCCGGGGATTGGCCGCGGGGTCGGTCGATAGAATCGACCGCAATGCCCCTTGTTTCCCTCGTTGCACTCCCCTTCATCGCCAGCGTGCTCGCCGCACTGCTGCCATCGAACGCGCGCAACCGGGAGTCGACACTGGCGGGCCTGGTCGCGCTGGGCTGCGCGGTGCAGGTCGGGTGGCTGTTTCCGAGCATTTCCAACGGCAACGTGATCCGTCAGCAAGTCGAGTGGCTGCCCGCGCTCGGCCTCGACCTGACGTTCCGCATGGACGGCTTCGCCTGGCTCTTCTGCATGCTGGTGCTGGGGATCGGCGCGCTGGTGGTGCTCTATGCGCGCTACTACATGTCGGCCTCGGACCCGGTGCCGCGCTTCTTCTCGTTCCTCCTCGCCTTCATGGGCGCGATGATGGGCGTGGTGCTGTCGGGCAACACGATCCAGATGGTGATGTTCTGGGAACTCACCAGCCTGTTCTCCTTCCTGCTGATCGGCTACTGGCACCACCGGCGCGATGCGCGGCGCGGCGCCAGCATGGCGCTCACCGTGACCGCCGCCGGCGGCCTGTGCCTGCTGGCCGGCGTGCTGCTGCTCGGCCGCATCGTCGGCAGCTACGACCTCGACATGGTGCTGGCCTCGGGCGACCTGATCCGCGCCAGCACGCTCTATCCGGTGGTGCTGGTGCTGGTGCTGCTCGGCGCCTTCACCAAGAGCGCACAGTTCCCGTTCCACTTCTGGCTGCCGCGCGCCATGGCGGCGCCGACACCGGTCTCGGCCTACCTGCACTCGGCCACCATGGTGAAGCTCGGCGTGTTCCTGCTGGCGCGGCTGTGGCCGGTGCTCTCGGGCACCGAGCAGTGGTTCTGGCTGGTGGGTGGCGCCGGTGCGATCACGCTGCTGCTCGGCGGCTACATCGCGATGTTCCAGCGCGACCTCAAGGCGCTGCTGGCCTATTCGACGATTTCCCACCTCGGGCTGATCACGCTGCTGCTCGGCCTCAACAGCCCGCTGGCAGCGGTCGCGGCGGTGTTCCACATCATGAACCACGCGACCTTCAAGGCCTCGCTGTTCATGGCGGCAGGCATCATCGACCACGAGACCGGCACCCGCGACATCCGCAAGCTCAGCGGCCTGCTGAAAGTGATGCCGATCACCGGCACGCTGGCGATCATCGCCAGCGCGTCGATGGCCGGCGTGCCGCTGCTCAACGGCTTCCTGTCGAAGGAGATGTTCTTCGCCGAGACCGTCTTCATCCAGTCGACGCCCTGGGTCGACAAGAGCCTGCCGGTCATCGCCACGCTGGCGGGCATCTTCAGCGTCGCCTATTCGGCGCGCTTCGTCTTCGACGTCTTCTACGGCCCGCCCTGCGGACCCGACGTACCGAAGCAGCCCCATGAACCGCCGCACTGGATGCGCGTGCCGGTCGAATTGCTGGTGCTGGTCTGCCTGGTGGTCGGGGTGGCGCCGGCCTGGTCGGTCGGCGCCTTCCTCGCCGCGGCGGCCACGCCGGTGGTGGGCGGCGAGCTGCCCGCCTACAGCCTGGCGCTGTGGCACGGCTTCAACCTGCCCTTGCTGATGAGCTTCATCGCACTGGCGGGCGGTGCCCTGCTCTATCTGATGCACCGACGCGGCCGCCGCCGCGGCGCCCTCGAGTACACGCCGCTGCTGCACGGCCTCGATGGCCAGCGCGTGTTCGAGAACGTGATGGCCCGGCTCAGCGAGGCCGGCCGCCGAAGCCGGCGCCTGCTCGGCACCCGCCGGCTGCAGACGCAACTGATGCTGCTGGTCGCGGTCGCAGTGGCCGGCGCCGGCGCCGCGCTCTGGATCACGCCGGTGGCCCGCGGCGCGCGCGCGCCGCTGCCGTTCTCGCCGATGTTCGCGATGACCTGGCTGATCGGCGCGGTCTGTGCGCTGAGCGCGGCCTGGCAGGCCAAGTTCCACCGGCTCGCCTCGCTGATGCTGGCCTCGGGTGCGGGGCTGGTGTGCTGCATCACCTACATCTGGTTCTCGGCGCCCGACCTGGCGCTCACGCAACTGGTGGTGGAAGCCGTGACCACCGTGCTGATCCTGCTCGGCCTGCGCTGGCTGCCGATGCGCGATGCGCAGGCCGATCGCGATCGCCACGGCCTGCGGCCGCTGGCGCGACGCGGGCGCGACCTGGGGCTGTCCATCGCGGCCGGCGCCGGCCTCGCCGCGCTGGCCTGGACCGTGATGACCCGCAATTTCCCGCAGAGCATCTCGCCCTTCTTCCTCGACCATGCACTGACCGACGGCGGCGGCAGCAACGTGGTCAACGTGATGCTGGTCGACTTCCGCGGCTTCGACACCTTGGGCGAGATCACCGTGCTGGGCGTGGTGGCGCTGACGGTCTACGCGCTGTTGCGCCGCTTTCGTCCGGCGCCCGAATCGATGGCGCTGCCGATCCAGCAGCGCCTGCAGCCGGACGACGGCAGCAGCGACCTGATCAACCCGCGCCGGGCCAAGGACACCGCGGTCGGCTACCTGATGGTGCCGGCCGTCCTGGTGCGGCTGCTGCTGCCGCTGTCGGTGCTGGTGTCGGTCTATTTCTTCATGCGCGGCCACAACCAACCGGGCGGCGGCTTCGTCGCCGGGCTCGTGATGTCGGTGGCGCTGGTGCTGCAGTTCATCGTCTCGGGCACCGAATGGGTCGAGGAACACCTGCGCATCTACCCGCGGCGCTGGATCGCGGCCGGCTTGTTGCTGGCGCTGGCCACCGGCGGCGGCGCCATGGCGCTGGGCTACCCCTTCCTCACCACCCACACCGCGCACCTGCACCTGCCGCTGCTGGGCGAGGTGCACGTGCCGAGCGCGCTGTTCTTCGACATGGGCGTGTTCTCGCTGGTGCTCGGAGCGACCATGCTGATCCTGACTGCCCTCGCCCACCAATCGATCCGCAGCCATCGCTGGGTCGACGAACAGGAAGAGAAGGAAGCCGCGCGCACCGCGGCCGAAGCGGAGGCCGCCGCCTGATGGAAGTCGTGCTCGCCATCGCCATCGGCATCCTGGCCGGCTCGGGTGTCTACCTGCTGCTGCGCCCGCGCACCTTCCAGGTCATCATGGGCCTGACCCTGATCTCCTATGCGGTCAACCTCTTCATCTTCAGCATGGGCCGGCTCAAGGTCGACAGCGAACCGGTGCTGACGCCGGGCGTGCGCGCCACGCTCGCCAACACCGCCGACCCGATGCCGCAGGCGTTGGTGCTGACCGCGATCGTGATCGGATTCGCGATGACCGCGCTGTTCCTGGTCGTGCTGCTGGCCTCGCGCGGCCTCACGGGCACCGACCACGTGGACGGCCAGGAACGCCGGGAGCCGCAGGAATGAACGAGCTGTTCGCCTTCCTCGACCGCCTGCTCGACTTCAGCATGCCGCACCTGATCGCGGTGCCGATCCTGGTGCCGATGCTCACCGCCGCCCTGATGCTGCTGCTCGGCGAGCAGCGCCGCCGCACCAAGTCGGCGCTCAGCGTGGTCTCGGGCCTGGTCGGCCTGCTGGCCGCGCTGGCGCTGCTGCGCTGGGTCAACGCGCCCGACACCGGCGGCGGGCCCGGCTCGATCGGCGTCTACCTGCCGGGCAACTGGCGCGCGCCTTTCGGCATCGTGCTGGTGGCCGACCGGCTGTCGACCATGATGGTCGCGCTGACGGGCGTGGTGGCCTTCGCCGCTTCGATCTACTCCACCTCGCGCTGGGACCGCGCCGGGGTTCACTTCCACCCGCTGCTGCAGCTGCAGCTCATGGGCCTCAACGGCGCCTTCCTGACCGGCGACCTGTTCAACCTGTTCGTCTTTTTCGAGGTGATGCTGGCCGCCTCCTACGGCCTGCTGCTGCACGGCTCCGGCCGGCTCCGGGTGCAGGCCGGACTGCACTACGTGGCGATCAACCTCGCGGCCTCGTCGCTGTTCCTGGTCGGCGCCGCGCTGCTCTACGGCGTGACCGGCACGCTCAACATGGCCGACCTCGGCGTGCGCATCGCGCAGATCGCGCCGGCCGACCGCGGACTGGTGCACGCCGCCGCCGCCATCCTGGCCACCGCCTTCTTCGCCAAGGCCGGGGCCTGGCCGCTCAACTTCTGGCTGGTGCCGGCCTACAGCGCCGCGGTGTCGCCGGTGGGCGCGGTGTTCTCGCTCCTGACCAAGCTCGGCATCTACACGCTGTTGCGCCTCTGGACCCTGCTGTTCGCGCCCGACACCGGCGCCTCGGCCCAGTTCGGCCAGGGCGTGCTGGTGGTGATCGGGCTCGCGACACTGTTCGTCGGCGCGCTCGGCATCGTCGGCACGCAGCGGCTGTCGAACCTCGCGGGCTTCAGCGTGCTGATCTCGGCCGGCACCCTGCTGGCTGCGATCGGCTTCGGCCAGCCGGCCGTCTGGGCCGGTGCGCTCTATTACCTGCTGAGCTCGACGCTGGCGGCCAGCGCCTTCTTCCTGCTGATCGACATGGTCGAGCGCTGGCGCAACGCCGGCTTGAGCGTCGCGCCGCACGAAGCGGCCGGCGGCGCCCCCTTCCTGTCGGAGGACCTCCAGAGGCTCGACGACGTGAACCTCGACGACGATGCCCAGGCGCTCTACGGCCGCGCCATCCCGGCCGGCGTGGTCTTCCTCGGCCTCAGCTTCGTCGGCTGCACGGTGCTGCTGGCGGGCCTGCCGCCGCTGTCGGGCTTCGTGGGCAAGTTCGCGATGCTCTCGGGACTGCTCGACGCCGGTCATGTCACTTCGGCGGCCTGGACCTTCATGACGCTGCTGCTGGTGTCGGGCTTCCTGTCGCTGCTCGCGCTGGGCCGCACCGGCATCCGTCATTTCTGGACCCAGGCCCACGCGACCATGCCCGCGCTGCCCGCGCTCGAGGTGCTGCCGGTCGCCGCGCTGCTGGGGACCTGCCTTGCGCTCACGCTCGCCGCCGGCCCGGTGATGCTGCATGCCGCCGCCACCGCCGAGGGCCTGCTCACGCCCACCGCCTATCGCAACGCCGTGCTCGGCGCGATCCAGGTCCCCAATCCGGTCGCCCCTGCTGCGAAAGCCGCCAAATGATGAAGCGCTGGCTGCCCTCCCCGTCGCTGTCGCTGGCCCTGTTCGTGGTCTGGCTGCTGTTGAACCAGTCGCTGGACGCAGCCACGCTGCTGCTGGCGGCGATCCTCGCGCTGGCGGTGCCGGTGCTGACCCAGTCGCTGCGCCCCGCCAGGGTCCGGATGCGCCGCCCCGCGGTGGCGCTGCGCCTCTGCGGTGTGGTCGCCTACGACCTGGTCCATTCGGCGCTGACGGTGGCGCGCCTGCTGCTGACCCGGCGCAATGACCAGATGGCGCCGCACTTCGTGCGCGTGCCGCTCGAAGTGCGCGACCCCAACGCGCTGGCGGTGCTCGCGATGATCATCTGCCTGACGCCCGGCACCGCCTGGGGCGAGATCTCCCTCGACCGCTCGACCCTGCTGATCCACGTGTTCGACCTCGACGACGTGCCGGCCTTCGTCGCCATGGTCAAGGCGCGCTACGAACGGCCGCTGATGGAGATCTTCGAATCATGACGCCCGTCCTCCTGTGGGCGCTCAAGCTCGCGCTGCTGCTGCTGGCGGTGGCCATGCTGTGCGCGCTCTACCGCCTGCTGATCGGCCCCACCGCGCAGGACCGCGTGATGGCCCTCGACTGCCTCTACATCAACGGCATGCTGATGATGCTGGTGCTCGGCATCGTCTATGCCAGCAACGTCTACTTCGAGGCCGCGATGCTGATCGCGCTGTTCGGCTTCGTCGGCTCGACCGCGATCGCCAAGTTCCTGCTGCGCGGCGAGGTGATCGAATGAGCGCCGCGCGTGGGGAATGGAATGACTGAAGCCTTGCCGCTGTGGGCGGAAATACTCACCGCGGTGTTCGCGGTGGTCGGCGCCGCCTTCGCCGCCATCGGCTCGTTCGGGCTGGTGCGCGTGCCCACCTTCTTCCGCCGCATCCATACGCCGACACTCGGCGCGACCCTGGGCGTGTGGTGCATGACGCTGGCGACCATCATCTACTTCTCGGTGCAGGGACACAGCCTGTTCCTGCACGCCGTGCTGATCGCGCTCTTCGTCGCGCTGACGGCACCGGTCACGACCATTTTCCTGATGCGCGCGGCGCTGTTCCGCGAGCGGCAGAAGAAGGGCGACGTTCCGCCGGAGTAGAGCTCGCCCCCAGGTTGCCCGCACTTCGTGTCGGGCGCCCACCCCCTACCGGGGGCAACACCAGCGGCCTGGCAAAGCCAGTTCCGCGGTGTTTCACCAACAGGCCTGGCTGCGCCGGCCGACGCGAAAACCAGCGCTGCCACCGTTTCTCGGCTGCGCGCAGCGCGCCTGTTCGTGGGCAGCCGTGGAACCGGCTTCGCCGGGCCACTGGCTGCGCCCCCGGTAGGGGGTGGGCGCCCGGACACGAAGTGCCGGGCAACCTGGGGGCGAGCAACAATGCCCCATGCACCTGTCCGACCTGCTTCAGCAATATGGCTACTACGCAGTCTTCATTCTGGGGCTGTTCGAGGGCGAGACGATCCTGATGCTGGGCGCCTTCGCGGTGCACCAGGGCTATCTCTCGTTCTGGCCGCTGATCGCCTGCGGCGCGGCGGCCGCCTTCCTGACCGACCAGTTCTATTTCCACCTGAGCCGCCGCAAGGGCGCCGAACTGCTCGCGACACGGGCCACACTGCGGGGCCACATCGAACGGGTCAACGGCTTCGTCGGCCGGCATCCGGTGGCGACGATCTTCCTGATGCGATTCGCCTGGGGCCTGCGCATCGCACTGCCGGCCACGCTGGGCATGGGTCCGATGCGCGCGGCGGTCTATGCGGCGCTGGACGCGATCGCGGCCGTGCTGTGGGCGACCGTGGTCAGCCTGTTCGGCCTCAAGCTCACGGCCTGGGTGCATGCGTCGGTCGGCCACCTGCGGCCCTACGAGCACCTGCTGATCGCCGGCGCCCTGGCGATCACGCTGGCCGTGGGGCTCTTGAGCCAATGGCGCTCGCGGCGCTGAAAGCGCCGCGCACTTTCAGCTCATGGATCCGTCGTACCCCGCGCCGTCGCGTGGCCCGCGATGCATCAACCGGCGTAGCCCAAGGCCAGGGATACCGCGGAACCGGCTTCGCCGGGCCGCTGGTGTTGCCCCCTGGGGGGAGGCGCCGCAGGCGCTTCGGGGGGGTCTATTCCCGTTCTTCGAGCGCCCGGTTGACCCGCAGCGCGGCGAGCGTGCAGACCGCGCCCGACAGCAGGTAGACGCTGACATAGCCCAGCCCGAAGTTGGCCGACAGGCCCAGCGCCACCAGCGGCGCGAAGGCGGCACCGATCAGCCAGGCCAGGTCGGAGGTCAGCGCGGCGCCGGTGTAGCGGTACTTCGGCTCGAAATTGGCCGTCACCGCGCCGGCCGCCTGGCCGTAGGAGAGTCCCAGGATGACGAAGCCCAGCAGGATGAAGACGTCCTGCCCGAGTTTGCCGCCGTCCAGCAGCGTCGGCGCGAAGCCGCTGAAGACCGCGATCAGCACCGCCAGGCTGCCGAGCGTGCGGCGCCGTCCCATGCGGTCGGCGATCACGCCGGAGGCCACGATGCCGGCGGCGCCGAGCACCGCGCCGATCATCTGGATGACCAGGAATTCGGTCACCGACTGGGTCGAGTAGAGGGTGATCCAGGACAGCGGGAACACCGTGATCAGGTGGAACAGCGCATAGCTCGCCAGCGCCGCGAAGGCGCCGATGAGCAGGTTGTAGCCCTGCGAGCGCGTCATCTCGACGACGTCGGTCGGCTCCAGCTCACGCTGCTCGAGGAGCCGGTCGTACTCGTTGGTGGCCACCAGACGGAGCCGGGCGAACAGCGCCACGACGTTGATCGCAAACGCCACGTAAAAGGTGTAACGCCATCCCCAGTCGAGGAAATCCTCGCTCGACAGGCTCGAATAGAGGTACGCGAACAGCGCGCTGGCAACAAAAAAGCCCACCGGCGCCCCCAACTGGCCCAGCATGGCGTACCAGCCGCGACGGTTTTCGGGGGCATTGAGCGCCAGCAGCGAGGGCAGGCCGTCCCAGGAGCCGCCGAGCGCAATGCCCTGGCCGACGCGCAGGATCGACAGCACCACGATGGAGGCGAAGCCCATGCTCGCGTAGCCCGGCAGGAAGGCGATGCCGGCCGTGGAGATGCCGAGCAGGAACAGCGCGGCGGTCAGCTTGGCCTCGCGGCCGAAGCGGCGCTGGATCGCCATCGAGGCCACCGTGCCGAAGGGCCGCGCGATGAACGCGAAGGAAAAGATCACGAAGGCGTAGAGCGTGCCCTCGAGGCGGTTCTCCATCGGGAAGAACACCGCCGGGAACACCAGCACCGAGGCGATGCCGTAGACGAAGAAGTCGAAATACTCGGACGCGCGGCCGATGATCACGCCGACCGCGATCTCGCCCGGGGCGATCGGCGAATGGTCCGACGCGGCGTCTGGGCTGTCGTGCTGGGTGCCGTGCAGCGCGGAGGCGTCGCGCGAAGGACTGATGCTGGACGTCGTCATTTCTGCTTTGGGGTCGTATTCAACTGGATACTCCGAGCGTCTCACCGAATCGAGATTGCCGCCATAGGACAAAACGTCCAATATCCCGCAGTCGCCAAACGAAGTAGATTGTGGTCCCTTTTGCGCACCAAACGCTCATTCTCCGGCATGCCTCCCCTCAAGAACTTTCGCGGACTGCTCCTGCTCCCGCTCGCCCTGCTGGCGGGCTGCGACATGGTGCTGTTGAACGCATCCGGCGACATCGCCCGCCAGCAAGGCCAGCTGATCATCGTCTCCACGGTCCTGATGCTGCTGATCATCGTGCCGGTGATCGGGCTCACCATCTATTTCGCCTGGCGCTATCGGCAGTCGAACAAGGAGGTGAACTATTCGCCCGACTGGGACCATTCGACCGAACTCGAACTGGCCATCTGGGGCGCCCCGCTGCTGATCATCATCGCCCTCGGCGCGATCACCTGGATCAGCACCCACACGCTCGATCCCTACCGTCCGCTGCGCCGCATCGAGGCGGGTCGTCCGGTCCCGGCCGAGGTCAAGCCGCTGACGGTCGAAGTGGTCGCCCTGGACTGGAAGTGGCTCTTCATCTACCCCGAGCAGGGCATCGCCACGGTGAACGAGCTGGCGGCGCCGATCGACCGCCCGATCGTCTTCAAGATCACCGCTTCCTCGGTGATGAACTCCTTCTACATCCCGGCGCTGGCCGGCCAGATCTACGCCATGCCGGGCATGGAGACCAAGCTCAATGCGGTCATCAACAAGCCGGGTGACTTCGAGGGCTTCTCGGCCAACTACAGCGGCGCCGGCTTCTCCGGCATGCGCTTCCGCTTCCACGGCGTGAGCGAGCCCGATTTCGAGGCCTGGGTCCAGAAGGCCAAGGCCGCCGGCGGCGAGCTGAGCCGCGACGCCTACCTGGCGCTCGAGCGCCCGAGCGAGCGCGATCCCGTGCGCCGCTTCGCCACGGTCGCGCCCGACCTCTACAACGCCATCGTCAACCGCTGCGTCGATCGCAACAAGATGTGCATGGACCAGATGATGGCCATCGACGCGGACGGCGGACTCGGCAAGGTCGGCGCCTACAACGTCTCGCCGCGGCCCTGGCAGCCCGAGGCCAGCATTCCGCCCCGCACCTACGTCGCGGCCATGTGCAGCGTCAACGATCCCACCGGACTTTCGCTTCCGCTTTCCACCGCTCGCATCCGCGAAGAATAACGATGCTCGACCATCCTGATCTGACGAAGCTCATCTTCGGCCGCCTCTCCTGGGAGGCCATTCCCTTTCACGAACCGATCCTGCTGGCGACCTTCATTGCGGTCGTCCTCGGCGGCCTGGCCCTCGTCGGCGCGATCACCTATTTCCGCGTCTGGGGCACCCTCTGGCGTGACTGGATCACCAGCATCGATCACAAGAAGATCGGCATCATGTACATCATCCTCGGGTTGGTGATGCTGCTGCGCGGCTTCTCCGACGCGATCATGATGCGGGCCCAGCAGGCCTTCGCCTTCGGCGACAACGCCGGCTTCCTGCCGCCGCACCACTACGACCAGATCTTCACGGCCCACGGCGTGATCATGATCTTCTTCGTCGCGATGCCGCTGGTCACGGGCCTCATGAACTTCGTCGTGCCGCTGCAGATCGGCGCCCGCGACGTGGCCTTCCCCTTCCTCAACAACTTCAGCTTCTGGATGACCACCTTCGGCGCCGGGCTGGTGATGGCCTCGCTGTTCGTGGGCGAATTCGCGCGCACCGGCTGGCTCGCCTACCCGCCGCTGTCGGGGATCGAGTTCAGTCCCGACGTGGGGGTCGACTACTACATATGGTCCTTGCAGATCGCGGGGGTCGGCACCTTGCTGTCGGGCATCAACCTGATCGCCACCATCGTGAAGATGCGCGCCCCGGGCATGACGCTGATGAAGATGCCGGTGTTCACCTGGACCGCGCTGTGCACCAACATCCTGATCGTCGCCGCCTTCCCGGTGCTGACCGCCGTGCTGGCCCTGCTGTCGCTCGACCGCTTCGTCGGCACCAACTTCTTCACGAACGACTTCGGCGGCAACGCCATGATGTACGTGAACCTGATCTGGATCTGGGGCCACCCCGAGGTCTACATCCTGGTGCTGCCGGTGTTCGGCGTGTTCTCCGAAGTCGTCGCCACCTTCAGCGGCAAGCGCCTGTTCGGCTACGCCTCGATGGTCTATGCCACGCTGGTGATCACGATCCTGTCGTACCTGGTCTGGCTGCACCACTTCTTCACCATGGGGTCGGGCGCCAGCGTCAACTCGTTCTTCGGCATCACGACGATGATCATCTCGATCCCGACGGGCGCGAAGATCTTCAACTGGCTGTTCACGATGTACAAGGGCCGCATCCGCTTCGAGCTGCCCATGATGTGGACGATCGCCTTCATGATCACGTTCGTGATCGGCGGCATGACCGGCGTGCTGCTGGCCGTGCCCCCGGCCGACTTCGTGCTGCACAACAGCCTGTTCCTGATCGCGCACTTCCACAACGTGATCATCGGCGGCGTGCTGTTCGGCCTCATGGCCGGCATCACCTACTGGTATCCGAAGGCTTTCGGCTACAAGCTCGAACCGTTCTGGGGCAAGTGCTCGTTCTGGTTCTGGGTGATCGGCTTCTACTTCGCCTTCATGCCGCTGTACGTGCTGGGCCTGATGGGTGTGACCCGCCGCGTGAGCCACTTCGAGGATCCGTCCTACCAGATCTGGTTCCAGATCGCCGCCTTCGGCGCGGTGCTGATCGCGCTGGGCATCGGCTCGTTCCTGATCCAGCTGGTGGTGAGCTACGTGCGCCGCGACTCGCTGCGCGACGAGACCGGCGACCCGTGGGACGGCCGCACCCTCGAATGGTCGACCTCCTCGCCGCCGCCGGCCTACAACTTCGCCTTCACGCCGCGGGTGCACGACAACGACGCCTGGACCTACATGAAGAAGCACGGCTATGTGCGGCCGCTCGAAGGCTTCATCCCGATCCACATGCCGAAGAACACCGGCGCCGGCTTCATCATCGCGGCCCTGGCCGCGGCCTGCGGCTTCACGCTGATCTGGCAGATGTGGCTGCTGGCCGGCGTGTCCTTCGTCGCCATGCTGCTCGCCGTGATCATCCATACCTTCAACTACAAGCGCGACTACCACATCCCCACGGAGGAAGTCGTCCGCACCGAAGGCGCCCGTACCCGCCTGCTTGCCGGCCATGTCTGATACCACCGTCCTTTCCCCCCATGGCGCGCTGAGCGCCAGCCAGCAGCCGCGCTTCCACGTGCAGGGCGAGCATCACCCCGAGAACGGCACCCTGCTCGGGTTCTGGCTCTACCTGATGAGCGACTGCCTGGTGTTCGCCTGCCTGTTCGCGATGTACGCGGTGCTGGGCCGCAGCTACGCCGCCGGCCCTTCGGGCGCCGACCTGTTCGATCTCAGGCTGGTCGCGCTCAATACCGCCTTCCTGCTGCTGTCGTCGATCACCTACGGCTTCGCGATGATCGAGATGCAGCGCAAGCGCATGCGCGCCACGCTGGTCTGGCTGGCCATCACGGGCCTGTTCGGCGCCGGCTTCATCGCGATCGAGCTCTATGAATTCGCGCACCTGATCCACGAAGGCGCGGTGCCGCAGCGCAGCGCCTTCCTGTCGTCCTTCTTCGCGCTGGTCGGCACCCACGGCCTGCACGTCACCTTCGGCCTGGTCTGGCTGGTGGTGCTGATGGTGCAACTGGCGCAACACGGCTTCATCGCCGACAACCGCCGCCGGCTGATGTGCCTGTCGATGTTCTGGCACTTCCTGGACGTGGTCTGGATCGGCGTCTTCACCTTCGTGTACCTGATGGGAGTGTTGCCATGAGCACGCACAACGAACACGCCGGTCACGGCGGCCACGACGACCACGCCCACGACGACGGCGCGCCCCACGCCACCTTCAAGGGCTACATGACGGGTTTCATCCTGTCGCTGATCCTGACCGCGATCCCCTTCTGGCTCGTGATGGGCAACGTGTTCGACAAGAGCAGCACCACGGCCTTCGTGGTCCTCGCCTTCGCCGCGGTGCAGATCGTGGTCCACATGGTGTATTTCCTGCACATGAACGCCAGGTCCGAGCACGGCTGGACCATGCTGGCCCTGATCTTCACGGTGGTCATTGTCGTGATCACGCTGAGCGGCTCGCTGTGGGTGATGTACCACCTCAATCACAACATGATGCCGGGGTTGATGCCCGAGACGCACAAGATGCCGTGACCCGGGCAGGCGCGGCGCTTCGGTGAGACGGCTTCTTCCGCGGCTTGCGCTGGCCCTGGGCGCGCTGCTGGCCTTCGCGGCCTTCTTCGCGCTCGGCACCTGGCAACTCGAGCGCCGGGCCTGGAAGCTGGACCTGATCGAGCGCATCGACCAGCGGGTCCACGCCCCCGCGACCGACGCGCCAGGGCCCGCGCAATGGTCGCGGATCAACCGGGCCGACGACGAATACCGGCGCGTGCGCGCCAGCGGCACTTTCCTCCATGACCGCGAGACCCTGGTCCAGGCCACCACCGAACTCGGCAGCGGCTACTGGGTGCTGACGCCGCTGCGCCTGTCCGGCGGCCAGGTGCTGCTTGTCAACCGCGGCTTCGTGTCGCCGCCGCAGCAGAAGGAACGCCTGGCGCGACGCGCCGACGAACCCGCAGGCGAAGTCGCCGTCACCGGCCTGCTGCGCATGACCGAGCCTCGCGGCGCCCTGCTGCGAACCAACGACCCTGCCGCCGATCGCTGGTACTCGCGCGACGTTCAGGCGATCGCGGCGGCGCGCGGCCAGGGCCAGGCGGCGCCCTACTTCATCGATGCGGACGCCGCCGCGCCGGGCAGCCCTCGCGGCGGGCCGGTCGGCGGCCTGACCGTGATCGCCTTCCCCAACAACCATCTGGTCTACGCCCTTACCTGGTACGCGCTGGCGCTGATGATCGCCGGCGCGGCCTGGTTCGTCGTCCGCGAGCGGCGCCGGCCGCAGAATGCCGGCGAGGAGGACCACGATGGCCCGCGAGACTGACACCGGCGACGCCACCGGCCTGGACAACATGCAGCAGCTGATCCAGCTGCGCTGGCTGGCGGTGGTCGGCCAGGTCGCCACCATCGCGGTGGTGCACTACGGCTTCGGCATCCGCCTGCCGCTCGACCAGATGCTGGCGGTGCTGGCCTTCCTGGCCGCCTTCAACGCCGCCAGCCAGCTGCGCTGGCGCATCCACCGCGACGTCAGCAACGGCGAACTGTTCGTCGCGCTGCTGGTCGACGTCGCGATGCTGACCGCGCAGCTCTACCTGAGCGGCGGCGCCGCCAACCCCTTCGTCTTCCTCTACCTGCTGCAGGTGATCCTGGGTGCGGTGCTGCTGGAGGCCTGGTCGACCTGGACCATCGTCGGCATCACCAGCGTCTGCTTCGCCGGCCTGGCGATCTTCAGCGGCCCGCTCGAGTTGCCGATCGACCACGGAAACGGCCTGCTGAGCCCGTACATCCTCGGCATGCTGATCTGCTTCGGGCTCAACGCCGCGCTGCTGGTGATCTTCATCAGCCGCATCAGCCGCAACCTGCGGGCGCGCGATGCGCGTCTCGCGGCCCTGCGTGAACGCGCGGCCGAGGAGGAACACATCGTACGCATGGGCCTGCTGGCCTCGGGCGCCGCGCACGACCTGGGCACGCCGCTGGCGACGCTGTCGGTGATCCTCGGCGACTGGCGGCGCATGCCCGCCTTCACCGCCAATCCGGAACTGCTGCAGGAGATCGGCGAGATGCAGGCCCAGCTGCAGCGCTGCAAGACCATCCTGAGCGGCATCCTGCTGTCGGCCGGCGAGGCGCGCGGCGAATCCTCGCTCGAGACCACGGTCAGCACCTTCCTCGACGACCTCGCCGAAGAGTGGCGCAGCACCCGCCCGGTGCAGGCCTTCGAGTATGAGAACCGCTTCGGCCACGACCTGCCGATGGTTTCCGATTCGGCCTTGAAGCAGACCATCTGCAACGTGCTGGACAATGCGCTCCAGGCCTCGCCCGATTGGGTGCGGCTCGACGCGATCCACGACGACGACACGCTGCGGCTCACGGTCACCGATGCCGGTCCCGGCTTCGCACCCGGGATGCTGGCCGATTTCGGCAAGCCCTACCTGTCGACCAAGGGGCGTCCGGAAGGTGGCCTCGGCCTGTTCCTGGTCGTCAACGTGATACGCACGCTGGGCGGCAAGGTCAGCGCCCGCAACCGGCCCGAAGGCGGCGCCGAGGTCACGCTCACCCTGCCGCTGGCGGCAATCATTCTCGAAGAGGAAGAGGACGAAGGAGATGGAAGCTGAACGCCTGCTGCTGATCGTCGAGGACGACGCGGCCTTCGCGCGCACGCTCGGCCGCTCGTTCGAACGCCGCGGCTATGCGGTGCTGTTGGCCGCCAACCGCGACGAGGTCGCCGTGCTGCTGCAGACCCACTCGCCGCGCTATGCGGTGGTCGACCTCAAGCTCAGCGGCGAGGCCTCGGGACTGGCTTGCGTCCAGACCCTGAACCGGCACGATCCGGCCATGCTGATCGTGGTCCTGACCGGCTTCGCGAGCATCGCCACCGCGGTCGAGGCCATCAAGCTGGGCGCCTGCCACTACCTGGCCAAGCCCTCCAACACCGACGACATCGAGGCCGCGTTCGGCCGCGCCGAAGGCGATACCGACGTCGAACTGACCAACCGCTCGACCTCGATCAAGACGCTCGAATGGGAGCGCATCCACGAAACCCTGGCGGAAACCGGCTTCAACATTTCCGAGACCGCGAGACGGCTCGGCATGCACCGCCGCACGCTGGCGCGAAAGCTGGTGAAGCAGCGCGTCAAATAGAGAGAGAGGCGCAAAGGCGCCCGGCCCCGCCGACTTGTGCCTTGCTTCTGTGGATAACGCTGTGCGAAGTGCGTGGAGGCCGTTGCACCGGCCCAGGCCCCATGCGGGTTCCCACTGCATTGCCTGCAAAACGGGCAGCCCGGCGACCCGGGCATAACTCGCGGACTCAGCCCTTGATGAAGGCCAGCAGGTCGGCGTTGAATTCGTCGGCCTGCGTGGTCGCCAGGCCGTGCGAGCCGCCCGGATAGATCTTCAGGGTCGCGCCTTTCACCAGCTTCGCCGACAGCAGGCCGGCGGCGCCGATCGGCACGATCTGGTCGTCGTCGCCATGCGCGATCCAGGTCGGCACGTCGAACTTCTTCAGGTCCTCGGTGAAGTCGGTCTCCGAGAACTGCTTGATGCAGTCCAGCAGGCCCTTGTGGCCGCCCAGCATGCCTTGCAGCCAGAACGCGTCGCGCACGCCCTCGGACACCTTGGCGCCCGGCCGGTTGTAGCCGTAGAAGGGCGTCGTGAGGTCCTTGAAGAACTGCGAGCGGTCGGCCGTGACGCCGGCGCGGATGCCGTCGAAGACCTCGATCGGCAGGCCGCCGGGGTTGGCTTCGGTCTTCAGCATGAGCGGAGGCACGGCGCCCAGCAGCACCGCCTTGCCGACCCGTGCGGTGCCATGGCGGCCGATGTAGCGCGTGACCTCGCCGCCGCCCGTGGAATGGCCCACCATCACGGCGTCCTGGATGTCCAGCGTGTTCATCAACTCGGCCAGGTCGTCGGCGTAGGTGTCCATGTGGTTGCCGTCCCACGGCTGGCTGGAGCGGCCATGGCCGCGCCGGTCGTGCGCGATCACCCGGAAGCCGCGTTCGCCGAGGAACACCATCTGGGCATCCCAGGCGTCCGCGGTCAGCGGCCAGCCGTGCGAGAAGACCACCGGGCGTCCCTTGCCCCAGTCCTTGTAGTAGATCTGCGTGCCGTCCCGGGTGGTGATCATGCTCATGCGCTTCGCTCCTGAGGTGAGAGGCCGCGGTTCGGCGGCGGTTGTCGCAGCGAGATTCGCTGCGAAGCGTAGTCCATCCACCCGCGCAAGGAAAGCAAGGGGCGCGCCTTGAATGAACCCTGCAGCCCTGGCCCCGTTATTGCACACTCCCGACGGCCCGCCCCGCGGCCTACATCCAAGGAGTTCCCTCATGTTCTATGGTCTGACCCCCCTGGGTATCGTCCACACGGCCATCAGTCTCGTGGCGGTGGCCGCCGGACTCGTCGCCCTCTTCCAGTACCGGGAAATCTCGCCCGCCACCCGCGCAGGGCGTGCCTATGTGATCGCCACCGTGCTCACCTGCCTGACCGGCTTCGGCATCTTCCAGCACGGCGGTTTCGGCAAGCCCCATGTGCTGGGCGTCGTGACGCTGGTGGTGCTGGGGGTGGCGATGCTCGCGGGCCGATCGGGCTTCGGCCGGCTATCGGCCTACGTGGCAGTGGTCGCCTACTCGCTGACCTTCTTCTTTCACATGATTCCGGGCGTCACCGAGACCGCGACTCGCCTGCCCCTGGACGCGCCCTGGGTGACCGATCGCGACAACTCCGATGCACTGAAAGGCACGATCGGCGCCCTGTTCGTCGTCTTCCTGGCCGGAGCGACGCTGCAGGTGCTCCGCCTGCGCGCCCGCCGCGCCAGCGCCTCGGACCCTAGAGCCCTGCAACGTACTTGAACCCGGCGACCAGCGCGACCGCCAGCACGATCAGGAACCCCAGACGGCCCCAACGCACGCGCGGGTGGGCCGACGGATCGTGCAGATCCGAGCGGTGCAGGCCGGAAAACGAGGTCGAATCGGGCTTGTCGCGCGCCCAGTCATGGAAGTTATCTTTGTCGGTGTTCATGTAATACATTTTACCTAACATTACATGATTCACTACAAGCTCCGTGTGGAGGAATCCGCAGGACCGGCGACGCGTGGCGCAACAAAAGCGAAGCAACACTACACAAGATCTCGCGCCGGCATTACGCGCGCTTCACACGCGGCATGCAGCATGAAGGCTCCTTCACGCCACGAGAGAGAGCCCCATGAACAAGATCAAGGTCGCCGCCGGTATCGCCGCCCTGCTGTCCCTGACCCTGCTCGCCGCTCCGGCCCAGGCCCAGCGGTACGACGACCGCGCCATGGTGATTCCGGCGCCGCCGCCCCCGCCGCGCGGCTATGTCGTGGTGCCGCGTCCCGCGCAGCCCTCCTACGGCTGGTACGCCCAGGGCGGTGAACGGCACGAACATCGTCGCGGCTGGGGAGACCGCGACCACGACGGCGTGCCGAACCGCTATGACCGGGATCGCGATGGCGACGGCGTGCCGAACCGCTATGACCGCCGCCCCGACAATCCCTACCGCTATTGAGCGCCCGGCAGCCCATGTGGACACCGTCCAGAATCTCTGCTAAGTTTGTGGATACCGTACACAAACAAGGAGATGCGCATGCTGCTCGAAAACCGGAGCACAGTGATCTACGGCGCGGGCGGCGCGATCGGCGGTGCCGTCGCACGCGCCTTCGCGCGTGAAGGTGCCCGGGTGTTCCTGGCCGGGCGCACGCAAGCACGACTCGATGCCGTGGCCGCCGACATCCGCGCGTCCGGCGGCCATGCCGAAACCGCCCGGCTCGACGCGCTCGATGCGGCAGCCGTCGAACGCCATGCCGATGACGTGGCGCAACGGGCCGGCGGCATCGGCATCGCGCTGAATGCGGTCGGCGTCCCACACGTCCAGGGCACGCCCCTGGCCGAGCTTTCCCTCGCCGACTTCGAATACCCGGTCGCCGCCTACGTGCGGACCCACTTCATCACCGCGAAGGCCGTCGCCCGGCACATGGCCGCGAAGGGCTCGGGCGTGATCCTCACGCTGTCCACGCCGGGGGCGCGGCTGCCCGGCCCGGGTTACCTGGGCAACTGCGTCGCCAGCGCCGCGGTCGAGGCCATGTCCCGTCATCTCGCGGGTGAGCTCGGCGCCCAGGGCATCCGCGTGGTGTGCATCCGGCCACATGCGATTCCCGAGGCCGTTGCCATGGGCTCTCACACGCGGGATGTGTTTCGCCCCATGGCCGAACGCGCCGGACTGACGGTCGAGGAAATGCTCGCAGCTGCCGCCGGCGGCACCTTGCTGAAGCGCCTGCCGACACTCGACCAGCTTGCAAACACCGCGGTCTTCCTGGCCTCCAAACACGCCGGCGCCATCACCGGCACGGTCGTCAACCTGAGCTGCGGCTTCCTCGTGGACTGACCAGACTGGATGGCTCTGAAGGTGCTCTGCCTCGGCTGATTCCTTCGGTAACGTAGGCCTCGTCCTACAGAAAAACCGCGCCCGAACGCTCACCATCGAGGCATGAAAAATCCGATCAAACTCGTCATCGACGAGCCGGCGCCCGGGTCTTTTCTCTGGACGCTGCTTGAGTGCGACGCCGGTGGCATCCCCTGCAAGGTGGTGCGCGCCGCCGAGTACAGCGCCGACACCTACGAGGCCGCGCTGGCGGCCGGCACTCGCATGATGGACGCCGAGATTCGCAAGAACCTGGCGCCGCGGCCGGCCGACGTTTCCTGACCCTAGGCCAGGTGCGTCTTGAGCGGCACGGCCGGGTCGGCCGCGACCGCCGGGTCGGGGCTGCGACCCGCTTCCAACAGCTTGCGGCTCATCATGTGGTCTACCGGCGCGTTGACTGATTCGACGCAGCGCAGCGCGCCGTCCACGTAGTGCAGCAGCGAAAACGATGCCGGATTGGCGCCGGGGCGCCGAACCGTGCGATGTCCCGCCGTGCCGGGAGCGGGCACCAGGCCCGCCATCTGCAGCCGCATCCCGCCCTGATCCGACCAGAACCATGGCACTGCATCGTGCGGCCTCGGCGCACCGGTCAGGGTCGCCACCGCGGTGCGGGCCTGGTCGTTGGCGTTCTGCACCGACTCCAGCCTGAGCGCCTGCCCGGCGCGCCGGTCCGGAAAGCGCGTGCAGTCGCCGACCGCGAGCACGGCGCCATCGCTGGTCTGCATGTAGGCGTCGACCACGATGCCGTCGGCGCACTCCAGGCCGGCAGCCTCGGCCAGCGCGGTTTCCGGCACGGCGCCGATGCCGAGCAGCAGCAGGTCGATGGCCTGCGGCTCGCCGTCGACCTCGATCGCCGCCAGGCGCGGCCCGTCGACCTGCATCACCCCGCTCTGCACGCCGACGCGCACGTCCATGCCCGCGGCACGATGGGTCGCCAGCACATGCGCCGACAGCTCCGGCGACACCGCGCGGCTCAGCAGTCGCGGCGCGCTCTCCAGCACCAGCACCCGCTTGCCGAGCGCCAGCGCGGTGGCGGCCACCTCGAGCCCGATGAAGCCGCCGCCGAGCACCGTCACGTGCTGCGCCGCCGCAAGCTGCGTACGCAGTTGGGCAGCCTCATCGGCCGCGCGCAGCAGGGCCACGTTGGACAGCCCGGCCAGCGCCGACAGCCGGCGCGCGCGGGTGCCGGTCGCCAGCACCAGCCGCTCCCAGCCGAGCACCGCGCCCGAACGCAGCGTGACCGTGCGCGCGGCGCGGTCGATCGCCAGCGCGGCGTCGCCCAGGTGCATCGTGATGCCGGCCTCGGCATACCAGGCTTCGGCCCGATGGAGTTGCGGCTGCTCGTCGGGACTCTTCAGGAAGGACTTGGACAGCGGCGGCCGGTGGTACGGAATGGCCGCCTCCTCGCAGACCAGGTGGACGCGCGCGCCCTGTCCCGCTTCGGCGAGGCCGGCGCACAGCTGGGCAGCGGCGTGGCCGCCGCCGATGATGACGATGTTCGAATGCATGGACGCTTCCTGAGGTCGATCCGCACAATGGCACGGTCGTGCCGGCAACTGTAGCCTTAGGATGCGAGGCGGGACTCCAACCCACGGAGACAAGATGAAGATACGCATCATCGGCGGCGGCCCCGCGGGGCTGTTCTACGCCTACCTCATGAAGCGCGACGACCCGTCGCACGACGTCCGGGTCTGCGAGCGCGACGCCGAGAGCGCCACCTACGGCTGGGGCGTGGTGTTCTCCGACGTGGCGCTGGCCTTCGTGCGCGAACTCGCGCCCGAGCTCTACGAGTCGATGACCGAAAACCAGGAGGTTTTCGACGAGATGGCGGTGGTGCATCGGGGCGTGCAGGTCAGGCTGGCGCACAACACCTTCCATCGCATGGCACGCATCGACCTGCTCCGCGCGCTGCATGTCCATTGCCGCCAGGTCGGCGTCGAGATCGAGTTCGAGCGGCGCGTCGACGACCTCGCGGCCTTCGCCGATGCCGACCTGATCGTGGCGGCGGATGGCGCCAACAGCGCGATCCGCACGCGCTTGGCCGAGCACTTCGGCCCGACCCTGGACGAACGGCCGAACCTGCTCGCCTGGTACGGCACCACCCGGCTCTTCGACCCGCTGTCGCTGATCTTCCGGCAGAACCCCGACGGGCTGGCGATCGCCCACACCTACCGCTACAGCCGCACGCACAGCACTTTCCTGGTCGAGGTCGATCCGCAGACCTTCCGCAAGGCGGGGCTGGACCGCATGGACGAGACGCACAGCCTCGCGTGGTGCGAGAAGGTGTTCGCCGACGACCTGCGGGGCCACAAGCTGCTGTCCAACAAGTCCAACTGGTTCCGCTACACGATCGTCAAGAACCGCCGCTGGCACTGGAAGAACGTCGTGCTGATCGGCGATGCGCTGCGCACCGGGCACCCCTCGGTCGGCTCGGGCACCCGGCTCGCGATGCAGGATTCGATCGCACTCTTCGATGCCTGCAAGACCTGCGGGCCGGACGTGCCGACGATGCTCGATGAGTTCGTTCGAATCCGCCAACCCGGCTCCGACGCGTTGCAGAAGGCGGCCATCAAGAGCACCGAGTGGTATGAGAACCTCGGCCCCAAGCTGTCGCTCGACCCGATCTCCTTCGCCTACGACTACGTCACGCGCAGCGGCCGGGTCGATCATGCGGACGTGCGGCAGCGCGACCCCGAACTCGCGGCAGCCTACGAAAAGCTGCATCCGGAACGCGGCTTCTGAACCGGAGGAACCCACCATGCTCGAAGGCTGCATCCCCTGGCCCGCCGAGGCCGCCCGCGAATACCGCAGGCTCGGCCTGTGGGAAGACCTCACGGTCGCCGAAATGGTCGAACGCAGCATGCGCGCGGCGCCCGACAAGGTGGCGCTGGTCTTCGGCGACCGGCGCATCAGCTATGAGGAGCTGGTCCGTGATTCGCGGCGCCTCGCGGTGGCCCTGCTCGATCTCGGACTGAAGCCGCGCGAGCGCGTCGTGGTGCAGTTGCCGAATGTGCCGGAGTTCGTGATCGCCTACCTCGCACTCAACTGGATGGGCGCGATTCCGGTGATGGCGCTGCGTGCGCATCGGCATGCCGAGGTCCGTCACTTCATCCGGGCCTCGGGCGCGAGCGCCTACCTGCTGCCCGACCTGATCGGGAGCTTCGACTACCGCCCGATGGCGGCCGAGCTGGCCGCCGAGTTCTCGTCGCTGCGCCACCTGATCGTCGCCGGCGAACCCGCACCGGGACAGCGCGCGCTGGACCCCTTGATCGCGGGCGACGCGGTCACCGACCACGCATCGATCGCCCGGCTCGCGGCCGTGCGGCCTTCGCCCGACGAGGTCTCGACCATGCTGCTGTCCGGCGGCACCACCTCGGTGTCGAAGCTGATCCCGCGCACCCACAACGACTACGTGCTCAACGCCCGCCTCTGCGCGCAGGCCGCGGGCTTCGACCGCGACACCGTCTTCATGGCCATCCTGCCGCTGGGCCACAACTACAACCTGGCCTCGCCGGGGCTGCTCGGCACTTTCTTCGCCGGCGGCACGGTGGTGATCGCCACCGGCACCGACACCGAAACGCTGTTCGCCGGCGTCGAGCGCGAGCGGGTTTCGGTGATCGCCGGCGTGGTGCCGCTGATCGCCGGCTGGCTCGACAGCGAAGTGCCCAAGCGCTTCGACCTGTCGTCGCTCAAGGTGATCCAGAACGGCGGCGCGCGGCTCGCGCCCGAGCTGCGCATGCGCGTGGCCGCGCAGTTCGGCTGCACCCCGCAGGAGATCTACGGCACCGCCGAAGGCCTGATCAACATGACCCGGCTCGACGATCCGCAGGCGCTGCTGCTCGAGAGCTCCGGCGCACCGGTCAGCGAGCACGACGAGATCAAGGTGCTCGACGACGACGACCGCGAGCTGCCCGACGGCGAGGCCGGCGAGCTGGTGACGCGCGGCCCCTACACCATCCGCGGCTACTACAACGCGCCCGAGAAGAACGCCGAGGCCTTCACGGCCGACGGCTTCTACCGCATGGGCGACATCGTGCGCAAGCGCGGCCGCCACGTGTTCACCGAGGGCCGGCGCAAGGACCTGATCAACCGCGGCGGCGAGAAGATCAGCTGCGACGAGATCGAGAACCTGATCTTCGGCCTGCCGCAGGTCAAGGGCGTCGCGCTGATCGGCCTGCCCGATCCGGTGTTCGGCGAACGGGCCTGCGCCTGCGTCATCCTGCAGCCGGGCACGACGCTCGGCTTCGACGAACTGATCGCCTACCTGCGCCGGCAGAAGATCGCCTCCTTCAAGCTGCCCGAGCGGCTGGAGATCATGGCGGAGTTCCCGGTCAGCCCGGTGGGCAAGATCCTCAAGCGCGAACTGCGAGAAAAGGTATTGGGATGATCGAGCTCTATCACTGTGTCAGCGCACGATCGTTCCGACCGCTCTGGACGCTCGAAGAGCTCGGCGCGCCGTACCAGCTGCGGATGCTGCCGTTCCCGCCGCGGGCGCTCCAGCGCAGCTACCTCGATCTCAATCCGCTGGGCACGGTGCCGCTGCTGCTCGACGGCGACACCCGCATGACCGAGTCGTCCGCGATGTGCCAGTACCTGGCCCAGCGCTGCGACCCGGACAATCGGCGCGGGCTGGCGGTGCTTCCGAGCGAGCCCGGCTTCGGCGCCTGGCTCAACTGGCTGCATCACGGCGAGGCGACGCTGACCTTTCCGCAGACCATCGTGCTGCGCTACGGCCACTTCGAGCCCGACGCGCGCAAGCTGCCGCAGGCGGCCGACGACTACGCCAAGTGGTTCATCGCCCGCCTGCGCGGCATCGACGCGGTGCTGGCCCAGCATGAGTTCCTCGCCGCCGACCGCTTCACGGTCGCCGACATCTCGGTCGGGTACGCGCTGATGCTGGCCAACGAGCTCGAGCTGGTGCCGCGCTTTCCGAATGCGGTGGCGGCCTACTGGGAACGGCTGCAGCAACGTGAAGGCTTCCGCCGCGCGCTCGCGGCGCAGCATGACGCGGCCCTGACGCAGGGCGTCTCGCCGTCGCCCTCAACCCGCCCGGCATGAACTTCCATCACCCGCTGTTCGAGAGCCTGGCGCTGCCGCTCGTGCTTTCTTTCGCGGTGACCGGCCTGCTGCACGCCGGCCTGGGCGCGGTGCACGGCCGACGCTGGGCCGCCGCCGGCGTGGCGCCGGCGATCATCGTCGGCTCGGCCTGGGTCCTCGGATGGCAGTTGTCGCCCGGCACCCTGACGGAGGAGCTGCCCTGGATCTACGCGGCGGCCGCCCTGCTCGGCGTGGGCCTGGAGGGGATGCGGGCCGTGATGCGGACCACCTGGCTCGCGAGCTGCGTCCTGTGGGCACTGGTGCTGGCCGGGCTCAGCGACCAGCCATTGGCGCTGCAAGCCGCCACCTGGGCCGTCGGCGCGGCGGTGATCGGCGCCGTGCTGAGTTCGCCGCCCGAGCACGCCGCCGCGCCCGTCAGTCTCGTGGTGGCCAGCCTGGGGCTGGCCGCGGTGGCTTTCATCTCCGGGTCCGCGCTGCTGTTCGAGCTTGGGCTGTCGATCGCGGCCGCCATCGCCGGCTGCGCGCCGTGGCTCTGGCTCGCGACCCGCATCGGCTTCGGCGTCTGCGGGGCGGTGGTGTCGGTGATCGCCTGGCTCACGCTGGCGCAGGGCGTGGCCCTGCTGACGCCGGTGCGGCCCGAGGTGCTGCTGCTGCTGGCCGGCGCCCTGCTGTCCGGGCCGATGGTGCGATGGGCGCGACCCGGACTTCGGCACCGCGCGGTCGACGTGCTGATCGTCGCCGCGGTGGCGGCGCTCTGGGTCGCGGCCGCCGTCGCGCTGGCGCTCCACCGCGACGTCCAGGCCCCGCGGGACGGGCAGGACGACCCTTACTACACGCCTCGCTGGTAGGCCTGTCTCCATGATGAGGACAACTTCTTCCACCCTTCCCGGCATCGATGCCCTGTGGCCCTTGTGCCTGGAGATCGCGGCGCAACGGCGCAGCGGCCGCGCGGCACGGCCGCCGGACGCCCGGCCGCCGGTCGCCTGGAGCGCGACGCGGGGCTTTGCCCTGCAGGGCCTGTGGGACGACGACGCCCTCGAACTGTTCGACCTGCTCAAGCCCCTGCTCGATCGCCCGCACGCCGGGGCGCCGTGGGCCATCGGCCAGCTCGGCCAGAGCCTCGACGGCTGTATCGCCACGCACGGCGGCGACTCGAACTACGTCAACGGACCCGAGCTGCTGGTGCACCTGCACCGCCTGCGCGCCTTGTGCGACGCGGTCATCGTGGGCGCCGCAACCGCGGCCATCGACAACCCGCAACTGACCACGCGCCGCGTGCCCGGCCCGCATCCGGTGCGCGTCCTGCTCGACCCGGCGCTGCGGCTGCCGGCGACCTTGCGCGCCTTCTGCGACCGCCAGGCCCCCACCCTGCTCGCCTGCGATGCCCTCCGCGCGGCCGAAGCGGCGCAACGCGTGGGCGCCGACCAGGTGCTTGGCGTGCCCGGCCTGACACGGCCCGATGGCAGCGCCGACCTGCGTGCGCTGCAGGCGGCCTTGCAGCGGCGCGGCCTCGGCGTGCTGTTCGTCGAGGGCGGCGGTGTCACCGTGTCGCGCTTCATCGCACAGGGCTGCCTGGACCGCCTGCACCTGTCCATCGCGCCGGTGATCATCGGCGCCGGCCGGCCCGGCCTGCAACTGCCGCGCAGCGCCCCGCCCCCCCGACTCCTAGGGCGGCATCGCGAGCAGTTCGCGGTGCCCGACGCGAAGGCGGGTGCGTGCGAGCAGACGCAGGCGCCGTGCCTCCCAATCGGTGGCCAGTGCGGCAGCAGCTGGCTCCTGCTCGCGGACCGCGGCCGCGATGCCCGCCACCATCGCGGCGAGCATGGCTTGCGCCTGCGCACCCTCGCCGCCGTCGATGACCCAGTCGCTGGTCGCCAGCTTCAATTCGCAGCCCAGCGCACCCAGCCGATCGGCCGCCAGGTCCACCGCGGCGCCGCCGAGCGCCGCGCCGAAGCCCTTGTCGCGCCGCTGGTGCGCCGCGAAGAGCCGCGCCAGTCGATCGTCGCCCGCCACGCGCGGCGTCCAGTCCAGGCGCCCATCGACCGTCAGTGCGAACAGCAGCGCCTGCCCGGCGTGGCAGGCGCGGGCCAGCAAGTCGTCGAGCCAGGCCGCCGACACCAGGTCCAGCAGCGCCGACGCCGTGACGAGCCCGACCTGGGCCAGCGGCAACGCCGCCAGGTCCTGCGCAAGGTCGATCCGCAACGGCTCGACATCGGCGCGCCAGCCCGGCCCCTCGATGCCGAAACCCCCGGCCTGGTGGCCGAACAGGAACCCCTCGGTCTCGGCCCAGGCCGCGAGTGCGCGGGGGAGCGTGGCCAGCAGCAGCGGGTCGTGATCGACCAGCAGCCAGCGCTGCGAACCGCCCAGCCGGGGCGCCAGCTCGCGCAGGTTGGCGCCGGTGCCGCAGGCCAGGTCGAGCACCCCGAGGACCGGGTCGCTGCGGCGCCGGCGCCGGCGCCGGGCCAGCGCCGGCAGATCGAAGGCGGCGGCGGACGCGCCGCGCGCCGATCGATCGAAGGGCTCGCGCAGCGCGAGCCAGTCGGCGCTGAAGCCGGTCATGCGGATGCCGCGCGCTCGGCGGGCGTGAGCGCGGCGGCGAATCGCGCCGCACTGTCGGCCCAGGTCGGCAGGTGGCGCCGGGCCTCGCGCGCACCTTCGGAGAGCCTCGCCCGCAGGCCGGCGTCGTCCAGCACGCGCTGCAAGGCGGCACGCAGCGCGTCGACCTCGCCCGGCGGAACCAGCAGGCCCGCAGCCGCCGGCACCGTGTCCGGAATGGCGCCCGCCTGGGTGCTGATCACCGGCAGCCCGTGGGCCAGCGCCTCGGCCAGCGCCATGCCGTAGCCTTCGTGGAAGGAGGGCAGCACGAAGACATCGGCGGTCGCGTAGAGCGCTCGCAATCCGGCCTCGTCGCGCTCGCCATGGAGCAGCACGCGCCCCTTCAACCCCAGCGCGTCGACGGCCCCGGCCAGTGCCGCCGCGCATGCCGGGTCCATCGTGAGGCTGCCGGCGCAATGCAGCGTCCATGGGCGGTCTCGCAGCCCGGCCAGCGCCTCGACCAGCAGCGCGTGGCCCTTGCGCGGGGTCACGGTGGCGACGCACAGCAGCACCAGCCCGGCCGGGCCCGAGCCCTGCGCCAGCGCGGCGGGATCGGTGCCGGGTTCGACCACCGCGATGCGCGCGGCGTCGACGTCGAAGGCCGCCAGCGCCCGCGCGGTGGCGCGACTGGTGACGATCACGCCGCGCGCAGAAGCCAGCGCGCGCCGTTCGCTGTCGAACAGTTTGCGCTGCCGCTCGGGGGCGAGCCCGGTCTCCAGCGACAGCGGGTGATGCACCAGCGCCACCCACCGCAGCCGCTGCGCGTGCGCGGCCGCCAGCTCGGCCAGGACGCCGAACGCCAGGCCGTCGACCACCACCAGCGTGTCGTCGGCGAGGCCCTCGACCACGCGACGCGCCATGGCTTCTGCCGCCGCACCGGGGGCCGGATAGCCGGGACCCAGCGACTGCACCTCGACCTGCCAGTGCGCCGCGCGCAGGCCGTCGATGATGCGGCGGTCGTAGGCATAGCCGCCGGTGCGGGTGCCGAGATCGCCCGGCACCAGGAAGCTGCAGCGCGCGGTCAACCCGCGCGCGCCGGCAGCGCGCCCTCGTAGGCGGCCCAGGCCACGTGCGATTCGTTGAGCCGCACGCGCAGGCCCGAGAGCCCGCTCGCATGGGGCCCGAGATCGCCGGCCGCGATGCCTGCGGCGATGCGATCGAAGATCACGCGCGCCAGGAACTCGGTGGTCGTGTTCCGGCCCGCGAAGGCCGGATCGTCGTCGAGGTTGCGCAGGTTGAGCGCGCCCAGCACGCTGCGCAGCACCTCGGTCGCCCGCGCGATGTCGACCACCATGCCGTCGGCATCGAGTTCGGCGCGGCGCAGTTCGAGATCGACCACGTAGGTGGCACCATGCAGGCGCTGGGCGGGCCCGAAGGCCTCGCCGCGAAAGCTGTGGGCGATCATGAAATGGTCGCGGACATTGACGCTGTACATGCGGGGGGTTCCTCTGCGGTTCAGGGGTAGTCGATGCGCTGGCACAGCGTGTCCGGCGCACCGGCGGCGAGGCGGGCCAGCACCTCGGGCAACTGGTCGAAGGGCGCGCTGTCGGTGATCAGCAGGTCGAGCGCCGGATCGCGCAGCAGCGACAGGGCCAGCGCCAGGCGGCGCCGGTGCGACCAGCGGGCCCGCTGGGCCGCCGCGATATGGCCGACCTGCGAGCTCTTGAGCACGAGGCGCTGCGAATGGAAGGCTTCACCCAGCGGCAGCGGCACCTCGCGCTGCCCATACCAGCTGAGGTCGACCACCGTGGCCTCGAAGGCCGCCAGCCGCAGCGCCGTGACCAGGCCCTGCGGCTGGCCGCTGGCATGCAGCACCAGATCGGCGCCGGGCCGTGCGTCCTGCGGCATTGCGAAGGCCACGCCGAGGCGCTCGGCCACCGCGCGCCGGGAGGCCCGGACATCGACCAGCTCGACCTCGCAGCCGGGCAGGCGGCCGGCCAGCCACGCGACCAGCAGGCCGACGACGCCGCCGCCGACCACCGCGATGCGGTCGCCCAGCCGCGGCGCCGCATCCCAGAGGGCATTGACCGCAGTTTCCATGTTGGCGGCCAGCACGGCGCGCGCCGGCGGCAGGCCTTCGGGCAGCGGATGCACCGCTTCGGCCGGCACCACGTAGCGGGTCTGGTGCGGATGAAGGCAGAAGACGGCGCGGCCGCGCATCGCCTCGGGGCCCTGCTCGACGATGCCGACGCTCGCATAGCCGTACTTGACCGGGGCCGGGAAGTCACCGTCCTGGAAAGGCGCCCGCATCCGGTGGAACTCGCTGGCCGGCACCTCGCCGCGAAACACCAGCAGCTCGGTGCCACGGCTGATGCCGCTGTGCAGCGCCCGGACCCGCACCTCGCCGGCGCCGGGCGCAGGCGCCGGCTCGGTGCGGATCGACGCCCGTCCCGGCGCCTCGATCCAGCAGGCGCGGGACTCGGCGGACAAGACAGGAGGCGAATATGCTGGCATGCTGTTTTCAGCGCCCGCAGGTCGCGAGCGATCCCAGTGTCAAACCATGGAATGCGATCTTAAGGCGATGCCCTCGCAGAATGTGCTGCGCCGCGATGCCTGGCGCGAGGCGCTGTCCTGCCTGGCACTGCTCCTGCTGCTGGCCGCCGGCGTGAAGCTCGCGGCGGGGCTCGGCCCCTGGTTCGGCGTCCGCGCGCTGGCCGTGTTCGGCCTGGGCTTCGCCCTGGTCCTGCGCGCCCTGCCGGCCCATGCGCCGCATCCACGCTTCGGCGCCGCCAACCGCGTGACGCTGGCACGGCTGGCGCTGGTCGCGCTGCTCGCCGCCGGCGTCGGCGAGCCGCTCACCGACGCCACCGGCCTGGCCTGGGGCGCGATCGCCGTCGCCACCACCGCGGCGCTGTGGGATGCGCTCGACGGTCCGCTGGCGCGCGCCCAGGGGCTGGCAAGCGAGTTCGGGGCCCGCTTCGACATGGAGACCGACGCGCTGCTGGTGCTGGTCCTGTCCCTGCTGGTGATTCACTTCGACAAGGCCGGCGGCTGGATCCTGGCCGCGGGGCTGATGCGCTACGCCTTCGTGCTGGCCGGCCGGGCGCTGCCCTGGCTGGCACGCCCGCTGCCGCCGAGCCAGCGGCGCAAGGCGGTGTGCGTGGTGCAGATCACCAGCCTGATCGTCTGCCTCGGACCCATCATCGCGCCGCCCTGGAGCCGCGCCATCGCCGCCGCCAGCCTGGCGGCGCTGAGCGCTTCCTTCGCGGCCGACCTGGCCTGGCTGGCCCGCCGGCGCCGTCGCCCGGGCGCCCGCCCTTCGAGCCCGGAGCCTGCGCCATGACCAGCTCGCGCTTGCCCGCCGCAAGCGTCTTCGCCCTGCTCTGCCTGGGCGCATCGGCCGTGCCGGCCCGGGCCGAGACGGCGCACTACGAGCTCGACCCGAACCACATCACGGTCGCCTTCATGGTCGACCACCTGGGCTATGCGAAAGTGCTCGGGATGTTCCGCGCCGCACGCGGCAGCTACGACTTCGACGAGGCCACCGGCACGCTGGGCAAGCTGCGCATCGAGGTCGACACCCAGAGCGTGTTCAGCAACTACGCCAAGCGCGACCAGCACCTGAAGAGCGCGGACTTCCTCAACACGGCGCAGTTCCCGCGCATGGTGTTCACGGCCGACGGCGCCCGCCGCACCGGCGAACGCACATTCGAGATCCCCGGCCAGCTCGAGCTGCTGGGCCGGCCGCAGCCGCTGACGCTCACGGCCACCTGGAACAAGAGCGGACCCTCGCCGATCGACAAGGTCTACACCATGGGCGTGTCGGCGCGCGGCAGCTTCAAGCGCAGCAGCCACGGCATGAGCTACGGCGTCAGCAACGCGTGGGTCGGCGACGAGGTGCCGCTGATCATCGAGTTCGAGGCGCAGCGCAAGTGAGGGCCGCGGCGCCGTGGCCCGGGTGGGGAGGCTGGCTGCTGCGCTTCGGCCTGCCCTTCGCGCTGCTCAACGCGCTGCTGACGCTGGAGAACGTCTGGCCGACCTGGTGGGCGCTGCCGGGGCTGCGCCTGTCGTTCGAGCTCTGCATGGCCGTGGGCGCGCTGGCACTGTGGATCCGGCTGCGCGGCTACGCCGGCGTCGGGTTGCTGCGCGCGCTCTCGATCCTCACCGTGTTCTGGGTCGCGACGCGCTATGCCGAGGTCACGGCGTCGGCGGTCTTCGGCCGCCAGATCAACCTGTACTGGGACGGGCAGCACGTGTTCGAGGTGCTGCGGATGGGCAACGCGGCCGGGTGGCAGATCGCGCTGGGCGCCGCCGCGGTGGCGAGCGCCCTGGGCGCGGTGTACGCGATCGCGCACCGCTGCTGGTCGATGCTTGCGCGCGAACTGGCCTGGCGACGGCCGCAGCCCGCGATCGGCCTGGCCGGTGCCGCCCTGCTCGCCGCGTTCGCGCTGCAGGGCGTCGGCGGCCGCGACACACGCTGGTTCTTCTCGATGCCGGTGGCGCCGATCCTCGCGCGCCAGGCGGAACTGCTCGCAGGCCTGTGGTCGCCCGGGCCCGCGGGCGCGCGGCTGCCCACCAGCCCGGCCTTCGACACCGCGCTCGCGGGCCTGGGCGGCGCCGACGTGCTGCTGATCTTCGCCGAATCCTATGGCGCCAGCACGCTCGACGATCCGCGGCAGGCGGCATGGCTGGCGCCGCACCGCGCGCAGCTGGCGCGCGCACTGCAGGCCGGCGGGCGCCAGGTGGTGTCGGCGCGGGTGCGTTCTCCGACCTTCGGCGGCGCCTCGTGGCTCGCCCATTCGGCGCTGCTGAGCGGCATCGACACCGGCGAACCGGGCGACTACGAACTGCTGCTGGCCACCGACCGACCGACGCTGGTGCGTCAGTTCAAGCGACATGGCTACCGCACGGTGAGCTGGATGCCCGGGCTGCAGCGGCCCTGGCCCGAAGGCAGCTTCTATGGTTTCGACCGCTACGCCGATGCCCGCAGCATCGGCTACCGCGGACCGGCCCTCGGCCACTGGCAGGTGCCGGACCAGGCGTCGATGGCACTCCTGCACACGCAGGAGCTGGCGCTGCCGCCCGAACGCCGCGCGCCACGGCTGGTCGTCTTCCCGACGCTGGCCAGCCACGCACCGTTCCGGCCGCTCGCGCCCTTCGTGGACGACTGGCCCCGGCTGCTGCGCGCCGACGCCTACACGCCGGCCGAAGTCGCCCACGCCCTGGCCGCACCGATCTCCTGGCTGGAACCGGTGCCCGCCTACCTCGAATCGCTGGCCTATACCTTCCGCTGGCTGGGCGACTACGTCGGCGGCCGCGCGCCGCCGAACATGCTCACCATCGTGATCGGCGACCACCAGCCCATGGCGAGCGTGAGCGGCCGCAACGCCTCCTGGGATGTGCCGGTCCACGTCATCAGCAACGACGCCTCGTTGCTGAAGCGGCTGGAGGCCGCCGGCTTCACGCCGGGCCTGCTGCCCATGCCGGCCGGGGCGATGGGCATGCACGGCCTCACGCCCTTGCTGCTCGCCGCCTTCGAGGGTCCGGGGGGCGGCGCCCCCAGCGCCGCGGAATAGCGGACCGAGGGCCGGATCCGGCACTAATTCACACGACGGCGCGCCCCTTCTCTGATAGCCTTTTGCTCCATGCGCGCGCTCATCCTCCTGCTCAACATCGCAGTCATCGCCCTCGCGGGGTATCTGGCCGGACCGCTCGGCCTTCTGGTCGCGGCAGTCCTGTGCTTCGCGCTCATCGCCGGTGCCTTCGTGTTCTCGATGGCCCGGACCGAGGCCCGCGAATCGCGGAAGATGCAGCGGGCCATGGGTCGCAACACGACCTTTCTCGCCGAACTCCTCGGTCCGCGCAAGCGCTGAGCCGCCCCTCGGGCTGGCGCCCGCACCTGGGTTGACGCGCTCAGGCGGCCGCGGCCTTGGCCACGGCGACCGCGGCCTCGCGCGGCAGGGCCACCGCGTTCTTCACGGCCAGGATCTCCGCCATCACGCTGACCGCGATCTCGGGCGGCGTCTTGCTGCCGATGTAGATGCCGATCGGGCCGCGCAGCCGGGCCAGCGATTGCTCGGTCTGCTCGAAGTGCTCGATCATGCGTTCGCGCCGCGCCTCGGCATTGCGCCGCGAGCCGATCGCGCCGACATAGAAGGCCTCGCTCTGCAGCGCCTCGAGCAGCGCCAGGTCGTCGAGCTTGGGGTCGTGCGTGAGCGCCACCACGCAGGTCCGGCGATCGGGCTTGAAGGCGACCACCGCGTCGTCGGGCATCTCGGTGGTGATGGCCACGCCCGGCAGCGTCCAGGCCGTGTGGTACTCGACCCGCGGATCGCACAGCGTGACCGCGAAGCCGCTGAACTTGGCCATCGTCGCCAGGTACTCGGCCAGCTGGCCGGCGCCGATCAGCAGCATGCGGTACTCGGGGCCGAAGGTGTTGACCAGCTCGGTGTCGTCGACCGACAGCTCGGCCGGCGAGCTGGCCTCGGCCAGCGTGGCCGCGCCGTCGGCCAGCCTGACCGTGCGCTGCATCAGGCGCCCCTGCTCGAGCGCCGCCACCAGCGCCTGCAGCGACGCGGCGTCGGGGTCGTACTCGAGCAGCAGTTCGAGCGTGCCGCCGCAGGGCAGCCCGAAGCGGTGCGCCTCGTCGGCCGTGATGCCGTACTTGACCAGCGCCGGAGCCCCCGTGGGCATCACGCCGTCGCCATGGGCGCGGCTGTAGCGCGCGATCAGGTCGTCCTCGATGCAGCCGCCCGAGACCGAACCGACCACCGCGCCGTCCTCGGCCAGCGCCATGATCGAGCCGATCGGGCGCGGTGACGAACCCCAGGTGCGCACCACGGTCGAGAGCAGCGCGCGACGGCCGGCCAGCCGCCAGTCGCGCAGGGTGCGCAGCACCATGACGTCGAGATTTTCCATATCGCTTGCTCCCGTTTGCCGCTCGCTGCTCAGCCGGCGTCCTTGTCCGGCTCGGGCGCGGCCTTCTTGCCGATGCCGAGCTTTTGCATGAAGCCCGCCATGGCCCCGGTCTTTTCGGCCGGGGCCCGCCGCTTCGTCCGCCGCCTCCTCGGGCGGCGGGCCGTAGCGGCTCTGCATCTCGGCGTCGAAGCGCTTGAAGAAGTCGTCCGCGGTCGACTTGGCGGCGCCATCGATCAGGCGCTGGCCCATCTGCGCGATCTTGCCGCCGACCTGAGCCTGCACGGTGTAGTCGAGCTCGCAGCCCTCGCCGCCATCGGCCACCGGCTTCAGCGACACGCTCGATGCGCCCTTGGCGAAGCCGGCCACGCCGCCCTGCCCTTCGAAGGACAGCTTGTAGCTGTCCGGCGCCTGGATGTCCGCCAGCGTCACCTTGCCGGCGAACTTGGCCGACACCGGGCCGATCTTGAGCGCCAGCCCGACCGTGTACTCGTTGTCGCCGGTGAGTTCGAACCGGTCGCAGCCCGGGATGCATTTCTTGAGCGTCTCGGGATCGTTGAGCGCGTCCCAGGCCTGTTGCCGCGTGACGCCGAGGCGGCGGTTGCCGAGCATTTCCATGGTGGATTCCTTGTGGTCGTTGGGAGGGTGCGGCCCTAGCGGCCGGCGCGCATCAGGGCCGCCAGGCTGGCAGCCAGTTGTTCGAGGGCACTGAGATTGTGAACCGCCAGCATCGCGTCTGCATGGCGGTGCAGCACGGCCGCGCCGCGCGCCAGGGGCGCATAGCCCTCGTAGCGCAGCAGCGGATTGAGCCACAGCAGCCGGCGCGAATGGCGCTTGAGCCACAGCAGCTCGCGCTCGAGCGCCTCGGGCTCGCCGGTGTCCAGTCCGTCGCTGATCACCAGCACCAGCGTGCGGCGCCCGGTCAGGCGGCGCGCATGGCCATGCCGCAGCTCGGCCAGCGATTCGCCGAACCGGGTGCCGCCGGCGAAATCGTCGATGGCCGCGCTGGCCGCGGCCAGCATCGCGTCGGTGTCGGCGATGCGGAAGGCCGGCGTCAGGTCGGTCAGCTGGGTGCCGAAGGCGAACACGTCGCGGCGGCCCGAACGCCGCGTCGCCGCGTGCAGAAAGGCCAGCAGCAGCCGGGCATAGCGCTCCATCGAGCCCGAGACATCGACCAGCACCAGCAGCGGCAGCGGCTGCCGGCGGCGCGACAGCCGCGGCAGCCGCAGCATCTCGCCGCCGGTGCGCGCGGCCTCGTGCAGCACGCCGGGCCAGTGCATGCGCGAATGCACGCCGCCGTCGCCGGCGGGCCGCAGCCGCCGCGACGGCAGCGTCGGCACCGGCAGCGAGATGTCGCGCGCGAGCCGTTCGACCAGCCGGTACTCGGCGGCGCCCAGCGCGTTGAAATCGGCATGGTGGACCCGCTGCCGGTCGCTGGCCGTCATCGCGGCATCGAAGTCGATCTCGCGCTCGGTCTGGGCCGGCTTGACCGCGTCGCGCGGCGCCGCCAGCGCCTCGCGCACCCGCGGCCGGCGTTTCGAGGGCTCGGCCTTGCCCTCGGCGCTGGGCAGCATCTGCGCCAGCAGCTTGTTGGCCAGTTCGGGATCGCGGAACCAGGCGTCGAAGAGCTCGCGGAACACCCCCCGGTCTTCCTCGCGGCTGATCATCACGGCCTCCATCGCGGCGGCGAAGTCGCTGCGGCTGTCGACGCCGACCAGCATCGCGGCCTCGGCCGCCAGCCCGATGCGCATCGCGTCGGTGCGCACGCCGGCACGCCGCAGCGCGCGGCCGAAGCCCGCCAGATTGCCCGCCAGCTTGCCGCGGCGCGCATCGCCGAGCTGCTGCACGCGCTCGGTCAAGACGCGGCCTCCTCCTCGGGCTTGAGCAGCTCGGAGGCCAGCTCGCGCGTCAGCGCGGCGACGTCGTCGCGCTGCTTGAACAGGATGCCGGCGGTGTCGACCACCACTTCGGGGTCGAGCTCGACCGTGTCGAGCGCGATCAGGGCCTTGGCCCATTCGACGCTTTCGGCGATGCCCGGCGCACGCTGGAAAGCGCTCACGAAGGGCGCGGTGCGCAGCCGGCCGACGAAGGTGGCGACCTGCTCCGAAAGCACCGCCGCGGCCTGCGGCACCTGGGCGCGCACGATGGCGAGCTCGCGCTCCCTCTCCGGATAGTCGAGCCAGTGATAGAGGCAGCGCCGCTTGACCGCATCGTTGAGCTCGCGCGTGCGGTTGCTCGTCAGCAGCGTGACCGGCGAGACCAGCGCCCGCACCGTCCCCAGCTCGGGGATGCTGACCTGGTACTCGCCGAGGTACTCGAGCAGGAAGGCCTCGAAGGGTTCGTCGGCGCGATCGACCTCGTCGATCAGCAGCACCGCACCGGGGGCCGGCGCCTGCAGCGCCTGCAGCAGCGGCCGGCGGATCAGGTAGCGCGGCTGGTAGACCTCGGACTCGATGTCGCTCGATGCGCCATGCGCTTCGGCGGCGCGCATGTGCAGCAGCTGCGCCGCGTAGTTCCACTCGTAGAGGGCTTCGCGCTGCTCCAGGCCGTCGTAGCACTGCAGGCGCAGCAACTCGCGCCCGAGCGCGGCCGACAGGGCCTTGGCCAGCTCGGTCTTGCCGACCCCGGGCTCGCCTTCGAGCAGCAGCGGCCGCTGCAGCTTGAGCGCCAGGAACACCGCGGTCGCGAGCCGCCGATCGGCGTAGTAGCCGACGCCTTGCAGCGCCTGCACGACCGCATCGATGGAAGGGAACGGTGATGAGGTCGTGGCAGGCGTGGTGTCGATCATCTCGATGAGCTTATCCGAGCGCCTTCGTCACGGCGCGCTGCGTCAGCACCGAGATCAGGTTGGCCCGATAGTCGGCCGAGGCATGCAGGTCGCTGTTGAGATTGGCGGCGTCGATCTTGACGCCGGCCGCCGACTCGGGCGTGAAGGCCTTGTTCAGCGCGTCCTCGAGGCCCTTGTGGCGGAACACGCCGTTGCCCGCGCCTGTGACCGCCACGCGCACGCCGCTCGGGTACTGCGCAAGGAACACACCGACCAGCGGGAAGTTCGACGCCTTCTGGCGCAGCTTCACATAGGCGGCCCGCTGCGGGATCGGGAAGCGGATCGCCTTGATCAGCTCGCCGTCCTCGAGCGCGGTGGTGAAGAGGCCCTGGAAGAAATCGTCGGCCGCGATCTCGCGCTTGCTGGTGATGACCGTGGCGCCGGAGGCCAGCACCGCGCTGGGATAGCAGGCCGCCGGATCGTTGTTGGCGACCGAGCCGCCCAGCGTTCCCATGGCGCGCACCTGCCGGTCGCCGATGCCCGACGCCAGGTCGGCGAGCGCCGGATAGGTGGCCTTGATCTCGGCGTGGTTGGCGACATCGAGGTGGCGCGACATGGCGCCGATCAGGAAGGCATCGCCGGCCTTGCTGATGCCGGTGAGCTCCTTGACGGCGCTGAGGTCGGCCAGCTGCTCGGGCGCGGAAAGCCGCAGTTTCATCGAAGCCAGCAAGGTCTGGCCGCCGGCCAGCGGCTTGGCGCCGGCTTCGGCGAGCTTGACCGCATCGGCCAGGCTGGTGGGACGTTCGAGGGTGAAGGCGTACATGGTGTGATTTCCTTCCGGATGTTCAGGGAGCGGGCCGGCCTTGGGTGCTGGCGGCCAGCGAGGGCTGCGGGACCGCGGCGGGGCGGGCCTTCTGCATCGCCTCCCAGACGCGGTGCGGCGATGCCGGCATGTCGAAGTCCTTGACGCCCAGCGGTGCCAGCGCGTCGAGCACTGCGTTGATCACGGCCGGCGGCGAGCCGATGGCCCCGGCCTCGCCGCAACCCTTGGTGCCCAGCGGGTTGTGGGTGCACGGCGTGCAGACCGTGTCGAGCTTGAACTGCGGGAAGTCGGCGGCGCGCGGCATCGCGTAGTCCATGAAGCTGCCGGTGAGCAGCTGGCCGCTCTCGTCGTAGACGCAGTTCTCCATCAGCGCCTGGCCGATGCCCTGCACCAGGCCCCCATGCACCTGGCCCTCGACGATCATCGGATTGATGATGGTGCCGAAGTCGTCGACCGCGGTGAAGCGATCGACCCGCACTTCGCCGGTCTGCTTGTCGATCTCGACTTCGCAGATGTAGGTGCCGCCCGGGAAGGTGAAGTTGGTCGGGTCGTAGAAGGCGGTCTCGTTGAGGCCCGGTTCGAGCTTGTCGAGCGGGTAGTTGTGCGGCACGTAAGCCGTCAGCGCCACCTGGCCGAACGGGATCTTCTTGTCGGTGCCCTTGACCGTGAACTCGCCGTTGGCGAATTCGATGTCGGCGTCGCTCGCCTCCATCAGGTGGGCCGCGATCTTCTTGGCCTTGGCCTCGATCTTGTCGAGCGCCTTCATGATCGCCGCACCGCCGACCGAAATCGAGCGCGAGCCGTAGGTGCCCATGCCGAAAGGCACGCGGCCGGTGTCGCCGTGCACCACGTCGACCGCTTCCACCGCGATGCCCAGGCGCGCCGCCACCACCTGCGCGAAGGTGGTCTCGTGGCCCTGGCCGTGGCTGTGCGAACCGGTGAAGACGGTCACGCTGCCGGTGGGATGGACGCGGATCTCGCCGCATTCGAACAGGCCGGCACGCGCGCCGAGCGCCCCCGCGATGTTCGACGGCGCGATGCCGCAGGCCTCGATGTAGCTCGAGTAGCCCATGCCGCGCAGCTTGCCTTGCGCCTCGCTGGCCGACCGGCGCGCAGCGAACCCGGCCACGTCGGCCAGCGCCTGCGACTTGGTCATGCAGGCGTGGAAGTCGCCGGTGTCGTACTGCAACGCCACCGGGGTCTGGTAGGGGAAGGTGGTGATGAAGTTGCGCTTGCGGATCTCGTCCTGGCCCAGGTTCATCTCCCAGGCGCAACGCGACACCAGGCGCTCGAGCAGGTAGGTGGCCTCGGGCCGGCCGGCACCGCGGTAGGCATCGACCGGCGCGGTGTTGGTGAACCAGGCATCGACCTCGACGTAGATCTGCGGCGTCGCGTACTGGCCCGCCAGCAGGGTCGCGTAGAGGATGGTCGGCACCGCGGTCGAGAAGGTCGACAGGTAGGCGCCCAGGTTGGCATTGGTGTGCACCCGCAGCGCCAGGAACTTGCCCTGCGCATCCATCGCCATCTCGGCATGGCTCACATGGTCGCGGCCGTGCGCGTCGGACAGGAAGCACTCGGAGCGCTCGCCGGTCCACTTGATGCTGCGGTTGAGCTGCTTCGAGGCCCAGGTCAGGCACACGTCTTCGGCGTAGAGATAGATCTTCGAGCCGAAGCCGCCGCCGACGTCGGGCGCGATCACGCGGACCTTGTGCTCGGGCAGGCCGAGCACGAAGGCGGTCATCAGCAGCCGCTCGACGTGCGGGTTCTGGTTCGACACGTAGAGGACGTATTCCTCGTTCGCGCGGCTGTAGCTGCCGATCGCGACGCGCGGCTCCATCGCGTTCGGGATCAGCCGGTTGTTGACGAGATCGAGCTTGGTGACATGCGCCGCATTGGCGAAGGCGGCATCGACCCCCGCCTTGTCGCCGATCGCCCACTTGTAGCACTGGTTGTCGGGGGCCTCGTCGTGGATCGTCACGCCGCTCTGCTTCTTCGCGGCATCGGCCACGCTGACCAGGGCCTGATGGACGTCGTAGTCGACCACCACCGCCTCGGCCGCGTTCTTGGCCTGCTCGACGGTCTCGGCCACCACCATCGCGACGTGGTCGCCGACATAGCGCACCTTGTTGATCGCGAGGATCGGGTGCATCGGCTCCTTCATCGGCGTGCCGTCGGGGTTGTTGATGAGCCAGCCGCAGGGCAGGCCGCCCATCTTTCCTTCGATGTCCTTGCCGGTGAAGATGCCGACCACGCCGGGCATCTTCAGCGCGGCCGCGGTGTCGACGGACTTCAGGGTGGCGTGCGCGTGCGGCGAGCGCACGAACACGGCATGGGTCTGGTTGGCCAGGTCGATGTCGTCGGTGTACTGGCCGGCGCCGGTCAGGAAGCGGTAGTCTTCCTTGCGCTTGAGTGACTCGCCGATGTGCGGCAGTCCTGCGAAATCGGGTGCGCCCATGTCGTGCTCCTCAGGCCGTGGCGGTGGATTTGGCCGGCGCGGCGGACATCGCCTCGCCGCCCATCTGCACCGCCTTGACGATGTTCTGGTAGCCGGTGCAGCGGCACAGGTTGCCCTCGAGCAGCTCGCGGATCTCGGTCTCGCTCGACTTGGGGTGATGGGTGCACAGGTCGATGGCGCTCATCACCATGCCGGGCGTGCAGAACCCGCACTGCAGGCCGTGGCACTCCTTGAACGCCGCCTGCATCGGGTGCATGGTGCCATCGGGTTGGGCGATGCCCTCGATGGTGGTGATGGTCGCGCCGGCCACCTGGGCGACCAGCACGTTGCACGACTTCACCGCGCGGCCGTTGACGTGGACCGTGCAGGCGCCGCACTGCGCGGTGTCGCAGCCGACGTGGGTGCCGGTCAGGTGGAGATGCTCGCGAATCGCTTGCACGAGGAAGGTGTTCGGGGGCGCGTCGACCGTGACTTCGCGGCCGTTGACCGTGAAAGGAACCTGCATGTTGGCTGTCTCCGTATAGGTGATGGCTGAATCGGCCGATTGAATCTTGGACGCCCGACCGGGGCACCATCCTAGGCAAAACCCTAGGCGCTTGCGCGTTGCCCTCGAAATTCTCAAAATGAAACAGCTTGCCGTGCGGCGAGCCTCCGAACAGGCGCCCTTGCGGGCCCGATCCCACACGATGACGCCCCACTCCGCTTCGCCCCTGCCCGAGCGCTCCCTCACCATCGCCCAGGCGCGACGCGAATGGATCGACGGCGAGCGCGCGGCCGAACCGCTGGCCCCGCGCGTCGAGCCCTGGCTCGTGCGTTCCTGGCAGCGCTGCCTGGCGGCCGGCCACCGGCCGCAGCAGCGCGTGAGTTTCGATCCGGTCTCGGCGCCGCACGCGCGGCAGGTGGCCGAACGCAACCGTGCGCTGCTGCTGGCCGCGCGGCCGGTGCTCGACCGGCTGTCGCGCGCGATCGCGGACACGCGCTACTTCGCGATCCTGACCGACGCCGACGGCATCGTGGTCGACGTCGGCGCCCTGCCCTCCGGCAGCGACGCGGCGGCCCGGCATGCGCGCGACATCGCCCGCATCGGCGTCGACCTGTCGGAGCGCGCGGTCGGCACCACCGCGATCGGCGCCGCGCTGGCCGAGCACGAATCGGTGTGGCTGCATCGCGGCGAGCACTTCTTCGACGACACCAGCATCTACAGCTGCGCCGGTGCGCCGCTCTTCGGTCCGCAGGGCGATTGCATCGGCATGCTGGACCTGACCGGCGTGCAGGTGGTCGAGCGGCCCGAGCTGCGGCACCTCGCGGCGTCCTCGGCCCGCAGCATCGAGAACGCGCTGGTGCAGGGCCACCCCTGCGAACTGCTGCTGCAGATCGGCTGGCCGGGCAGCAGCGTGGGTGCCGACACCGAAGGCCTGCTGTGCATCGACGCCGACGGCAACGTGACCGGCGCCAATGCGGCCGCGCGCCACATGCTGCACCAGCCGCTGGGCAGCCGCCCGTCGCTGCATTGCAACGACCTGTTCGCGCTGCCGCCGCAGATGCTGTTCGATGCCGCGCGACGCGGCGACCCGGCGCTCGAGGTGCCGCTGTGGTCGGGGCTGCGCGTGCAGGCCAGGCCCCGGATGCCACGGCAGGGAACGCCGGCGGCCGCCGCCGCGGCCACCCAGCTTCCTCGGCTGCGCGATGTCGAGTCGGCGATGATCCGCAAAGCCGTGGACGATGCCCGCGGCAACGTGGCGCAGGCGGCGCGCGCGCTCGGCATCAGCCGCGCCACGGTCTACCGCAAGCTGGGCCGGGGTCATTGCTAGTGACTTTCTTACATTTTGTTGCTATTGTCAGCGTTTGCTAAAAATTGATCGCCGACCCGGCGGCGCGACAGGACGTTGACCATGAGCGAATCCAAGGCCCGATCTCAATCCATGCCGTCGAAACCCGGCCGGCGCCAGGCCATCGCGCGCCTGGCCGGCGGCGTCGGCATGGGTGCCGCTGCCGCCCTGGGATGGCCGGCGTTCGCACAGGCCAGGGCCATCCGCGTCGGTGCCACCTTCGACAACAGCGGCGTCGAGAAGGCCAACGGCGCCGGCCTGTTCGTGGGCTCGTCGGCGTACTTCAACGCACTCAACCGCGCCGGCGGCATCAGCGGCACGAAGGTCGAGCTGATCATGGCCGACGACCAGTTCAAGCCCGAGATCGCCAAGGCCAACGCGCTCGCCTTCGCCGCCGACGGCTCGGTGCTGGCGATGCTGCACCCGCTGGGCACCCGCCAGGCGGCCGCAGTCATTGACGCGGTTCCCGGCATGGCGGTGGTCGGCCCGAACACCGGCACCGTGTCGCTGCGCAAGAAGGCGGCGCCGAACACCTTCTGGGTGCGCGCCAACTACGACCAGGAACTCGAGCGGCTGATCGCCACCGCGGCCGTGCTCGGCCAGTCGCGCATCGGCATCGTCTATTCTGAAGACCCGCTCGGGCAGTCGCTGCTGGCGGGCTTCAAGGCCGCGCTGGCCAAGGTCAAGCTCGAGCCGGCAGTGATCGCCAGCACGCCGGGCACCACCAGCATGGAGGTCGATCCAGCCGCCGCGAAGATCGCCGCGGCCGCGCCGCAGATCGTCATCATCGGCCTGGCCGGCACCGCCCCGGCCTTCGTCCGCGCACTGCGCAAGGCAGGCGGCAAGAGCAGCGCCTATGGCCTGTCGATCACGGCCAGCTCGCTCGGCGCGATGGGCGACCTGGCGCACGGGCTGGGCTTCGCGATCGTCGTGCCCTCGCCGTTCGCCACCAAGTACGAGATCGTGCGGCGCTACCAGGCCGACATGCTGGCCAGCGGCAACAAGGAGTTCTCGCTGCCGAGCCTGGAGGGCTACATGGACGCCTGCGTGCTGGCCGAAGGCCTGCGCCGCGCCGGCCCGTCGCCGACGCGCGCGAGCGTGATCGCCGCGCTCGAGCACATCGAGGCCTATGACCTCGGCGGCGTCAAGATCAACTACGGCCGCGGCAACCGTGAAGGCAGCCAGTTCGTGGACGTGGCGGTCATCAGTGCCAATGGAAGGCTAATTAGCTGACCCCGGAAGTGTTGCTCGCCCCCAGGTTGGCTCACTGCGTGTAGCCGCCCACCCCCTACCGGGGGCGCCGCCCTGCGGCCCGGCAAAGCCGGTTCCGCCGCGGCCCCCGAACGGGCGCGCTGCGCGCAGCCGCAAGGCGACCACTGCGCCTCTTCGTTCGGCCGGCGCAGCCAGGCCCGCTGGGGGAACACCGCGGAGCCGGCTTCGCCGGGCCGCTGGTGTTGCCCCCGGTAGGGGGTGGGCGCCCGACACGAAGTGCGGGCAACCTGGGGGTGAGCAACAATCCAGCTATGAACTCAAGCTATGCAACGGGCGAGCCTTCGCGTGCGGAGGTCGACGCTCTCCCCGGCCCTACGTTGGTCGAGTTCGGCACCGCGTGGTGCGGCTTCTGCAAGGCAGCGCAGCCGCTGCTCGCCGAAGCGCTGGCCGACGCGCCGGCGCTGCGCCACTTGAAGATCGAAGATGGGAGCGGGCGGGCACTGGGCCGCTCGTTCAAGGTCAAGCTGTGGCCCACGTTCGTCTTCATGCGCGACGGGCAGGAGCTCGGACGGCTGGTGCGGCCCGGCAGCGCCGAGCTGATCCGGCAGGAACTGGCCCGGCTCAAGGTCGCTGCCTAGGGCCTGTTCCCCCTATTTCCGGGGTCGCGAAGGCATGCCAGGACGGGCCAATCAAGGCGCGTGACGCGGCATGTGCGTTGGCACATGCTAGGAGCGCAACGCTGAGTGGCTCGTCCTGGCATGCCTTCCCTTCGGGTTGCCGCGCGAAGGGGCCGTCTGCGGCGTTGCCCGCGCTTGCAAGGCGAAAGCCTTGCTGCGCGCAGGCGCCTTGCATCCAGCCCCTTCGCGTGGCAACGCGATCCCCGGAAATAGGGTGAACAGGCCCTAGCCCGGCAGCGCAACCACGACGGCCGACTCGTCGACGATCGCGGTGACGCGCTGGCGGGTGCGCAACGCGCTGCCGCTGGCCGCGAATCCCACCAGCTGCAGGTCCGCTTCGAGCGTCACCGAGATCTCGTCGCCGTCCTCGCCGCGCGCGACGCCGGCCACCACGCCGCCGAGCTGGTTGCCCTTGCTCCGGCTCGCGGTGCCGGCGCGCTCGATGCGCACGGCGGTCGCCTTGCACAGCGCGATCGCCGCCATCCCCTCGGCGAGCCCGAGCAACTCGGCGCTCTCCTGCGTGATGCGGGCGGCGATGGTCTGGGCATGTCCCAGCCGCAGGCCGACCCGCACGATCCGGCCCGTGGACTCGATCGCGGTCACGGTGGCAGGCAACTGGTTGCGCATGCTGGTGCGGATCGCCAGCCGCGCCACCGCGCTGCCGGCGCCCGCCAGCGCCCCGGCGCCCGCCTGCACCGTGCGCCGTGCCGCCGCCAGCGCGTCGGCGAGTTCGAGCAATTTCGCGCCATGCGAGGTCAGCGACGCGCCACCGCCGCCGGCCCCGCCGACCGCGCGCTCCACCAGCGCAACGCCCGCCAGGTTGGTCAGGGTGGCGACCGCCTGCCAGGCGGCCTTGTAGCTCACGCCGGCCTCGCGCGCCGCTTGCGAGATGCTGCCGGTGCGGCCGATGCCGCGAAGGATGTCGATGCGCTTGTCGCTCAGGCCGTGGCCGAGCGCGTCGCCGAAGCGGGGTGATGCCATGCGCGGATTGTGCCGGCTGGCCTACACTCGCGCTATTCCATTCATGAATAGCGAACCACGCCAGACCTCGACCGCCATGAAAACCAGCCGCTCCCCCCGCCTGATCGCCACCGGCCTCCTCGCCTTCTGCTTGTCGCTCTGCAGCCACGCGGGCGAAGTGCAGGTGGCCGTCGCGGCCAACTTCTTCGGACCGATGAAGGTGCTGGCCGCCGATTTCGAGAAGGCGACCGGCCACAGGGCGGTGCTGTCCTCCGGCGCCACCGGCAAGTTCTACGCCCAGATCCAGGGCGGCGCGCCCTTCGACGTCTTTCTCGCCGCCGACGACGAGACGCCGGCCCGGCTCGACAAGGACGGCGCCACGGTGGCCGGCAGCCGCTTCACCTATGCCACCGGCAAGCTGGTGCTGTGGTCCGCGAATCCCGACCTGGTCGACGGCAAGGGCGAGGTGCTGCGCACCGCCAGGTTCGCCCACCTCGCGCTCGCCGCGCCCAAGCTCGCGCCCTACGGCGCGGCCGCAGTGCAGACGATCACGCGGCTCGGCCTGCTGGCCCAGCTCGAACCGAAGTTCGTGCAGGGCGAGAGCATCGGCCAGACCTACAGCTTCATCTCCACCGGCAACGCGGAGCTCGGCTTCGTGGCGCTGTCGCAGGTCTGGGAAGCCGGCAAGATCAAGACCGGCTCGGCCTGGATCGTGCCGGCCGAGCTGCACAGCCCGATCCGCCAGGACGCGGTGCTGCTGGGCCGTGCCAGGGACAACGCCGCGGCCTCGGCCTTGATGGGGTTCCTCAAGACCGAGGGCGCGAAGACGGTGATCCGCTCCTTCGGCTACGACGTCTGAGGCCCACGCAACGATGCCGTCCGCCGCCGACCTGGGCGCCGTCACGCTGACGCTGAAGCTGGCCTCGGTCACGACGCTGGTCCTGCTGCTGCTGGGCACGCCGCTGGCCTGGTGGCTGGCACGCACCCGCTCGGCCTGGAAAGGTCCGATCGGCGCGATGGTGGCGCTGCCGCTGGTGCTGCCGCCCTCGGTGCTGGGCTTCTACTTCCTGGTGTCGATGGGCCCCAACGGGCCGCTCGGTGCGCTCACCCAGTGGCTGGGCCTGGGCCTGCTCCCCTTCACCTTCACGGGGCTGGTGGTCGGCTCGATGGTCTATTCGATGCCCTTCGTGGTGCAGCCGATCCAGAACGCCTTCGAGGCCATCGGCGAGCCGGCGCTCGAAGCCGCCGCCACGCTGCGGGCCTCGCCGCTCGACACTTTCTTCAGCGTGGTGCTGCCGCTGGCGCGCCCGGGCTACCTGACCGCCATCGTGATGGGCTTCGCCCACACCGTGGGCGAGTTCGGCGTGGTGCTGATGATCGGCGGCAACATCCCCGACAAGACGCGCGTGATCTCGGTGCAGATCTACGACCATGTGGAGGCCCTCGAGTACACGCAGGCTCATTGGCTCGCGGCCGGCATGGTGGTGTTCTCGTTCCTGGTCCTGCTGGCGCTGTATGCGCTCAATCCGACGGGACGGCGGCGATGAGGGCGCCGCCATCCGAAGGCCTGCGGCTGCGCCTCGCGGTCGACTTTCCCGCCTTCTCGCTGCAGGTCGACCTGGACCTGCCCGGCCGCGGCGTGACCGCGCTGTCCGGCCCTTCGGGCTGCGGCAAGACCACCTGCCTGCGCGCCGTCGCGGGGCTGCAGCGCGCGCCGGGCGCCCTGGTCTCGGTCAATGGCGAGCGCTGGCAGGACGACGACTGCGCCATCTTCCTGCCGACGCACCGGCGGCCGCTGGGCTACGTGTTCCAGGAGACGCGACTCTTCACCCACCTGGACGTGCGGCGCAACCTCGAATACGGGATGAAGCGGGTGGCGCCGGCGCTGCGCCGGGTCTCGCTCGCGCAGGCGGTCGAACTGCTGGGCATCGGCCCGCTGCTGGCGCGCCGGCCCGACACGCTGTCGGGCGGCGAGCGCCAGCGCGTGGGCATCGCACGCGCCCTGGCGACCAGCCCGAAGCTGCTGCTGATGGACGAGCCGCTGGCCTCGCTCGACCTGGCGCGCAAGCGCGAGGTCCTGCCTTACCTCGAACGGCTGCACGCCGAACTCGACATCCCAGTGCTCTATGTCAGCCACTCGCCCGACGAGGTCGCGCGGCTGGCCGACCACCTGGTCCTGCTGGACGCCGGGCGCGTGATCGCCAGCGGGCCGACCCATGCGCTGATGACCCGCCTCGACCTGCCGCTGGCGCACGGCGACGCCGCCGGATCGGTGATCGAGGCCGTGGTCGCGAGCGTCGACGCGGCCTATGGCCTGGTCCAGGTCGACTTCTCGGGCGGCACGCTGAGCCTGCCGCACAGCGGGGTCGGCGTCGGCCAGCGCGTGCGCGTGCGCGTCCAGGCCCGCGACGTCAGCCTGACGCTGCGGCCGCAGGAGGGAACCAGCGTGCTCAACATCCTGCCCGCGACGATCACGGACCTCGCCGACGACGGGCCGGCGCAGCGGATGGTCGGACTCGATGTCGGCGGCGTGCGAATGCTGGCGCGCATCACGCGCAAGTCGGCCGACCTGCTCGAGCTGGCCGTCGGCATGGGCGTCCATGCGCAGGTCAAGGGCGTGGCGATCGTGGAGTGAGCGGGGGGAGCCCCGTTCAGCCCTTGTCCGCCTTGCCGGCCGCGTTCGCCAGCTTGCTGAGCATCCTGTCGACGATCCACGGCTGCCGGTCCTGGTCTTCCGCGCGCTCCTTTCGGCGAATCGCGTTGCGAACCGCGATGGAGCCGACATAGCGGATCGGCTCGGGCGGGAAATGCCCCAGCGGCCCCTGCGTCAAGGGGCTGCGGGTCCACGCATTGTCCTGGTCCAGCAGCATGGAGGAAAGGATCTGGCCGCCCATGTAGCTGGGGCCGACCCCGTTGCCGGAATAGCCGAAGCCGTAGCAGATGTGGGGCGCGCCATCGAGCTTGCCGAAGAAGGGAAAGCCGGTGACGGACCGGTCCGACGGCCCGTTCCAGCTGGCCGTGATCGGCGTCTCGCGCAAGGCCGGAAAGAACGAATGCAGCGCGCGCGTCAGCTCCGCCTCGTAGGGCGAACGCTGGTCGAAGACCGGCGCGATGCGGCCGCCCCAGGCGAAAGTGTTGCCGCCCTTGCCCAGCATGATCCGGCCGTCGACCGTGCTTCGGTAGTAGTAGACGAAGGTCCTTGAATCGAGCACCGAGACGCCGCTGTCGAGGCCGATCTCGCGCAGCAGGTCGGGGCACTTTTCGGTGATCACCATGTCGCTCGACACGACCGCGATGGTTCGCTCGAACTGCGGCAGGCTGCGTGCCATCCAGGCATTGAGGGCCAGCACCAGCTTCTTTGCTTCGATGCTGCCGCAAGGCGTGCGCACGACGACCGGACGGCCGCGGCTGAAGTCCAGCATCGGGCTGCGTTCGTAGATGCGGATGCCCATGGCGAGTGCGGCGCGGCGCAGGCCGCGCACGAGCTTGCCGGGATGCACCGTGGCGGCGATGGGCGAGTACACGCCCGCGAGGTTGCGGGCCGACCCGGAGCGGCGCGCCACCTCTTCGGGCGGCAGCGCGCGGTAGGAGTGGATGCCGCAGTCCTCCAGCGCCCGCATCACCGGATCGAGGGTGCCGACCTGGGCTTGCGAGGTCGCGGTGTAGAGCGTGCCGTCCTGCCGCAACTCGGCGTCGATGCCGTGCGCGCGACAGAAGTCCGCGATGTGGTCGACCACCGCTTCCGAGGCCTTGACGAGGCGGATCGCCTCGGCCTCGCCGAAGAGCCGTCGCAAGGTGAAGAACTTCGCCGACCAGGTGAGCAGGCAACCGCCGTTGCGCCCGCTGGCGCCGGCGCCGCACAGGTCGCTCTCGATGAGTGCGATGTCCAGCGACGGATCCTGCTGCTTGGCCTGGATCGCGGTCCAGAGGCCGGTAAAGCCACCGCCGACGATGCAGACATCGGCACGCTGCGCCCCTTGCAAGGCAGGCGCCAGGTCGCCGTCGTTGAAGAGCGCCTGCTCGATCCAGAAGGGCCGCATGGCAGGGCAGGCCCTAGGCCGCGACGCGCCGATGCTCGGCGGCGCAGATTTCCAGGTGGCGGACGAAATGCGCGAGAGCGGGCATGTCGGCATCGGCCGATTTCGCGCGGTCGTCCCAGCGCCGCAGCTCGACCGCATCGCCGGCAAAGGGCAAGGCCTCGAAGGCCGCCGCCTGCGCCTCGCTGAAGACGCCGCCCTGCAGCGCCAGGCTGCGCTTCGAGTCGGGCGACAGCGCCTCGAGATAGCCTGGCTCGCGGGCGCACAGGAAGCGCTTGGCATCCACGTGCAGCCGGATCGGCTCCAGCGTCGCCGGGCCGAACAGGGCGCGCAGGAAAGGCAGGCAGCGGTACTGGTGCAGGTCGTCCAGGCCCTGCTGCGTCGGCGTGCCGCCGAAATCGTGCAGCAGATGACCCAGGTCGTGCAGCAGGGACGCCGCGATCAGCGCGCTGCCGGCACCGGCCTGCTCGGCCAGGTGGGCGGACTGCAGCGCATGCTCGAGCTGCGTCACGGGCTCGCCGTCGTACTGGGCATCGCCCTTCGATTCGAACAGGCCGACGATGTCGGAAATGGTGAGGCTCATGGCTACCAGGGGAGCGAATAGGTCTTGCTGTTGGTGAAGCTCTTCATCGCCTCGAGCACGCCTTCCTTGTAGCCCAGGCCCGAGTCCTTGATGCCGCCGAAGGGCGTGAGTTCGAGCCGGTAGCCCGGCACCTCGCGCACGTTGACGGAGCCGACGTGGAGTTCGCGGATGAAGCGCGTGATGTAGTCGAGGCGGTTGGTGCACACCGACGACGACAGCCCGTAGGCCGTGCCGTTCGAGATGCGGATCGCCTCCTCGATGCTGCCGAAGCGGATGACCGGCGACACCGGGCCGAAGGTCTCGTGCCTGGCCACCGTCATCTCCGGGTCGACGTGGTCGAGGACGGTCGGCGCATACAGGGCGCCCCGGCGCACATGGCCGCAGAGCAGCTTGGCGCCGGCCGCGATCGCCTCGTTGACGACCGCCTCGAATTGGATCGCGGCGGCCTCGTCGATCACGGTGCCCATGTCGGTGTCCGGGTCCATCGGATCGCCGTATTTGAGCGCCTCGGTCTTGCGCACCAGCAGCTCGACGAAACGGTCGGCCACGGCTTCGTGCACCAGCATCCGCTTGACGGCCGTGCAGCGCTGGCCGGAGTTCTTGTAGGAGCCGCTGGCCGCGAGCGTGGCGGCCTCCTCGATGTCCGCGTCTTCCATCACGATGATCGGGTCGTTGCCGCCGAGCTCGAGGATCTGCCGCTTGTAGACGGCCTTGCCGGCGATGTACTTGCCGATCGCCACGCCGCCGGTGAAGGTCACGAGGTCGACGTCCGGATGGGTCAGCATCTCGTCGGCGATCTCGCGCGGGTCGCCGGTGATCACCGACAGCATCTGCGGCGGCAGCCCCGCCTCGTAGAGGATGTCGGCCAGGATGAAGGCGGTGAGCGGCGTCTTCTCGCTGGGCTTGAGCACGATGCGGTTGTTGGTCGCGACGGCCGGCGCCACCTTGTGGATCACCTGGTTCAACGGATGGTTGAAGGGCGTGATGGCGGTGATGACGCCCAGCAGCGGCTCGCGCAGCGTATAGACCTTGCGGCTCTTGCCGTGGTGCGTGAGGTCGCAGGAGAACACCTGGCCGTCGTCGACCAGTGCCTGGTTGGCGGCGAACAGCAGCACGTCGGAAGCGCGGCCCACTTCGTACAGCGAGTCCTTGCGGCACAGGCCGGATTCGAGCGTGATCGTGCGCGAGATCTCGTCGAGGCGCGAGGCGATGATCTCGCCGGCGCGCATCAGGATCTTGTAGCGCTCGTAGCGCGTCAGCGTCGGCTTGTAGTCGCGCGCGATGCGGTAGGCGCGCCGCACGTCTTCCAGCGTCGCCTTGGGTACGGTGGCGATCACCTCGCCGGTGTAGGGATAGCGGACCTCGATGACCTCGTCACGATAGACGCGTTCGCCGGCGATGCGCAACGCTTCGCAATGGATGTCGGCTGGCTTCGGCATGGGCTGGCTCATGGTGGTGGATCCGGACGATTTACTGGACGTGGTTCAGGGCCAGGTCGAGGGCGTCGAAGTTGCGCAGCCGGCGGCTGCCGGAGATGCCTTCGACCGGACGGTTGCAGATCAGCGGCACGCGCTGCTCGGACACGCCGCCATGCGAACGCAGCGGCACTTCCAGCGCGGAAAGATCGTGCCGGCTGGCGGACGTGCCGATCACCGTGCTGCGCTCGCTGACGACCACGATGTCGCCGATGCGGTCGGGCGGCAGCTCGAAGCGCTTCGCGGCCTCGGCGCGCGACAGCACGGACTCCATGCCGGGAACCTCCCGGATGCGCAGGATCCATTGCGCCGCGGTCGCCTCGTCGGGCGCATAGACGGTGGCGAACGAGCCGAGGGCGCCGTGGTGGACCACGTAGGGGTCGGTGATGGGCAGGATGACCCGCGCCTTGCCGGCCCCGTACCAGTCGTCCAGCACGTCCTGCAGGTAGATCACGTTGGGCTTGCCGTCCGTGTCGTGCTTGTCGTTCATGCCATGGTCGGCCGTCAGCACGATGGTGGCGCCGAGTTCGTCGAGCTGCGCCAGGTAGCGGTCCATCATGGCGTAGAAGGCATTGGCGGCCGGGCTGCCCGGCGCGGCCTTGTGCTGCACGTAGTCGGTGGTCGACAGGTACATCAGGTCGGGACGGCGCGTCTCCATCAGCTTCACGCCGGCGGCAAAGACGAACTCGGACAATTCCGCGCTGTACACCGACGGCACCGGCAGGCGCACCAGGCCGAGCACGTCCTCGATGCCGTTCTCGGCCAGCGTCACCTGGTCGGCCTTCTCGGAGGAAAAGCAGATCCCTTCCATGCGGTTGCCGAGCAGCTTGCGCAGCTTGTCCTTGGCGGTCACCACGGCCACCTTGGCGCCCGCATCCGCGAACGCGGCCAGCACGGTGCCGGCGCGCAGGTACTTGGGGTCGTTCATCATGACTTCCTCGCCGATCTCGCGGTCGAAGAAGTAGTTGCCGCAGATGCCATGGACCGCCGGCGGCGCGCCCGTGACGATCGACAGGTTGTTCGGGTTGGTGAACGAGGGCACCACGCAATCGGCCAGCAAGTTGGCGCCGGACTTCATGATGCGCCCGAGGTAGGGCGCCACGCCGGCCGCCACCGCGGCGTCGAGGTAGGCGGGCTCGCAGCCGTCGACGCAGACCACCACCACGGGGCGGCTCATCCAGCGGTAGTTCCTGGCATTGACTTCGATCGTCTCCGGTGTCATTTCAAGCTTCCTTGGTGGGTGAGTGAGTCATGGACGGGGGCTGGGCGATGTCGAGGCGGCCGAAGGCCTTGTGCATGCGGGCGCGGCTTCCGGCCACGTGCTTGCGCATCACGCGACCGGCCTGCTCGGCATCGCCGGAAGCGATGGCCTCGACGATCTCGCGGTGCTCGTCGACCGACACGCGCAGCCCGCCGCCGCCGTCGAGCGCGCGCATGCGGAACAGGGACAGCTCCTTGATCAGGCGCTTGTAGGTCTCGGTCAGCTTCTGGCTGCCCGCGGTGTCGAGCAGGATTTCGTGGAACTGCAGGTTGAGCTGCGCGTACTGCTCCAGGTCCGAGGCCTGGGCGGCCGACTTCATCGGCTCGAGCATGGCCTTGAGACGAGCGAGCGCATCCGGCGCGATGGCGCGCGTGACGCGCCGGCCGATGATCTCCTCCAGCGCCTCGCGCAGTTCGTAGATCTCATCGGCTTCCTCGAACGCGATCTCGCGCACGAAGACGCCGCGGTTTTTCTCGTTGCGGACCAGGCCGGCCTCCTCCAGCGCGCGCAAGGCCTCGCGGACCGGCCCCCGGCTGGTATTGAAGCGCAGCGACAGCTCGCTTTCATTGATGCGGCTGCCGACGGCCAGCTCGCCCGTCATGATGAGCCGTTCGATTTCTTCCTGCACCAGCATCGGAAGCGAGCTGGACTGCAGGAAAGCCAGCGCCGCGGTCGATTTGTTCGTTTGCATGGGCTGTATTCTTGGCCTCAGATTGCAAACTGTCAACAATTTTTTATTGACAGTCATCAATCGACGTTCTACATTGGATTCACCGACGCACGGCAACGAGCTCGGGCGTGACAAGCCAATCCCCCTACAGGAGTGAACGATGAACGCAAGAAAAAGCACGAGCCGCCTCGCCATGGCGCTGTGCGCCGTGGTGCTGGGCGTCGCCGCCGGCGCCGCGCTGGCACAGCAAAAAACCTCCCTGCTGGTCTACACCGCGCTCGAAACCGATGCGATGAAGCTCTACAAGGACGGCTTCGAGAAAGCCAATCCGGACATCGAGATCAAGTGGGTCCGCGACTCCACGGGCATCGTGACCGCCAAGCTGCTGGCCGAGAAGGCCAATCCCCAGGCCGACGTGGTGGCCGGCGTCGCCGCCAGCAGCCTGGCCCTGCTGGAGCAGGAAGGCATGCTCCTGGCCTACGAGCCGAAGGGCTTCAAGGAACTGTCGCCCGAGTACTCGGACAGCAAGCGGCCGCCCGCCTGGGTCGGCATGGACGTCTGGGCGGCCACGGTCTGCTTCAACACGGTCGAGGCAAAGAAGCGCGGCCTGCCCAAGCCGGAGAGCTGGAAGGACCTGACCAAGCCCATCTACAAGGGTGCGATCGTGATGCCGCATCCGGCCTCCAGCGGCACCGGCTACCTCGACGTGGCCGCGTGGCTGCAGATGTGGGGCGAGGCCGACGGATGGAAGTACATGGACGCGCTGCACGAGAACATCGCGCAGTACGTGCACTCCGGCTCCAAGCCCTGCAAGCAGGCCGGCGCCGGCGAGTTTCCGATCGGCATCTCCTTCGAGTTCCGGGCCCACCAGGTCATGAAGTCGGGCGCGCCGGTCGAGCTGGTCTTTCCGAAGGAAGGACTGGGCTGGGACATCGAGGCCACCGGCCTCATGAAGACCAGCAAGAAGATGGAGCAGGCCAAGCGCCTCGCCGACTGGATGGCCAGCAAGGAGGCCAACCAGATCACCGCCAACTGGTGGGCCGTGGTCGCCTATCCGGGGGTGGCCAAGAAGCTCGAAGGCATCCCCGAGAACTACGAAAAGCTGCTGGCCAAGAACGACATCAACTGGGCGGCGAAGAATCGTGAACGCATCCTGGCCGAGTGGAGCAAGCGCTACGAAGGCAAGGCGGAAGCCAAATCTAACTAACTAGGCTCGCCCCCAGGTTGGCTCACTTCGTGTAGCCGCCCACCCCCTACCGGGGGCAACACCAGCGGCCCGGCAAAGCCGGTTCCGCGGTGGCATTGTTGCTCGCCCCCAGGTTGGCTCACTTCGTGTAGCCGCCCACCCCCTACCGGGGGCAACACCAGCGGCCCGGCAAAGCCGGTTCCGCGGTGTTCCTGGAAGGGGTTCGCGTTTTGTGCGTCTCGGAGTTATCGAAAATGGATATGACCGCCGCCAAGTTCATCGCAGACGAACTGCAAGCCACCGCCGCGCTGGAAGTCGTCGGCATTCGCAAGGACTTCGAATCCTTCAGCGCCCTGCGCGACGTGCATCTGCGCGTGAAGCCGGGCGAGATGCTGTGCTTCCTCGGCCCCTCCGGCTGCGGAAAGACCACCTTGCTGCGCATCATCGCCGGGCTGGAGACGCAGACCTCGGGACAGATCCTGCAGAACGGGCGGGATGTTTCCTGGCTGCCGCCCGACAAGCGCGACTACGGCATCGTGTTCCAGTCCTACGCCCTCTTCCCCAACCTGACCATCGCCGACAACGTGGGCTACGGCCTGGTCAACGGCAAGGCCAGGAAGGCGGAGATCAAGGCGCGCGTCGACGAGCTCCTCACGCTGGTGGGCCTGCCGACCTCGGGTGCGAAGTACCCGAGCCAGCTCTCGGGCGGCCAGCAGCAGCGCGTCGCGCTGGCGCGCGCGCTGGCCACGCGGCCGGGCCTGCTGCTGCTGGACGAGCCGCTGTCGGCGCTCGACGCGCTGGAACGGATCCGCCTGCGCGGAGAGATCCGCCGACTGCAGAAGCAGGTCGGCATCACCACCATCATGGTCACGCACGACCAGGAGGAAGCGCTGTCGATGGCCGATCGCATCGTGGTCATGAACCACGGCGTCATCGAGCAGGTCGGCACGCCGATGGACATCTACGAGCGGCCCGCCACGCCTTTCGTCGCCGATTTCGTCGGCAAGGTCAACGTGCTGCGCGGCCACGCGCTGGGCGGCAACCTCTTCCGCGTCGGCGACATGGAGCTGCAGTGCGACGCCTGCGACAGCGGCTTCGAGCCCGGCGACGCCGTGAACCTCTACCTGCGGCCGGAAGACCGCATCGCAGAGCACCTGGGCCCCGACACGCCCAACCGCCTGAGCGCACTGGTCACCAAGGTCGAATTCCTCGGTGGCCTGTGCATCGCCGAAGTCACCGCCGACGAGTTGCACGGCCAGAGCCTCGGCCTGCACTTCTCGCTCAACCAGTTGCACGACCTCGACATTCGCGAAGGCAACCGCATCGACATCGCGCTGCGCGCGAACCGCATCCGGGCTTTCTGCGAGAGAAAGAGCAAGTCATGAACACGCTGGCACGCGTTCATCCGGCGGCCGCCGCCCGGCCTCGCCGCGCCGGCCTGCGCTGGAGCCGCGACGAGCTGATCGCCCGCGCCGTGCTGCTCGCCGTGATGGCGATGCTGTTCGTCTTCCTGATCGCGCCGCTGTTCTCGATCCTGGTCAACGCCGTGCTGGGCAAGGACGGCCGCTTCGTCGGCCTGGCCCACTTCATCACCTACTTCCAGACCCCGAGCCTGATGCGCGCGGCCTGGAACTCGATCTGGGTGTCGACCGTGGTGGTGCTGATCTCGGTGCCCGCGGCCTTCGTCTGCGCCTACGCCATGACACGCACCTGCCTGCCCACGCCCTTCAAGGCCACCTTCCGGCTGATCGCGCTGATCCCGTTGCTGGCGCCCTCGCTGCTCTCGGCGATCTCCTTCGTGCAATGGTTCGGCAACCAGGGCGCGCTCAAGTTCCTGCTCGGCGGCGCCTCGATCTATGGCGCGCCGGGAATCATCCTGGCCGAGGTCTACAACACCTTCCCGCACGCGCTGATGATCCTCGTCACCGCGCTCTCGCTGGCCGACGGGCGGCTCTATGAAGCGGCGACGGCGCTGCGCACGCCCGGCTGGCGGCAGTTCACGACGATCACCCTGCCCTCGTGCAAGTACGGACTGATCAGCGCCTCGACGGTGGTGTTCACCTACGTCATCAGCGACTTCGGTGCGCCGAAGGTGATCGGCGGCAACTTCAACGTGCTGTCGGTGGACGTGTTCAAGCAGGTGGTCGGCCAGCACAACTTCTCGATGGGCGCGGTGGTCGGCCTGCTGCTGCTGGTGCCGTCCATCCTCTCGTTCGCCATCGACTACACGGTGCGGCGCAAGCTGAAGGCGCAGCTGACGGCGCGCTCGGTGCCGTTCAGCCCCAAGCCGCGCCGCCTCGCCGACACGCTGCTGGCACTGTTCTGCGTGGGGGTCTGCACGCTGCTGCTGGCCACGATCGGCATGGCGGTCTACACCTCGCTGATCACGCTCTGGCCCTACAACCTGTCGTTCACGCTCAAGCACTATCACTTCGCGCTGGTCGACAGCGACATGGCGGCGGCCTACACGAACAGCCTCATCCTCGCGATCTCCACCGCGATCGGCGGCTCGCTGATCGTCTTCGTGGGCGCCTACCTGATCGAGAAGACGCGCAACCTCGGCCTGATGCGGCGCGCGATGCACCTGATGGCGGTGCTGTCGATGGCGGTGCCCGGCCTGGTGCTGGGCCTGGGCTACGTGATGTTCTTCAACCATCCGGCCAACCCGCTCAACTTCCTCTACCAGACGATGGCGATCCTGATCATGTCGACGATCGTCCACTACTACACCTCGAGCCACCTGACCGCCGTCACCGCGCTCAAGCAGATCGACAACGAATTCGAAGCCGTGTCCGCCTCGCTCAAGGTGCCCTTCTTCAAGACCTTCCTGCGCGTCACGGTGCCGGTCTGCCTGCCCGCCATCCTGGACATCGGCCGCTACTACTTCGTCGTCTCGATGGCCAGCCTGTCCTGCGCGATCTTCCTGTATTCGCCCGAGACCATCCTGGCGTCGGTCGCGATCATGCACCTCGACGAAGCGGGCGACATCGGTCCGGCCGCGGCGCTCGCCAGCCTGATCGTCATCACCTCGGCCGTCGTCTGCGTGGCCTATGCGCTGCTCACGCGCGTGATGCTCGCCCGCACCCAGGCCTGGCGCAACCTGCGACGCACCTGACCCCCTCGCCTTCATCCGGACCTTCCCTCACCTGGAGACACCATGAGCCAAGCCTCTCACCCGATCCTTCTCACCCCCGGCCCGCTGACCACCTCCGACCGGACCCGGGCCGCCATGCTGCGCGACTGGGGATCGTGGGATTCCGACTTCAACCAGATCACCGCGCGCATCCGCCAGCAGGTGCTGCGCATCGTTCACGGCGAGGGCACGCACGAGTGCGTTCCGCTGCAGGGCAGCGGCACCTTCTCGGTCGAGGCGGCGATCGGCACCCTGGTGCCGCGCCACGGCCATGTGCTGGTGCCGAACAACGGCGCCTATTGCCAGCGCATCGCCCGCATCTGCAAGGTGCTGGGCCGCAAGCTGACGACCATCGACTACACCGAGGACAAGCAGGTGCTGGCCGCCGACGTCGACCGCGCGCTGGCCGCGGACCCGACGATCACCCATGTCGCGCTGGTCCACTGCGAGACCGGCACCGGCGTGCTCAATCCGCTGCACGAGGTCGCGCTGGTGGTGGCCAGGCATGGCCGCGGACTGATCGTCGACGCGATGAGCTCCTTCGGCGCGCTCGACATCGATGCGCGCAAGACGCCCTTCGATGCCGTCATCGCGGCCTCCGGCAAGTGCCTGGAAGGCGTGCCTGGCATGGGCTTCGTGATCGCCAGGCGCAGCATCCTCGAGAAATGCGAAGGCAACTGCCATTCGCTCGCCATGGATCTGTACGACCAGTGGGTGTACATGGAGAAGACGACGCAGTGGCGCTTCACGCCCCCGACCCACGTGGTGGCCGCGCTCGACGAGGCCATTGCGCAGTACGTCGAGGAAGGCGGCCTCGAGGCGCGCGGCGGCCGCTACGCGCGCAATTGCAAGGCCCTGATCGTGGGGCTTGCGGCGCAGGGTTTCCGCAGCTACCTCGACCCGGCATTGCAGGCGCCGATCATCGTCACCTTCCACGCGCCGGACGATCCGAAGTACGACTTCAAGACCTTCTACCAGGAGGTGAAGAAGCGAGGCTACATCCTCTACCCGGGCAAGCTCACGCAGGTGGAGACCTTCCGCGTCGGCTGCATGGGCCACTTCGGCGAGGCCGGCATTCCGGGCGCGGTCGCGGCGATTGCGGACACGCTCAAGGCGATGGGCATCCGGCAGGTGTCGGCGCCCGCCCTCGCTTGAACTGGCGCCGGCCTGAAGTACCGGCGAATCGCCGGACGGTCAGGCCGGTTGCGGTTCAGGCCGGAACGCCGGCCGGCCGGCCTGCGCCGCGCGGGCCCGACACCGCCGGCTGGTAGCGATCGACGGCCAGCCCGTCGGTGCGGATGTCGGGACGCCGGCCCATGACCTGGTCGGCCACCAGCTTGCCCGAGCCGCAGGCCATGGTCCAGCCGAGGGTGCCGTGGCCGGTATTGAGGAACAGGTTGCCGTAGCGCGTCGCACCGACGATCGGCGTGCTGTCGGGCGTCATCGGCCTGAGGCCGGTCCAGAAGGTGGCGCGCGGCAGGTCGCCGCAGGGGAACAGGTCGGTGATGACGCGTTCCAGGGTCTCGCGCCGGCGCGGGTTGAGGCGCAGGTCGAAGCCGCCGAGCTCGGCCATGCCGCCGACCCGGATGCGATCGTCGAAGCGCGTGACCGCCACCTTGTAGGTCTCGTCGAGCACCGTGGACTGCGGCGCCAGCGAGGCGTCGACCAGCGGCACGGTCAGCGAATAGCCCTTGACCGGATACACCGGAATGTCCAGTCCCAATGGCGCGAGGAAGTCGCGCGAATAGCTGCCGAAGGCCAGCACATAGCGGTCGGCGGTGAGCACCTCGTTCGCGGCGCCGCCCAGGCGCACGCCGGTGATGCGGCCGCCGTCGGTGACCAGGCCGTCCACCGACTGATGGAAGCGGAAATCGACGCCGAGCCCGCGCGCGATCGCGGCCAGGCCCTGGGTGAACAGGTTGCAGTCGCCGGTTTCGTCGTTGGGCAGGTGCAGGCCGCCGGCCAGCAGGTCGCCGGTGCGGGCCAGGGCCGGTTCGACCGTGGCAAGCCGGCTGCGGTCGAGCAGGGTGTAGGGCACGCCGCACTCCTCGAGCACGGCGAGGTCGCGCTGCACGGCGTCGAGCTGCGCCTGGCTGCGGAACAGCTGCAGCGTGCCTTGCGTGCGCTGCTCGTAGTGGATGCCGGTCTCGGCGCGCAGTTCGCGCAGGCAATCGCGGCTGTACTCGGCCACGCGCATCATGCGTTCCTTGTTGAGCGCGTAGCGTTCGGGCGAGCAGTTCTTCAGCATCTGCGCCATCCAGCGCAGCTGGAACAAGGTGCCGTCGGGCCGGATCGCGAGCGGCGCGTGCTTCTGGAACATCCACTTCAACGCCTTGAGCGGGATGCCCGGCGCGGCCCACGGCGTGGAATAGCCGGGCGACACCTGGCCCGCGTTGGCAAAGCTGGTTTCCTGCGCCGGGCCGCCCTGGCGATCGATCAAGGTGACCTCGGCGCCATTGCGCGCCAGGTAATACGCGGTCGTCACGCCGATCACGCCGCCGCCCAAAACGATCACTTTCATCGCCGAACTCCCAGAGAACAGGTAAGGAGTCAATGGTATGAATTCAATCCCGATAAACTCCACTGAAATAATGCCCGTCTGCAGTGATTTCAGCTGCCGCCCCGCCTCCAACCGCCCTCCAGGAGTGAAATGACCGAACTCGACCGCACCGACCGGAAAATCCTCGACATCCTGCAACGCCAGGGCCGCATTTCGATGACCGATCTGGCCGAGCAGATCGGCCTGTCGACGTCGCCCTGCTCCGAGCGCGTACGGCGCATGGAGCGCGAGGGCGTGATCACCGGCTACCACGCGCGCATCGATCCGCAGGCCGTCGGCAAGACCTTGCTGGTGTTCGTCGAGATCACGCTGTCGTCGAAGTCGGGCGACGTCTTCGACCAGGTGCGCGAGGAGCTGCTGCACGTGCCCGAGGTGATGGAATGCCACCTGGTGTCGGGCGGCTTCGACTATCTCATCAAGGCGCGGCTGCGCGCCATGAGCGACTACCGCGACCTGCTGGGCGGCCTGCTCAAGAAGCTGCCCGTGACCGCCGAATCGCGCAGCTATGTCGTGATGGAAGAGGTCAAGGAAAGCCTCTACCTGCCGATGGACCGCTGAGCCTGCACCTAGAATCCCGCCCCTCGTCCCCGAACCCCGCCTCCATGAACATCGTCGTCAACGAAGACCTGAAATCCTATATCGACCCCCTGACCCCGGAGGAATACGAAGCGCTCGAGCGCAGCATCCTGGCCGAAGGCTGCCGCGATGCCCTGGTGCTGTGGGGCGAGGTGCTGGTGGACGGCCACAACCGCTACGGCATCTGCCAGAAGCACGGCCTGCCGTTCCAGACGGTGCAGAACACACGCTTCCAGTCCCTGGAGGACGTGCACCTGTGGATGATCGACCAGCACCTGGGCCGGCGCAGCGTCTCGGACTTCCTGCGCGGCGTGCTGGCGCTGCGAAAGAAGGAGATCGTGGCCGGACGGCAAGCCCGCGCATCCGCGGCCCCGTCCGACGCCGCCGACGATCCGCCCTTCGATGCCGATCCGGCACTGCCGCCACCCGCGCCCCTGAACAGCCGCGAAGCCATCGCCAAGGCGGCGCGCCTGAGCAGCAGCCAGGTGGTGATGATCGAGAAGATCCAGAAGCAGGCGGCGCCCGAGCTGGTGGCCGCGGTCAAGTCCGGCACGATCTCGATCAATGCCGCGGCGGCCGTGGCCAGCCTGCCGGCCGAAGAACAGGTGGCCGCGGCCAACGGCGGCAAGGACGAACTCAAGCAGGCCGCCAAGCGCGTGCGCGAGGCCAAGCGCCCCACGCGTGCGGAACCTGAAAAAACGCAGGCGCCGGAAGCACCGGATGCCGTCGAGCGGCTGACGCAGCGCGTCGCCGAGTTGACGGCCGAGAACGAAGACCTGCGCCGTCAGGTCGCCGCGCTGCACGCGCTGTTGCAGGCCGCGGAGGCCTGAGCCTCAGGGCGCCAGGAAGCCGGCCTCGCGGGCGGCTACACGACGTGAGCCAACCCGGGGGGCAAGCCCTATTCAGCGTTCGGGAAAAACAATTGCTCGCCGCCGATCTTGTAGGCCGCGATGGTCGACTGGCCCACGGGCGAGATGACCCAGTCGACGAACTTCTGCGCGCCCGCGCTGTTGAGCTGCGGGAACTTCGCCGGGCTCACCACCATCACGCCGTACTGGTTGAACAGGCGCTTGTCGCCCTCCACCAGCACCGCGAGATCTGCGCGGTTCTTGAAGCTGAGCCAGGTGCCGCGGTCGGCCAGCACATAGGCGCCGCTCGACGCCGCGATGTTGAGCGCCGGACCCATGCCGCAGCCGCACTCCTTGTAGCCCGCGCCCTTCCTGTCGTTCGCCAGCGCCTGGCCGGCTTTTTCGCCGATGCCGGTCTGCGACCACATCCGGCGCTCGGCGGCATCGGTGCCGCTCTTGTCGCCGCGCGAGACGAAGGGCGCATTGGAGGCGGCGATCTTCTTCAACGCCGCGACGATGTCCTTGCCCTTGACGCCGGCCGGATCGCCCTTGGGCCCGACCAGCACGAAGTCGTTGTACATCACCGGGAAGCGTTTGGCGGCGAAGCCGTCGGCGACGAACTTCTCCTCGGCCGCCGTGTCGTGCACGAACAGCACGTCGGCATCGCCGCGCTTGGCCATGTCGATCGCCTGGCCGGTGCCGACCGCGACCACCTTGACGTCGATGCCGCTGGCCTGCTTGAAGGCCGGCAGCAGGTGCGAGAACAGGCCCGACTGCTCGGTCGAGGTGGTCGAAGCCATGGTGAGGGTCTCGGCGTGGGCCGCCAGCGCGCTCGCCGCGACGACCACCGCGCCCAGCACCGACATCAGGCTTCGGGACAGATTGAACGACTTCATGCCAGTTCTCCTTTGACAAACAGACGGGCTTCGGCCGGCAAGGGACCGCCGAAGAATTCCCGGACCGGGAGGTCGGCCAGCACGCGGCCGTGCTCCAGGTAGACGACGCGGCTCGCGAGGCGCTTGACCTGGCCGAGGTTGTGGCTGGCGAACACCAGCGTGCGGCCCTGCGCGGCCTCGGCGATCAGGGCCTCGACCTCGCGCTTGGCGGTCGGGTCGAGGCTGGCGGTCGGCTCGTCGAGCAGCAGCACGTCCGGGTGCAGCGCCCAGGCCCGCGCGAGCGCCAGGCGCTGCTGCTGGCCGCCCGACAGCGTGCGCGCATTGCGGCCTTCGAGCTCGGCCAGGCCGACCCGTCCCAGCGCCGCCACGGCCTCGCGCTGCGCCAGGCGCCACGGCGCACCGTGCAGCCAGAGCGCCAGCGCGACGTTGTTGCGCACGCTGGCGCGCAGCATGTGCGGCCGCTGGAACAGCATGGCCTGCGCCTTGCGCGGCACCCGGCTCGCGAAGACGCCCGCCGCGTGCGGGACCAGGCCATGCAGCATCCGCAGCAGGCTGCTCTTGCCGCTGCCGTTGGCGCCGATCAGCGCGACCCGCTCGCCGGCATGGATGGTCAGATGGGTCGGCGCCAGCGCCTGCACCTCGCCGAAGCGCACTTCGGCCGCATGGAGACTGAACAGAGGCGTGCCCGCAGCCGGGCCTTTTGCCGTTCGGCTCATGGCGCAACCTCCAGCCGCCGCGCGCCGGCCGCGTCGACCATGCCGCCGTCGACCCGCTCGCGCCAGCCGCGCACCGCCGCGATCGCCAGGTTGAGCACCAGCACCACGGCGAGCAATACCAGGCCCAACGCCAGCGCCAGGGGCAGGTCGCCCTTGCTGGTTTCGAGCGCGATCGCGGTGGTCATCACGCGCGTGAAGCCATCGATGTTGCCGCCGACGATCATCACCGCGCCGACTTCCGACACCGCGCGGCCGAAGGCGGCGATCACCACGGTGATCAACGCATAGCGCTCGTCCGCCACCAGGAGCAGCGAACGCACGAAGTTGCCGGCGCCGAGCGAGCGCAACTGCTCGCCGTGGGCGCGGTCGGCGTCCTCGATGGTCTGGCGCGTCAGCGCCGTGACCACCGGCAGCACGAGGATGGTCTGGGCCAGCACCATCGCCTTGAACGAGAACAGCCAGCCCAGGAAACCCAGCGGACCCGAGCGCGAGAGCAGCAGGTAGATCACCAGGCCCACCACCACCGAGGGCAGCGCCAGCAGCGTGTTGAGCAGCGTCAGCAGCAGGCCGCGCCCCGGAAAACGCGCCACCGCCAGCCAGGCGCCCAGCAGCAGGCCGAAGCCGCAGGCCAGCACGCAGGCCGTCCCACTGACCGCCAGCGAGCGGCCGACGATGGCGAGCAGCAAGGGGTCGGCGGAGACGACCAGGTGCCAGGCGGCAGCGGCACTGTCGGCGAAGGTGTTCATGCAAGGCGTGGAGCGGGGAGCGCAGCAGTATGGGCAGGCGTGCGCCACCCACCTATGCAATCACTTGCATAGGTTGAAAGGCAGCTCTGCATAATCCTCGGTGCTCCCTCTTCTCTTTTCCTCCCTCGTGCAGCAGATCGAACTCTCCTACGCCATCGCACCCCGCCGCCACGGCCGGACGCTGATTCGCAACCCGCTGATGGAGTTGCTGCACGCGGTGCGCGAACACGGATCGATCTCGGCCGCCGCACGGGCCGTGGGCTATTCGTACCGCCACGTCTGGGGCGAACTCAAGCGCTGGGAACAGACACTGGGGCACCCGCTGGTGACCGGCGACCAGGGCCGCTCGGCCCAGCTCTCCGAGTTCGGCGACAAGCTGCTGTGGGCCGAACGCCAGGCCCAGGCCCGGCTGGCACCGCAGATCGAGGCATTGCATGCCGACCTCGAACGCGCCTTCGCGCTCGCCTTCGACGACAGCACGCACGTGCTGAGCCTGCATGCCAGCCACGACGATGCGCTGGTGCTGCTGCGCGCGCACGCGGCGGCCACCGCCCGGCTGCAGCTCGACATCCGCTTCACCGGCAGCGTGGATGCGATCAGCGCGCTGAACCAGGGACGCTGCGTGATGGCGGGTTTCCACACGCTGGAACGGCCGCCGACCGGCTCGCTCGCGCAGCGCACCTACAAGCCTCTGCTCAAGCCCGGACTGCACAAGATCATCGGTTTCGCGCGCCGCACCCAAGGCCTGATCGTCGCGCCCGGCAATCCGCTCGGCTTGCGGAACCTGGCCGACGTCGCCGCCCGCCGCGCCCGCTACGTGAACCGGTCGATCGGCACCGGCACGCGGGTGCTGCTCGACGAGCTGCTGGAGCGCGACGGCCTGACGGCCGACGCCATCGACGGCTATGCCCGGCACGAGCCCTCGCACGCGGCCGCCGCGCATGCGGTGGCCGCCGGCGAGGCCGATGCGGCGCTCGGGATCGAATCGGCGGCGCTCGGCGCGGGCCTGGGCTTCGTGCCGCTGGTGCAGGAGCGCTACCACCTGGCCTGCCTCAAATCGGCGCTCGAACAGCCGGCGATCCAGGCCCTGCTGGTACTGCTGCGCGGCGCCGCCTGGCAGCACCAGCTCGGCACGCTTCCGGGCTACGAGAGCGCCAGCAGCGGCGAGGTCGAGTCGTTGAGCACGCTGCTGCCGTGGTGGAGCTTCAAGCCGAAAAAGGCCCCCTCGCGCGCCAAGTCGTAACTCCGGCCCGCGTGCACGCTCAAGCGGGATCGAGCGGGAAGACCGGGCGCCGTACCTTGGAAAACGGAAACAGCCCATAGTCCGAACTCGTCACCCCCGGGCTGTCGCACTCGACCAGCGCGGCGGACAGCGGCTCGAACACCGGCCGGCAGTACATGCGCGACTTGAGCAGCAGGAAGCGCTCGCCGCGCGGATCGAGGCCCGCGCATTCGAAGACGCCGATGTCCCAGGGTTCCTGGGTGCGCTCGGTCACGACGATGCGTGCCGCGCCGATGTCGAACAGCACCGTGCGGCCCATGCTGGCGCGCTGGCCGGTGTAGGTGGGGCCCGTGATCACGTACTCGCCGTCGCTGATGGTGCGCACCGTGCCCGTCAGTGGCAGCGGCGTCTTGGCGAGGCCGATGCCTGCCAGCGACACCTTGTTGCCGAGTGCCACCGTCACCGTCGCGCCCTCGCCCGCCGCGATGAGCTCGCTCACGGCCTGCGGGTCGCACAGCGGCCCGACGCCGATGCCGTCGAGTCCCTGGGCCAGCGCTTCCTGCAGCACATCCATGGTGTCGCAGCTGCCGCCGGACATGCAGTTGTCGCCATGGTCGAGCAGCAGCACCGGGCGGGTGGCGCCCTGCGCGATCTGCTTGGCGCGCGCGATCGATGCCGCCAGGGGTTCGCTGCGGTAGACGAAAGCCTCGCGCTCGCTCCACATCTGCCCCGCGATGCGATCAGCCGTGGCCTGGGCGCGCTCGGGCGACTGCGCATCGACCACCACCACGCTCATGCAGGGCGCCTCGATGTCGGACAGCGAGAAGCCCGCGAAGATCGACACCGCGAGCGAGTCGGCCTTCTCGGCTGCGCGCGCCGCGTCGATCGCGCGCTGCATCGCGCCGGCGAAGGACGCGCTGCGCAGCGTGTGCGCCATCAGAGGCAGCGAGTGCCACCGCATCGCGGGCCGGCTCCGCCCGGCGAGCAGGTCCAGCAGCAGGCGGCCCGCATGCTCGCCGGTTTCGTACATGTCGATGTGCGGGTAGGTCTTGAAGCCGACGATCACGTCCGCGTTGCCGACCATCGCCGCCGTCACGTTGGCATGCAGGTCGAGCGCCACGCCGATCGGCACGCCGGGCGCCGCGGCGCGCAGCCGCGCGAGCAGGTCGCCCTCGCCGTCCACGCTGTTGTGCGCCACCATCGCGCCGTGCAGGTCGAGCAGGATCGCATCGCACCCCGGCGCGGCATCGAGGATGCTCTGGCACAAGGTGGTGTAGGCCTGCGCGTCGACCGGCCCGCTGGGATTGGCCGAAGCGGACACCGGCGTGACCAGCGTCGCACCCGCCTGCTCGGCCAGGTCGATGAAGGCCGACATCGCGGTGCGCATGCCCTTGTTGTCGCGATAGGCCTGCTCGCCGAAGCTCGGGCCGTCGGGCCCGAAGGCAGCCAGCGACGTGGGCACGGGCGAGAAGGTGTTGGTCTCGTGATTGAGCCGGGCGATCAGGATTTTCACGATGCCACCACCCCCGCGCTTTGCAGCATCGCCTGCATCAGCACATTGCAACCGGCCTCCAGGTGGTCGGGCTGCGCATCCTCGATCTCGTTGTGGCTGATGCCGTCGAGACAAGGCACGAAGATCATTGCGGCCGGGCAGACGCGCGCCAGGTACACCGCGTCGTGGCCGGCGCCGCTGATCACGTTCATCCAGGTCATGCCCTGCTGCTGCGCGGCGTCGCGCACGGCCGAGACCAGCGCCGGCGCAAAGGACTGCGGCGGGAAATACACCACCTGCTCGACGCTGAGGTCCACCTTGTGCAGCGCGCCGATGCGCTGCGTCGCCTGCCTGAGCGCCGCGTCCATGGCCAGCAGCACAGTGTCGTCGGCCGCGCGCAGGTCGACGCTGAGCCGCACCCTGCCCGGGATCACGTTGCGCGAATTCGGGTAGGCATCGATCCAGCCGACGGTGCCGCGCCCATGCGGCGCCTGCGCGAGCGCGATGCGATTGACCTCGATCACCAGCTCGGAGGCGGCCAGCAAGGCGTCGTGCCGAAGTTCCATCGGGGTGGGCCCGGCATGCGCTTCCATGCCCTGCACCACCACGTCGTACCAGCGCTGCCCGAGCGCGCCCTCGACCACGCCGATCACGCGCTCGTTGGCTTCGAGCACCGGCCCTTGTTCGATGTGCGCTTCGAAGTACGCCCCCACGGGGGATGCGGCCGCCGATGCGGGCGCCGGGCCGGCATGGCCGATGGCGGCCAGCGCATCGGCCACGCTGATGCCCTCGTTGTCGCGCTGCGAGAGCGCGTGCTCGAGCGTGAAGGCGCCGGCGAAGACGCCCGAGCCCATCATCACCGGCACGAAGCGCGAGCCCTCCTCGTTGGTCCACACCGCCACCTCCAGCGGCGCTTCGGTGACGATCTGCGCATCGTTGAGGCTGCGGATCACCTCAAGGCCCGCGAGCACGCCGTAATTGCCGTCGAACTTGCCGCCCGTGGGCTGGGTGTCGATGTGGCTGCCGGTCGTGACCGGCGGCAGCGCGTTGTTGCGTCCGGCACGGCGCGCGAAGATGTTGCCGATCTGGTCCACGCGCAGCTCGCAGCCGGCCTCGCGGGCCCAGCGCGCGAAGAGCTCGCGGCCCTGCCGGTCGAGCTCGGTCAGCGCGATGCGGCAGACGCCGCCCTTCTCGGTGGCGCCGAGCTCGGCGAGTTGCATCAGCGAGTTCCAGAGACGCTGGCCGTCGACGCGAAGATGGCGCAGGTCCGGTGCGCCGGACACGGGGGAAAGTTCAGGGGATATAGTCATGGCTTTGCGAGAAAGAGGCGGGGCGGATGCGTTCAGACGAGACCGACGCCCAGGTAGCGGTCCTTCACTTCGTGGTCGGCGACGAAGTCCGCGTTGCCGGCCTCGTGCACGATCACGCCCTGCTCCAGGATGTAGTGCCGGTCGGCCAGCTGCACGCAGACCTCCAGGTTCTGCTCGACCAGCAGGATCGCCACGCCGGCGGCCTTGATCAGCTTCAGCTGGGCGACGATCTCTTCGACGATCACCGGCGCAAGGCCTTCCACCGGTTCGTCGAGGATCAGCAGGCGCGGGTGGTTCATCAGCGCGCGCCCGATGGCCAGCATCTGCTGCTCGCCGCCCGAAAGCTGGCCCCCGCCGTTGCGGCGCCGCTCCTTCAGGCGCGCAAAGATGCGGTAGATGTCGTCGAGTTGCCAGGGCGAATCGCGCCGCTGGCCGAGCAGCAGGTTCTCCTCCACGGTCAGCAGCTTGAAGATGCCGCGGTGCTCGGGCACCAGGCAGACGCCGCGGGCCGCGATGCGGTGCGGCGGGAGACCCGCGATGTCGGCCCCCTGGAACCGCACCCTGCCGCGGGTGGGTGTGACGGCGCCGGCGATGCTCTTCAGCGTGGTCGACTTGCCCGCGCCGTTGCGGCCCAGCAGCGTGACCAGTTCCGCCTCGCCCACGGTCATCGAGACGCCCTGCAGCACATGGCTCTTGCCGTAGTGGCTGTGCAGGTTCGCGACTTCGAGAATGCTGCTCATGCGCGCCCCCCGGTGATCATGTTGCCGAGGTAGGCCGTGCGCACGCGCGGATCGGAGCGGATGTCGCCCGGCAGTCCCTCGGCCAGGACGCGGCCCTGCTGCATCACGGTCACGGTGTCGGAGATGTCCATCACGATGTTCATGTTGTGTTCGATCAGCACCACGGTGTGCGCGTCGCGCAGGCCGCGGATCAGTTGCTTCATGTCGTCGAGGTCGTCGATGCCCATGCCCGAGGTCGGCTCGTCCAGAAAGATCGCCTTGGGCCGCGCCGCCAGCGCCATGCCGACTTCGAGGCGCCGCTGCTGGCCGTGCGAGAGCACGCTGGCCGGCGTGTCGGCCAGCCGCTCGAGGCCGATGCGCTGAAGCACTTCCGCCACGATGTCGGCGCAGGACAGTTCGCCGACCGGCGCGCGCCAGCAATTGAGCGCACGGCGCGGCGTCACGCCCTGCGCCGCGAGCCGCAGGTTCTCGCGCACCGGCAGGCTGGCAAACAGGCTCGTGACCTGGAAGGAGCGCGCCATCCCGCGCTGCACCCGGCGGTAGTCGGGCTCGCGCGTCACGTCGTGGCCGTCGAACACGATGCGCCCGCCCGTCGTGGTGCCGGTGCCCGTGAGCATGTGGAACAGCGTGGTCTTGCCGGCGCCGTTGGGGCCGATCACCGAATGCACGGTGTTGGGCAGGATCCGGAGGTCCACGCCGCCGAGGGCGGCGAACTTGCCGTAGTGCTTGGTGACACCGACGGCTTCGATCAGTGCGGTCTGCGTCATGCCTTCTCTCCCTGTCCGGCCAGGACCTCGGGCGGCGGCACCTGCGGCGCCCTGCGGAACACGCGGCGCCACGCGCTTTCGCCCAGGCCCCAGAGGCCGCGCTGCATGCCGATGCTCACGCCGATCAGCAACAGCCCCAGCAACAGCAGCCATCGCGGCCACAAGGTCGAGAGCCAGTCGGCCAGCAGCACATAGAAAGCCGCACCCAGCACCGAGGCGAAGAGGTTGCCGGTGCCGCCGATCACGGTGATGACCAGGATCATCTCGCTCGTGTGGTATTCGGCATTCGAGAGCGGCGCGATGCCGGTCATCATCGCGTGCAGCCCGCCCGCCAGGCCGGTGACCGCGCCCGAGATCACGAAGGCCAGCAGCTTGAAGCGCCGGAGGTTGTAGCCCACCGCGGCGGCCCGGTCCTCGTTGTCGCGGATGGCCAGCAGCGTGCGGCCGAAGATCGAATCCGACACGCGCAGCAGCAATCCGAACGCGATCAGGAACACCACGGCGACAAAGGCGTAGTAGGTCCACGGCGTGTCCATGGCCCACAGCGTGCGGCCGAACAGCGACAGCGGCGGACGCGGCACGTCGAGCAGGCCGTTGTCGCCGCCCGTGAGATCGGTCGCCGTGTAGGCGAGGAAGTAGAACATCTGCGCGAAGGCCAGCGTGAGCATCACGAAATAGGTGCCGCGCTGGCGAATCGCGACCCAGCCGACCAACGCGGCGCCGACCGCGCCCATCGCGGTCGCCGCGGCCAGCGCGACCGGCATCGGCAGCTGCAGGCGCGTCAGCATCAGCGCCAGGGTGTAGCTGCCGAGGCCGAAGAAGATGCCCTGCCCGAACGACAGCAGGCCGGTGTAGCCCAGCAGCAGGTTGCAGCCCAGTGCCGCCAGCGCGTAGATCAGCACCTCGCTCGCGAGCGACCCCGAGCGCAACACCAGCGGCAAGCCAAGCGCAACCGCCAGCGCCAGCAGGAAAGTGATTTTTCTTGGCATGGTTTTCATCCTCGGCGGCCGAGCAGGCCATGCGGGCGCAGCAGCAGCACGGCCGCCATCGCGATGTAGATCATCAGGCTCGCGCCGGGCGGCCAGAGGGTGCTCATGAGGCTTTGCACCACGCCGATGAGCAGCCCGCCCACCAGCGCCCCGCCGAAGCTGCCGAGGCCGCCGATCACCACCACCACGAAGGCGACACCCAGCGCCTCGACACCCATGAAGGGCTCGGCGCCGCGGATCGGCGCGGCCAGCACGCCGGCCAAAGCCGCCGTCGCCGCGCCCAGCGCGAACACCAGGCTGAACACGCGGAACACGTTGATGCCCAGCAGCGACACCATCTCGGTCGATTCGCTGCCCGCACGGACCGCGCTGCCCAGCCGTGTCCCTTCGAGCACCCACCACAGCAGCACCGCCAGCACGGCCGTGAAGCCGATGACGAAGAGCCGGTACTTGGGATAGACGAAGGCGCCCCACATGACCACGCCCTGCAGCAGGTCGGGCGTGGGCACGCTGTTGCCGAGCGGCCCCCACAGCACGATCACGACTTCCTGCACCGCGAGCGCAAGGCCGACGGTGACGAGGATGTGGAACTCGTGCGCCTTGGCGTAGACACGGCGCAGCAGCAGCTTCTCGGCGGCCCATCCCAGCGCGCCGACGAACAGCGGCACCAGCACCAGCGCGGCCCAGAAATCGAGGCCCCACTGCATGGCCTGGAAGCACAGGTAGGCACCGAGCAGATAGAAGGCCCCGTGCGCGAAGTTCACGAAGCGCAGCAGGCCGAACACGATGGACAAGCCAACGGCCAGCAGGAAATACAGCATGCCGATGCCGATTCCGTTGAGGGTCTGGAGCAGGTAGACGGTCATAGATGTGGGTGGTGGCGGGCTTGCGTGCACGGTCCCTTCCAGGAACACCGCGGAACCGGCTTTGCCGGGCCGCAGGTGTTTGCCCCCTGCAAGGGGGTGGGCGGCCACACGCAGTGGGCAAGCCTGGGGGTTAGCCGGTCAGCCCAGTTTGCAGCCGGTCTTGTCGACCGGAAGGAACGACTTGCCCGAGCTGACCACGTCGACGAAGTCGGCCGGGTTCTTCATCTTCGACTTGGCCTTGCCCTTGAGCAGGTAGTAGTCCTTGATCACCTGGTGATCGGCCTTGCGGATTTCCTCGGTCCCGGTCAGGCCATCGAACTTCATGCCTTCGAGCGCCGCGATCACGGCCTTCGGGTCGACCGTGCCGGCCTTGACGATGCCGTCGAGCAGGACCTTGGTGCAGACGTAGGAACCCGCGAGGCTGTAGTTGGGCACGATCTTGAGCTTGTCGGCGGTGCGCTTGACGAGGTCGCGGTTGAGCGGCGTGTCGGCCGTGTGCCAGTACTGGGCGCCGAAATAGACGCCATCGCACAGGTCCGCGCCCAAGGACTCGAACTGCTCCAATCCCGAGGCCCAGGCAATCAGGATCGTCATGTTCTTGTTCATGCCGAAGCTCACCGCCTGGCGCAGCGCATCGGACGACTGCGCACCAAAGTTGAGCAGCAGCAGCACGTCGGGCTTGGCGGCCGCCGCGTTGGTGAGGTAGCCGCTGAACTCCTTCTCGTTGAGCGAGTGGTAGCTGTTGCCCACGTGCTCGATGCCCTTCTCCTGGAAGATCGCCTTGGCCGCGCCGAGCAGGCCTTCGCCGAACACGTACTGCGGCGTGATGGTGTACCAGCGCTTGGCGTTGGGCAGCGCGGCCGCCAGCGGACGCACCGTTTGCTCGATGGCACCGAAAGTGGGCACGGACCAGCGGAAGGTGGCGCTGTTGCAGTCCTTGCCGGTGATCTCGTCAGCGCCGGCCGTGGTGATGAAGAGCCCGCCGGCCTTCTCGGCCTCCTTGCCCATCGCCAGCGATTCCGACGACAGGGTCCCGCCCGCGAAGAAGCGCACGCCCTGCTGCTGCGAGGCCTCCTGCACCTTGCGCACCGCGGTCGCCGGCTTGCCTTCGGTGTCGAGCACCGTGTAGGCCAGGGGCCGATTGAGCACGCTGCCGTACTGTTCGATTGCGAGCTTCATGCCCAGTTCGGCAAATTTGCCGTTGGCCGCGAAAGCCCCTGACATCGGCACCGGGCAGCCGAAGCGGATGGCGTCCGCCGATTGGGCGAAAGCGGCGCGACCGGCCAGCAGGGAGGCGGGCGCGGCCGAGAGGGCGGCCAGTTGGAGAAGGTGTCTGCGTTGCAATTGAGAGCTCCGATCGTGGTGTGAAGTGAAGAAATGGCTTCCGCGAGCTGCGGCGATTTAACCGGATAAATTGGATTAATATGCTAGTGAAAACCCGTTAGCAATCGCCGTGCCTGCATTCACCCCTCCTCCGCAAGAAAGCGCCTTCGCAAGCGCCAGTAAGATCGCGCGCTGGTGCGCATCTCCCGATGGGCATGGAGCGTGTGCATGACAGTGGGCCAACACCGTCCCAAGCGGCAAAAGCTCTCGGACGTCATCGTCGAAGACGTGAAGCGATGGATCGTTGCCGAGCGCAAGCAGCCTGGCGACCGGTTACCGAACGAGAAGGAACTGATCGAGCTCTTCGGCTATTCGAAGAGCACGGTGCGCGAGGCGCTGAAGGCGCTGGAGGTGCGCGGGCTGATCTCGATCCGGACCGGGCCGGGCGGCGGTGCCTACCTGCAGCAGGTGTCGGTCGACCACGCCTCGGAGCCGCTGCGCAACTTCCTGCACTTCCATCACCTGGACGGGCATCACATCTACCAGTTGCGCAAGGCCCTGGAGCCCGAACTGGCCGTGAGCGTGGTGGGCCGACTCACGCCGCAGCAGATGGCGCGCCTCGAAGAGAACATCCGCCTGTGCACCCACGAGCCTGCTTCGGAAGACGAACTGCGCATCCAGCGCGAAGCCGAACTCGCGTTTCACACCATCCTGGCCGAAAGCTGCCCCAATCCGGTGCTCTCGTTCATGTGCCGCTTCCTCAACGACCTGCTGCGCGACCTCGTGGTCTACAAGAAGGCGCTCGACCACCACCACTTCGGCGAGGCCAATGTCGACTACCACACCGAGCTGCTGGCGGCCTACCGCAACCAAGACGCCGAGACCGTGCGCCGCCTGATGGCCGAACACATGGCCGACGCGGAAGTCCACATGCACGAGATGGAAGCGCACATCGGCGCCAAGCACCTGCTGCTGCCGAGCGGCCAGCGCTGAACGGAGCGTGGGGCGAATCAGGCCGGCGCCGGGCCGCCAGCGCGGCGAAGTCCGCGCTTCGCGCTGACGGGCGGCCTGCTGCGGCCCCCTCGGGGGGCAGCGACCCACACGCAGTGGGGGAGCGTGGGGCTATGTCACCCGCGCGGATCCAGCACCACGCGGCCCTGAATGTTGCCGCGACGCATGGCCTCGAAGACCTCGTTGATCGCCGACAGCGGGCTCGATTCCACGCGGCAATGCAGCAGCCCGCGGGCGGCGAGATCGAGCACCGCGCGCAGGTCCTCGCGGGTACCGACCGCCGAGCCGATCACATGCGCCTCGCTGCCCACCAGCGCCAGGGCGGAGAACCGCAACGGCTCGGCCGGCAGGCCGATGACGCACAGCGTGCCGCCCGGCCGCAGGATGCTCATCGCCGCGTCGTAGGCGACATGGGCCGCCGAGGTAACGGCGGCCACGTGCGCGCCGCCCCGCTTGCGGATCAGCGCCAAGGCCTGCGGGTCGGCGGCATTCAGCGCATGGTCCGCACCCAGTTCGCGCGCCAGCGCCAGCTTGGCCTCGCTGACGTCGAGCGCGAAGACCTCCGCGCCCAATGCGCGGGCGATCTGCACGGCCAGATGCCCGAGCCCGCCGACGCCGAACACGGCCACGCGCTGGCCGGCGGCGACATGCGCCTTCTGCAGCGCACGATAGCTCGTGACCCCGGCGCAGAGCAGCGGCGCGGCCTGCTCGGCGCTCAACGCATCGGGGATGCGCACCGCGTAGTCCGCGTTCGCGCACATGAACTGCGCATACCCGCCATCGACCGACATGCCGGTCACGGCCGCACCTTTGCGGCACAGGTTCTCGTTGCCTTCGAGGCATTGCTCGCAACGGCCGCAGGCACGGTAGAGCCATGGCACCCCGATGCGGTCGCCGACCTTCAGCACGGTCACGCCGCCGCCGAGGCCGACGACCTTGCCGACCACCTCGTGCCCTGGAATCACGCGTGCCTTGGTCAGCGCGCGGAAGCCCGGCAAGTCGCCGTCCGCGATGTGCAGGTCCGAATGGCACACGCCGCAAGCCAGCACTTCGACCAGGACCTCGCCGGCGAGCGGCTCGGGGACGGGCACCTCTTCGATCGCCAGGGGTTTGCCGAATTCGTTGAGCACCGCCGCTTGCATCATGGAAGTCTCCTGGTGAAAGGCGCTCACAGCGCGCAGGTCCTGAAGCCGAAGAAGCCGTCGTCGCGATCGGGAAGCGCGAAGCCGCGGCGTTTCAACGAGCGCAGGCGCGCCCGGGTCGCGAAAGAGGCGCCGCGCAGCACGCGGGCCTGGCCGAAGGCGGGCCCGGGATCGAACTCCGTGCCCAGGCTCCACGGGTCGGCACGGAAGCCGGGCCAGGGCTGCAGCGTGCCCGCGGTCCACTCGTGCACGTCGGCCCAGCGGAAGCCGCGGCGGGAGGCGGTGTGGGCGGCGATTTCCCACTCGACCTCGGTGGCCACGCGCCGGCCGGCCCAGCGCGCCCAGGCATCGGCCTCCCACCAGGCGACGTGAACGGCGCTGCGGTTGCCCGCTGCGCGCACCGTGCGGCCGAACTGCTGCTGCAGCACCGAGCCCCCGGTGCCATGGCGCGCCCCGCCGATCTGTTCCACGTGACGCGGTCCGCGCCGCCCTTCGGCCTGCTGCGTCAGCCACGCCAGGCCTTCGGGGCGCCAGAATTCGGGCCGGTCGTAGCCGCCGTCATCGACGAACTCGACGTACTGGCTCCAGGTGACGGGCTGGGCATCGATCTCGAACTCGGGCACCTCGACGCGCTCGCAACCGAGCTCCTGCGCGAAGGCGAAGCCGGTCTCCGGCAGGCCGAGTTCCCAGGCGGTCGCGGGCACGCAGAGCGCCGGCCGCGTCACCGCGGCCGGCGGCATTTCGACCGCCAGCGGCAGGCCGAGGGTCTGCGCCATCACCAGCAGTTGCTCGCCGCGCAGGTCTTCGTGAAACAGCGCCAGGCGATAGAAATAGAGCCCGGCGTCGGTCTCGGCCGCATGCTCGAGCAATTCGAGCGTGCTTTCGAGGGTGTCGAGCAGGTAGGCCTTGGTCTGCGCCAGATCCGGCAGGTCGGGTGCGTCGCGGTCGGCCGGCGCGCGCTGCGAGGGATTCCACCACGCGTCGGCCCGCGGCTCGATCGCGGCCAGCCGCGTCGGGCGCACCGGGCAATCGGCGCCGAAGGCGCGCTGCGTATTGCGCGCAATCCACCACTCGGAGAACCAGCCGAGATGTCCGGCCAGCCAGACCGGCGGATCGACCCCTTCGATCCGGGGCACGGCCAGCGTGGACGCGCCCAGCGCCTGCTCGTAGAGCGACAGCAGATGCAGCGTGTGGTTGCGCGCGTCGATCAGCGCCAGCGACAGCAGCTCACGGCCGGCCCGGCGCATGTCCGGCGAGTCGATCGAATACGGCAGGCCGGGCGTGCCGAACGGCGTCGATGACGGCGGACTCGAAGGCATCGCGCATTATGGCGACCGCCGGCCGCAAGCCGGGCAAATCCCGGGCCGCCTCATAGCTTTGCGCCTTGCAGGTAGGCGTCGAACGGCGCCTCGGTGAAGCGGTCGGCGAACAACTGGTTCTGCTGGAAGGCGCGGTAGTCGTCGTGGATCTTCTTCCACGCCGGGTTGCGCGCGCCCAGTTCGCCGCACAAGGCCATCGACTCCTTGAAGGCGGCATCCAGCACCGGCCCGGGAAAGGGCTTCATCAGCGCGCCGGCGCTGGCCAGCTGCCGCAGCGCCCCCGGATTGCGGGCGTCGTACATCGCCAGCAGCTCGGCATGCACCGCGGCGCTGGCGGCCGACAGAATGGCCTTGTACTCGGCGGTGAGCGCATCGAAGGCCTTCTGGTGCACCAGCAGGTCGAGCTGCATCGCACCGGACCACCAGCCCGGGAAATGGCAGATGCGCGCGACCTTGGGCAGGCCGAGCTTCTGGTCGTCGTAGGGGCTCAGGCCCTCGGCCGCGCCGATGGCGCCCTTGGCGAGCGCGTCCCGGATGTCGAAGCCCGTCGCCGGGCCCTGTACCACCGCGCCCAGGCGCGCGAGCACGCGCCCCGCCAGGCCGTCGAAGCGGACCTTCAGGCCCTTGAAATCGCGCACGCTGCGGATCTCGCGCGCGAACCAGCCGAGCCGCTGGGCGCCCGCGCTGCCGCACGGGAAACAGAGCGCGCCGAAGCCGGCGTGGAACTCGCGGCTGAGCTTCAGGCCGTTGCCCTCTGTCATCCACGCACTCAACTGCCGCGCATTCATGCCGAAGGGGATCGCCGCCCCGAGCGCAAAGGCCTCGTTCTTGTCGAAGAAGAACGAACCCGCCGTATGACAGGCCTCGATGGCGCCGCGCTGCACGCCGTCCAGCACACCCTGGGGCGACATCAGCTCGCCCGCGGCATGGACCTCGATCTGGAACCGGCCGCCGCTCATCTCGCCGACCTTCCTGGCGAGGGCCTCGGCGGCGCCGAAGAGCAGTTCCTGCGACTTCGCGAAGCTCGACGCCAGGCGCCAGCGCGTCAGCGCCTGCGCATGCGCGGCCGGCGCGATGCCGGCCGCCAGCACGCCGGCGATACCGCCACGCTGAATCAGAAAACGACGCTGCATCGAGTGAAACTCCAGGAAATCCCGCAAGACGGGGACGCGCGATTGTAGGAATCACTGAACGCACACCTTATAAAATGGCCGCCCCGTTCCTTCCTTTCCCCGAAAGATCCTTCCAATGAGACAACTCCCGTTCAAGACTTCGCTGCTGGCCCTGGCGACTTTCGCCGCCTTCGCTGCCCAAGCCGCCGACCTGAAGATCGGCGTTGCCGAAGCCCTGTCGGGCGGTGCAGCCCAGTACGGCGTGGCGATCCGCAACGGCTTCGAGCTCGCGGCCTCCGAGATCAATGCGGCCGGCGGCGTCAACGGCAACAAGATCGAGCTGGTCGTCGCCGACGAGCAGGGCAAGAAGGAAGAAGCGATCAACGTCTTCAAGAAACTGATCTTCCAGGACCAGGTGCTGATGGTCTTCGGCCCCACCCTGTCGAACTCGGCCCAGGCCGCCGACCCGATCGCCCAGGCCGCCAAGACCGTGGCCTTCGGCACCTCCAACACCGCCGACGGCATCACCTCGATCGGCGACCACGTGTTCCGCAACTCGGTGACCGAAGCCGACGTGCTGCCCGAGACCATCAAGACCGCGGTCAAGAACGCCGGCATCAAGAAGGTCGCGGTGCTCTACGGCAACGACGACGTCTTCACCAAGAGCGGCTACGACAACTTCAAGAAGGCGCTCGAAGACCTGAAGATCCCGGTCACCACCACCGAGACCTTCGCCAAGGGCGACGTCGACTTCAAGGCCCAGCTGACCAAGATCAAGGCCAGCGGCGCCGATGCGATCGTGCTGTCGGCGCTGATCGCCGAAGGTGCGCCGATCATGGTGCAGGCCCGCCAGCTCGGCCTCAACGTGCCGATCATCGGCGGCAACGGCATGAACTCGGTCAAGGTGTTCGAGCTCGCCAAGGGCCAGTCCGACAACCTCTATGTCGGCAGCCCCTGGTCGTCCAGCAACGCGACGCCCGAGAACAGCAAGTTCATCAAGGCCTACAACGACAAGTACAAGACCGCGCCCGACCAGTTCGCAGCGCAAGCCTATGACGCGATGTACATCGCGGCCCAGGCGCTCAAGGGTGTCAAGCTGACCGGCAACCTCACGACCGACCGTGCGGCGCTGCGCGACGCGCTGCCGAACGCCAAGTGGACCGGTGCCACCGGCGCCTTCCAGTTCCGCCGCGCCACCGACAAGACCGGCAAGCCGGCCGGCTACGACGCCCAGCAGACCCCGATCGTCAGCGTGACCAAGGGCTCCGAGTTCGTAATCGCGAAATAAGGCTCTCCCCCAGGTTGGCTCACTTCGTGTAGCCGCCCACCCCCTCGCCGGGGGCAACACCAGCGGCCTGGCAAAGCCAGTTCCGCGGTGTTTCACGAACAGCGGGGACCGGCTTGGCCGGCCCCGCTTTTTTCCGGAACGGAAACTCCAATGCTTGAACAGCAACTTGTCAACGCACTGTCGCTCGGGTGCGTCTATGCGCTCTTTGCGCTCGGCTTCACGCTCATCTTCGGCGTGCTCGGCGTCATCAACCTCTCGCACGGCGCGGTCTTCATGGTCGGCGCCTATGCCGCGGTCCAGGCCATGGCGCGTTTCGAGCTGCCCCTGTGGGCCGGACTGCTGTTCGCCTTCGTCTTCTGCGGCCTGCTGGGCCTCCTGATCGACTTCCTGGTGCTGAAGCCGCTGCGCGCGCGCAATGCCCCCCACCTGATCCCGATGATCGCCACCATCGGCGTCGCGATCATCCTCAACAACGGCGTGCAGGGCATCTTCGGCGCCGAGAACGTGCGCTTCCCGGCCGGCGTGGTGTCGGGCGAATCGCTCGACCTCGCGGGCCTGCACCTGACCGCGCTCGAGCTCGGCATCATCCTGCTGTCCTTCGTGCTGATGGCGGTGCTGATGGTGGCGCTCAAGCGCACCCAGCTCGGCCGCGCGCTGCGCGCGATCGCCGAATCGCCCAAGGCGGCCTACCTGCTCGGCATCAACGTCGAGGGCCTGTTCTTCCTGACCTCGTTCGCGGCCGCCGCGCTCGGTGGCCTGGCCGGCGTTCTGATCGGACTCTATTCCAACGCCGTGTTCCCGCTGATGGGCCAGCCGATGCTGCACAAGGGCATCGCGGTGATCATCCTCGGCGGCATGGGCGACATCCGCGGCGCGATGCTGGGCGGCCTGTTCCTCGGCCTCGCGGAGGTGCTGTCGGTGGCCTACATCGGCTCGACGATGCGCGACGCGGTCGCGTTCGGACTGCTGTTCCTGGTGCTGCTGGTGCGTCCGAAGGGCCTGTTCGGCTCCATGCAGGAACGCAAGGTCTGACCCGATCATGGACGCACTCAACAACTTTTGGTCGGTCTACAGCAACCTGGTGCTCACGCTGGGCACCAACGCCCTGCTCGCGCTGTCGATCTGGCTCACCCTTTCGTGCGGCATGCTGGCGATGGCCAACGCCGCCTTCATGGGCATCGGCGCCTACACCTCGGCGATTCTCACGATGACCTACGGCGTGCCTTTCCCGGTCGCGATCGCGGCCGGCATCGCGGCGCCGGCGCTCACCGCCTTCGTGATCGGCAAGCCGACGCTGCGGCTCTCGGGCGTCTACCTCGCGATGGCCACGCTGGCCTTCGGCGAGGTGGTGCGCATCGTGGTGCTCAACGCCGAGTCGCTGACCGGCGGCGCGCTGGGCCTCAACGGCATCCCGCCCGTCACCCAGTGGTGGCACGTCGGGCTGGCGCTGGTGCTGGTGCTGATGGGCCTGTGGCGGATGCGCCGCTCCAAGGTCGGCCGCGCCTTCGAAGCCATCAAGGAAGACGAGACGGCCGCCGGCCTGATGGGCATCGACGTCGGCGCCCACAAGATGCTGGCCTTCGTGCTCGGCGGCGCGATCGCCGGCCTGGCCGGCGTGCTCAATGCGCACCAGACCTTCTTCATCGGCCCGAACGAATTCGGCTTCGACCGCGGCGTCGACATCCTCACGATGACCGTGCTGGGCGGCATCAACGGCCTCACCGGCCCGGTGCTCGGCGGCGTGATCCTCACCATCCTGCCCGAGGCGCTGCGCGCCTTCGGCGACTTCCGCCTCGTGGTGAACGGCGTGATCCTGGTGCTGATCGTGCTGTTCCTGCCCAAGGGCATCTGGGACCCGGCGCGCTTCCGGCAATGGTTCGGACGCAAGGGGGTCGCGGCATGACGACCCCTCTGCTCCAGCTCGACGGCGTGTCGCGCCATTTCGGCGGCCTCAAGGTGCTGCAGGACGTCAACCTCGAGGTGCCGCAGGGCGGCATCTTCGGGCTGATCGGCCCCAACGGTGCCGGCAAGACCACGGTCTTCAACCTGACCACCGGCCTGTTGCCGACCACCGGCGGCACGATCCGCTTCGAAGGCCGCGACCTCGCCGGCGTGAAGCCGCACGAGATCACGCGCGGCGGCATCGCGCGCACCTTCCAGAACATCCGCATCTTCAAGGAGATGTCGCTGCTCGAGAACGTGATGGTCGGCATGCACGCCAAGCTGCGCTATGGCGGCTTCGGCCTGCTGGCCTCGTCGGGCCTGTTCCGCAGCGAGGAGCGGCGCGCGCGCGACCGTGCGCGCGAACTGCTCTCGTGGGTCAAGCTCGACCACAAGGCCGACGACACCGCGGACAACCTCTCCTACGGCGACCAGCGCAAGCTCGAACTCGCGCGCGCGCTCGCCACCGAACCGAAGCTGCTGCTGCTCGACGAGCCCGTCGCCGGCATGAACAGCAGCGAGAAGACCGACCTGATGCACGAGATCCGCAACATCAGCGGCCGTGGCTACACCATTTTCATGATCGAACACGACATGCGCTTCGTGATGGGCCTGTGCGAGCACATCGCCGTGCTGAACTTCGGCCGCATCATCGCGCGCGGCGGGCCCGACGAGATCCGCAACGATCCGCAGGTGATCGAGGCCTACCTGGGCCGCGAAGAAGACGAAGCGAGCAACGAGGGAGCTTCCGCATGAGCGCGTCTTCTTCCCCGCTGCTGAAGGTCGAGGGGCTCAAGGTCGCCTACGGCCATATCGAGGCCGTCAAGGGCATCGACTTCGAACTGCACGAAGGCCAGATCACCACGCTGGTCGGCGCCAACGGAGCCGGCAAGTCGACCACGCTGCTGGCGCTGTCGGGCCTGGTGGCCAAGGCGGCCGGCCGCGTGCTGCTCGGCGGCCAGGACCTGAGCTCGCTGTCGCCGCACAAGATCGTCGCCTCCGGCATGGTGCAGGTGGCCGAGGGCCGCGCCACGCTGACCACGCTGACCGTGCGCGAGAACCTCGAGCTCGGCGCCTACACCCGGCGCGACAGCCGGGCGCAGCGCGCCGCCGACCTCGACCACGTCTACACGCTGTTCCCGCGCCTGAAGGAACGCGCCGACGGGCTGGCCGGCAACCTCTCGGGCGGCGAGCAGCAGATGCTGGCGATCGGCCGCGCACTGATGGCCAAGCCGCGCGTGCTGCTGCTCGACGAGCCGTCGATGGGGCTGGCGCCGATCATCGTGCAGGACATCTTCCGCACGCTGCGCGAGATCAACAAGGCCGGGCTGACCGTGTTCCTGGTCGAGCAGAACGTGCGCCAGGCGCTCAAGATCGCCGACCGCGCCTATGTGCTCGAAACCGGCAAGATCGTGCTGGAAGGCAGCGGCCGCGAACTGCTGGGCAACCCGAAGGTGCAGGACGCGTACCTGGGAGGCTAGGTCTGGCCGAAGCGCGCGCGGATCGACTGCTCGATCCCCGCTGCGTCCAGCCCGATCCCGGCCAGCAGCTTGGCCGGATCCCCATGCTCGATGAAGCGGTCGGGCAACCCCAGTTGCAGCACCGGCTTCTGCACACCGGCGGCCTGCAGCGCTTCGAGCACCGCACTGCCCGCACCCCCCATGATCGCGCCCTCTTCGAGGGTGACGATCGCGTCGTGCGTGCCCGCCACCTTCAGCAGCAGCTCAACGTCGAGCGGCTTGGCCCAGCGCATGTTGACCACCGTGGCGTCGAGCGCCTCGGCCGCCTGCAGCGCCGGATAGAGCAAGGTGCCGAAGGCGAGCACCGCGATGCGCTGGCCTTCGCGACGGATCTCGCCCTTGCCGAACGGCAATCCGTCGAGCGTGAGATGCGGCGCGACGCCGGCACCCGCGCCCCGCGGGTAGCGCACCGCCACCGGATGGCTCTGCGCATACGCCGTCGTGAGCAGTTGCCGGCATTCGGCCTCGTCGGCCGGACAGGCGACGCTCATGTTCGGGATGCAGCGCAGGAACGGGATGTCGTAGGCCCCCGCGTGCGTCGCACCGTCGGCCCCCACCAGGCCGGCGCGGTCGAGCGCGAACACCACCGGCAGGTTCTGGATCGCGACGTCGTGGATCAGCTGGTCGTAGGCGCGCTGCAGGAAGGTGGAATAGATCGCCACCACCGGCTTCAGGCCCTCGCAGGCCAGGCCGGCGGCGAAGGTGACCGCATGCTGCTCGGCGATGCCGACGTCGTAGTAGCGGCCAGGGAAGCGCTGCTCGAATTCGACCAGCCCCGAGCCCTCGCGCATCGCGGGCGTGATGCCGACCAGCCGGCCGTCCTGCGCCGCCGTGTCGCACAGCCAGGTGCCGAAGACCTGCGTGAAGGTCTGCTTGGGCGCGGTGGCAGGCTTGACCAGGCCGACCGCGGGATCGAACTTGGAAGGCCCGTGGTAGGCCACCGGATCGGCCTCCGCCAGCTTGTAGCCCTGGCCCTTCTTGGTGACCACGTGAAGGAACTGCGGGCCGTCCAGGTGCTTGAGGTTCTCGAGCGTGGGCACCAGCGAGTCGAGGTCGTGGCCGTCGATCGGGCCGACGTAGTTGAAGCCGAACTGCTCGAACAGCGTGGCCGGCACCACCATGCCCTTGGCATGCTGCTCGAAGCGCTTGGCCAATTCGAACAACGGAGGCGCGGCGCGCAGCACGCTCTTGCCGACGTGCTTGGCCGCGGCGTAGAAGTTGCCGCTCATGAGCTGCGCCAGATAGCGGTTGAGCGCGCCGACCGGCGGGCTGATCGACATGTCGTTGTCGTTCAGGATCACCAGCAGCTTGCAGTCGCAGACACCCGCGTTGTTGAGCGCCTCGAAGGCCATGCCGGCGGTCAGCGCGCCGTCGCCGATGATCGCGACCGAGTGGCGGTCCTCGCCCTTCTGCTTGGCGGCCATCGCCATGCCGAGCGCGGCCGAGATGCTGGTCGACGAATGCGCCGTGCCGAAGGTGTCGTACTCGCTCTCGCTGCGCTGCGGAAAGCCCGAGATGCCGCCGAGCTGGCGCAGGCTCGGCATGCGCTCGCGGCGGCCGGTCAGGATCTTGTGCGGATAGGTCTGGTGGCCCACGTCCCACACCAGCCGGTCGTGCGGCGTGTTGAAGACATGGTGCAGGGCGACCGTGAGCTCGACCGTGCCGAGGTTGGAGCTCAGGTGGCCGCCGGTGCGCGACACGTTGTCGAGCACGCAGGTGCGCACCTCGTCGGCCAGTTGCTTGAGCTGCGCACGGTCGAACTGGCGCAGCGCGGAAGGATCGTGGAGAGTGGGAAGCAGCGGAGCCATGGGGAGTGTCTTGTTGTTATCGGTCGCGATCCACGACCATGTGGGCCAGCGCCCGCAGCGCACCGGTGTCCGCCAGCCCGCTGCGATCGAGTGCGGCGAGCGCCTGGGCCAGCAGCTCGCCGGCCTGCTCGCGGGCGCCTGCCAGGCCCAGCAGCGACACATAGGTGGGCTTGTCGCTCGCGGCATCCTTGCCGGCGGTCTTGCCGAGGGTTTCCGAATCCGCGATGACGTCCAGGATGTCGTCGACCACCTGGAAAGCCAGCCCGAGCGCTGCGCCATAGTCGCGCAAGGCGGCCAGCGACGCGGTCGATGGCGTATCGCCGCAGGCCGCGCCCATCTCGACGCTGCCCTGCAGCAGCGCGCCGGTCTTCAGCCGATGCATTTCACGCAGTTGCGCCTCGTCGAGCGCCAGGCCGACGCTGGCGAGGTCGATCGCCTGGCCGCCCGCCATGCCCTGGCTGCCGGCGGCGGCGGCCAGCAGGCGGCAGAGCTGGGCCTGCACTGCGGGCGCCACCTCGTCGCCGGCGGGCGTGAGAAGTTCGAAGGCCAGCGCCTGCAGGGCGTCGCCGGCCAGCAGCGCGCCGGCTTCGCCGAACTTGACGTGCACCGTCGGCTTGCCGCGGCGCAGCACGTCGTTGTCCATGCACGGCAGGTCGTCGTGCACCAGGGAGTAGGCGTGGATCAGCTCGACTGCGCAGGCAGCGCGCAAGGCGGCCGGTGGCCGGCCGGCCACCGCCTCGCTGGCCGCGAACACCAGCAGCGGCCGCAAGCGCTTGCCGCCGTCGAGCACCGCATAGCGCATGGCGTCGCCAAGCTGCGCCGGGGCATCGACGCCGACCCATTGCGACAGCGCGGCCTCGACGCGCGCCAGATGCGGCTCGCTCCATGCGGCCAGTCGCGCCGCGTCCCAGCGCCGGGCGTCCGGGCGGCTCATAAGCAAACCTCCGTGCTTCGCACTGCGGTGCGAGCGCCTTCGGGCGGCCGGGCGCCGCTCATGCAAACCTCCGTGCTTCGCACTGCGGTGCGGGCGCCGCTCATTCGGCGGCCCAGACCTTGAGGCTGCCCGCGTCGAGCACCTTGATCTGATCCTCGACCGCCTGCAAGCGCTCGCGGCAGAACGCGAGCAGCGCCGCGCCACGCTGGTAGCTGCCGAGCAGCTGGTCGAGCGGCAGTTGGCCGGATTCGAGTTCGGTGACGAGTTGTTCGAGCTCCTGGAGCCCGGCTTCGTAGCTCGTGGGCAGGGCGCCGGTGTCGGGCGGGGCAGGCACGGCGGCCGATGGGGAGGATGGCACCTTGGGCATTCAGGAGTTTGGCGTGAAACCTGCCATTTTAGGGCGGGGGGCAGAGCGCTGCGGCGGACGCCCCCAGGGAGCGCCCGCCGCAGCACGCGGCACGCGGCTCATCCAATGGGTTCGCCGAGGGTACAATCCCCGTCTCCCAAAAGCCGGCCCTGCCGGCGCCCTCCCTTCGGGCCGTCTGCATTCCTCGACGGCAGCCTTCCGTTCCATTTCTCTCTCCCTGTGGGGAGCTTGGTCAGGTCACCCATGTCTGATTTAAGTCTTCAACTGCAGCAGGCTTCGAGCCAACTTCCGGTTTCCGCGTACTTCGACGAGGCGCTCTACGCCCGCGAGCTGCAAACGCTCTTCGCCAACGGGCCGCGCTACGTCGGCCACCGCCTCGCGGTGCCCGAGCCCGGCAGCTTCCACACGCTGCCCCAGGAGCAGCAGGGTCGCGCCCTGGTTCACACGCCCAAGGGGGTGGAGCTGATCTCGAACGTCTGCCGCCATCGCCAGGCCCTGATCCTGCAAGGCCGCGGCCAGCTCGAGGCCCAGGCCGGCGGCAACATCGTGTGTCCGCTGCACCGCTGGACCTACGCGGCCGCCGATTCGCGCACCACCGGCACGCTGATCGGCGCGCCGCACTTCGAGCAGGACCCCTGTCTCAACCTGCACAACTACCCGCTGAACGAGTGGAACGGGCTCCTGTTCGAGCAGAACGCCAACGGCCGCGGACGCGACGTCGCCGCCGACCTCGGCCGGATCGGTCCCCGCCTCGACCTCGATTTCGATGGCTATGCCTTCGACCGCGTCGAGCTGCACGAGTGCAACTACAACTGGAAAACCTTCATCGAGGTCTACCTCGAGGACTACCACGTCGGCCCGTTCCATCCGGGGCTGGGCAGCTTCGTCACCTGCGACGACCTGCGCTGGGAGTTCGGCCACCATTTCTCGGTCCAGACCGTGGGCGTGGCCAACCGGCTGGGCCGCGCCGGCAGTCCGGTCTACCAGCGCTGGCAGGAGCAATTGCTGAAATACCGCAACGGCCATCCGCCCAGGTACGGTGCGATCTGGCTCAGCTACTACCCGCACGTGATGGTCGAGTGGTATCCGCACGTGCTCACGGTCTCGACGCTGCATCCGGTCGGCCCGCAGAAGACGCTCAACATGGTCGAGTTCTTCTACCCCGAGGAGATCGTTGCCTTCGAACGCGAGTTCGTCGATGCCCAGCAGGCCGCCTACATGGAGACCTGCGTCGAGGACGACGAGATCGCCGAGCGCATGGACGCCGGCCGCCGCGCGCTGATGCAGCGCGGCGACGACGAGAGCGGCCCCTACCAGAGCCCGATGGAAGACGGCATGCAGCAGTTCCACGAGTGGTACCGCAGAGAAATGAGCTCACCCCCAGGCTTGCCCACTTCGTTTGGCCGCCACCCCCCTGCCGGGGGCGCTGCCGGGGGCCCGGCAAAGCCGGTTCCACGGCAGCCCACGAACGGGCGCACTGCGCGCAGCCGTTGAACACCCCAGCCCCTCGACCGGCACAGCCAGGCCCGTTCGTGAAACACCGCGGAACCGGCTTTGCCGGGCCGCGGGTGTTGCCCCCTGGGAGGGGGTGCCCGAGCCACACGAAGTGGGCGAGGCTGGGGGTCAGCGCCTGATGCAAGCGCTCTGGATGGTGCTGGGCGCACTGATCTTCGCCACCATGGGCGTGTGCGTGAAGTACGCCTCGGCCTGGTTCTCCAGCGCCGAGCTGGTCTTCTACCGCGGCCTGATCGGCATCGTGTTCCTCTGGGTGCTGGCGCGCAGCCGCGGCGTCTCGCTGGCCACCCGCTATCCCGGCATGCACGCCTGGCGCAGCCTGATCGGCGTCGTGTCGCTGGGTGCCTGGTTCTATGCCATCGCCCACATGCCGCTGGCCACCGCGATGACGCTGAACTACATGAGCAGCGTCTGGATCGCGGCCTTTCTGGTCGGCGGCGCCCTGCTCGCCTGGGTGCCGACGCCGGGCCGCGACGGCAGCCTGCCGCGGCCGCCGCTGCAGGGTCCGCTGGTGCTCACGGTGCTGGCCGGCTTCGGCGGCGTCGTCCTGATGCTCAAGCCGACGGTGGGAGACAACCAGGGTTTCGCCGGACTCCTGGGCCTGCTGTCGGGCCTCACGGCCGCTTTTGCCTACATGCAGGTGGTGGCGCTGTCGAGGCTCGGCGAGCCCGAGGCGCGCACGGTGTTCTATTTCGCGGTCGGCTCGGCCGTTGCGGGCGGTCTGGGCACGCTGCTGGGCGGCGCCACCCCCTGGGCCAGCTGGACCTGGAGCCATGCGCTGTGGCTGCTGCCGGTCGGCGTGCTGGCGGCGCTCGGGCAGCTCTGCATGACACGCGCCTACGCCAGCGCCAAGACCGAAAGCGGTACGCTGGTGGTCGCCAATCTCCAATACTCCGGCATCGTTTTCGCCGCGATCTACAGCGTGCTGCTGTTCGGCGACCGCATCGACGCCGCGGGCTGGGCCGGCATGGCGCTGATCGTGGCCAGCGGCATCGCCGCCACCGTGCTGCGCCAGCGCTCGCTGCCCAAGGCGCCCGCCGAAGAGCATTAGGCTCGCCCCCAGGTTGGGCTCACTGCGTGTAGCCCGCCCACCCCCTGCCGGGGGCAACACCAGCGGCCCGGCAAAGCCGGTTCCGCGGTGTTTCACGAACAGGCAAAGGCAAAGAGGCAAGGAGCGCAGGTATCGTTGGACAATCTGCTTTTCGTCGAGGCCATGATGCACAACCCTTCTTTCACCACCTTGATTTCCGCCGAACAGCTGCAGGACTTGCTGGCCGGCAGCACGGCCTCGATGGTGTTCGACTGCAGTTTCGAGCTGATGAAGCCCGACGCCGGCCCGCAGCTGTACCGCGCGGCCCACATCCCGGGCGCCGTGTATGCCAACCTCGACACCGACCTCAGCGCCAAGCACGGCGTGCCCGGCGCGCACGGCGTGGTGGTGTCGCGGGACGACGGCCCGCCGGCGTCGGGCGGCCGCCATCCGCTGCCGAGCCGCGAGCGCTTCGCGGCCTGGCTGTCCAGCGTCGGCTTCGCCAACGGCATGCAGGCGGTGGTGTACGACCGCAACGGCGCCAACTACTGCGGCCGGCTCTGGTGGATGCTCAAGTGGATGGGCCACGAAGCCGTGGCCGTGCTCGACGGCGGGCTCCCGGCCTGGCAGGCGGCCGGCGGCGAGGTCACGAACCGCGAGGAACCCGCGCACTTCCAGTCGAACTTCGTGGTCGGCGAGCCGCTGCTGAAGCTGGTCGACACGCAGACCGTGGCGGCGCGGCTCGAGCAAGCCGGCCAGACACTGGTCGACGCCCGCGCCGGCGCAAGATATCGCGGCGAGGTGGAACCTCTGGACCCGATCGCGGGTCACATCCCGGGGGCCGTGAACCGGCCCTTCACCGAGAACTTCGGTCCCGACGGCAAGTTCAAGCCGGCCGCGCAGTTGCGCGCCGAGTTCGACAGCTTGCTGGCGGGCCGGGATCCCGCGACGGTCGTCCACCAGTGCGGCAGCGGCGTGAGCGCCGTGCCCAACCTGCTCGCCATGCAGATCGCGGGCCTCGGGCCGACCGCGCTCTATGCCGGCAGCTGGAGCGAATGGAGCAACACGCCGGGGCTGCCGACCCGGCAAGGCGCCCAAGCATGACCCTTTTCCGACGCCCATTCGCCACCTTCGCCCTCACCGCTGTCCTTGCAACGCCCTTCGCGGCACCGGCCCAGAGCCCGTCCGCCCATGTCCATGGACAGATCAGGCTCAACGTCGTGATCGACGGCCCGGCCATCGTCATCGAGATGGAATCCCCGCTCGACAACTTCGTCGGCTTCGAGCGTGCGCCTCGCACCGAGGCCGAAAAGAAGGCCGCCGAGGAAGCCGTCGCGCAACTGCGCGCGGCCGACCAGCGCTTCAAGATCGACCCCAGCGCCAATTGCAAGCTGGGCCCGGTCACGCTGCGTTCCACGGCCCTGGGTCTGGGCAAGAGCGAGGAAGGCGCCGGCGAAGGCCATGCCGACCTCGATGGCAGCTTCGCCTTCAACTGCACCAATGCGGCAGCCGCCAAGTTCATCGACATCGACCTGTTCGCCGCCTTCAAGGGCCCGCGCCAGATCGAGGCCCAGATCGCCGCGCCGCAGGGCCAGTTCAAGCGCACGCTGAAGCGGCCGGCCGCGCGGCTCGCCTGGGGCAAGTGATCCGGCCGCGAGCCGCCCGGCCGCTGCGAAGGCGGGCACCGAAGCGCCGCCGCGCGAAGGTTCTCCAGTGAGCCTCGTCCTTTCGGCGCAGATGCTGCGCTTCGGCTGGCCTGGCGCCGAGCGGCCGTGCATCGACATCGAGCGCTTCGAGGTCGATGCCGGCGAGGCCGTGTTCCTGCACGGCCCGAGCGGCTGCGGCAAGAGCACGCTGCTGTCGCTGCTGGCCGGCGTGCTGATCGCCGAGGCCGGCCAGGTCAAGCTGCTCGGCCACGACTGGGCCCGGCTCTCGGGCGCCGCGCGCGACCGTGCCCGGGTCGCCCATGTGGGCTACATCTTCCAGCAGTTCAACCTGCTGCCCTACCTGAGCGTGCTCGACAACGTGCTGCTGCCCTGCCGCTTCTCGGGACGGCGCATGGCACGGGCTTCGCGCGAGGGCTCGGCCAGCGCGCAGGCCCGGGACCTGCTCGACCGCATGGGCCTGGACGCCGGCCTGTGGCAGCGCCAGGCCATGCATCTGTCGGTCGGCCAGCAGCAGCGCGTGGCCGCCGCACGCGCACTGATCGGCCACCCCGAGGTCGTGATCGCCGACGAGCCCACCTCGGCGCTCGACGAGGACCGGCGCGAAGCCTTTCTCGACGTGCTGCTCGCGGCCTGCGAGGCGAACCACAGCGCGCTGGTCTTCGTGAGCCACGACCGGCGCATCGCCGGGCGCTTCTCGCGCCACGTGCTGCTGCCCGAGATCAATCGGCAGGCGGGGGGGCTCGAATGAGCGCCCTGCTGGGCATCGCCTGGCGCAGCGCCTGGAACCGCCGATTCACGCTCGCGCTCACCGTGCTGTCGATCGCGCTCGCGACCTTCCTGCTGCTCGGCGTGGAGCGCATCCGCACCGAGTTGCGCCAGAACTTTTCTTCTTCCGTCTCGGGCACCGATCTGATCGTCGGCGCCCGCACCGGCTCGACGCAACTGCTGCTGTACTCGGTGTTCCGGATCGGCGCGGCCACCAACAACATGCGATGGCAGAGTGTGCAGGCGCTGGCGGCGCACCCGGGCGTCGACTGGGTGGTGCCGCTGTCGCTCGGCGACTCGCATCGCGGCTTCTCGGTGCTGGCGACCACGCCCGGGTACTTCGAGCACTTCCGCTACGGCAATCGCCAGCCGCTCGCGCTGCGCGAGGGCAAGGCCTTCTCGGAGCTGTTCGACGCGGTGGTCGGAGCCGAAGTCGCCGACGCGCTGGGCTACCACGTCGGCCAGAAGATCACGCTGGCGCACGGCAGCGGCGAGCTCAACGTCTCCGAGCATGCCGACAAGCCCTTCGCGGTGGTCGGCGTGCTCGCGCGCACCGGCACGCCGGTGGACCGCACGGTGCACATCGGGCTCGAGGCGATGGAGGCGATCCACCTGGAATGGATGGGCGGCGCGCCGATGCCCGGGCTCAGGATTGCGGCCGAGCAGGTGCGCAAGTTCGACCTCACGCCCAAGACCGTGACCGCGGCGCTGGTCGGCCTGAAGAACCGGGCCGCGGTGTTCGCGGTGCAGCGCTGGGTCTCGACCTTCACCGGCGAGCCGCTGATGGCGATCCTGCCGGGCGTGGCGCTCGACGAACTGTGGCGCGTCGTCGGCATCGGCGAGAACGCGCTGCTGCTGATGTCGGCGCTGGTCGCGCTGGTGAGCCTGGCCGGACTGGTGTCGGTGGTGATGGCGAGCCTCAACGAACGGCGCCGCGAACTGGCGGTGCTGCGCGCGGTCGGCGCCAGCCTGCGCCACGTGCTCGCGCTGCTGGCGCTCGAGGGCGCCATCGTGACGCTGCTGGGCGTGGTTCTCGGCGTCGCACTCGCGGCGCTCGGCATCGCCGGCTTGTCGCCCTGGCTGCAATCGCACTTCGGACTCGCGCTTTCGCTGTCCGAACCTACACTGAACGAATGGCTGTTGCTCGCGAGCCTGGTGGCGGCCGGCTGGCTGGCCAGCCTGCTGCCGGGCATCCGGGCCTACCGGCTCTCGCTGGCCGACGGCCTCTCACCGAGGATATGAACATGACGCTGCGCCCTCTTCTTCCGACACTGCTCTCGCTGGCGATGGCCGGCAGCGCGCTCGCTGCCGGTCCCGCGCCGCAAGCCACCTCGCCGACCCAGCCGCTGGGCGGCAAGGCCGCCGAGGCCAAGGCCGTGCCGGGGCAGCCGCGCCTCATCAGCTGGGAAGAGCTGGTGCCCAAGGACTGGGACCCGATGAAAGAGCTCAAGGGCATGGACCTGAGCAAGCTCGACGACAGCGACCCGCGCGCCAACGAACTGCTCATGAAGCTGCAGGAAGTCTCCAACAACGCGCCGACCAACCCGGCGCTGAACGGCGTCGAGGTGAAGATCCCGGGCTTCATCGTGCCGCTCGAGGAGAACAAGGGCGAGGTCACCGAATTCCTGCTGGTGCCCTACTTCGGCGCCTGCATCCACACGCCGCCGCCGCCGGCCAACCAGATCCTGCACGTGCGCCCCAAGCAGGGCGCCAAGTTCCGCGCCATGGACACGGTGTGGGTCACGGGCACGCTCCAGACCGTGCGCAACGACTCGATGATGGGCGTGAGCGGCTACCAGGTCACGGCCGACAGCGTCACCAAGTACAGCGGCACCCCGAAGCAGTAGGGGCTGCCCGACGCTGGCTAGCGGCTGAAGAGCCGGTAGATCCGGTCGTAGAAGTCGGCCGGGAACCGCCAGTAGCGCGCGCCGCCCGGTGTCAGCTGCTCGTCGAGCCCGCGCCGCGACGGCGGCGCGTTGAGCAGGAATTGCCCCAGCATGTCGCCGCTGACCCACGGATCGTCGTACCAGAAGGCGTGGGAGCTCTCCGGCAGATTGGGGATGTCCTTCGGGTCCACCCGGATCAGGTCGAAGCGCAGCTTGCGCGACGCCTCCACCAGGAAGCGGGTCTGCTCCTCGTCCAGTTCGGTCACGTCGGGACGGCCCGCGCGCGAGGCCCGGCCGACGATGGCCGCGAAGCGAAGCACCGAGTCGTTGAGGTTGGCCGCGATGCTCACGCGCTCGATGATGTCGATGTACCCGCCCAGTTCGTTCACGAAGCGACGGGTGTCGATATCGGGCGCCGCGAAATAGATCTGCCCCAGCCGAAGCCGCTGCTGCAGTTGGGCGCGCGTCTCGCCGGGCCGCGGCGTGCCCAGGCGGACCAGCGCGGGGCTCAGGACCTGCGCACCGGCGCTGTAGGCCAGCACGTCGATCTTCGAAGCCGTGGTGTTCTCGGCCAGCAGCTCGACCATCCGCGCGAAGGGCTCGACCGTGCTGGCCGCGTTGTTGACGTCGGTCAGGTAGCGCAGGATCGAACCCGCCGACGGCCACATGAAGACCAGCACCACCATGCGCCGCCCCGTGAAGTGGCGGAACTGCGCCGCCTGGGCCGCCGCGCGCGGCACGGTGTTGTTGGAGCCGTGCACGTAGATCAGCAGCTCGCTGTTGGGGCTCGCGGCCAGGGCCTTGTTCACAAGCGCGAAGAAGGCCTGCGCCTCGGGCGATTTCTTCACCTCTTCATCGGACTTGAGCACCGCCATCTGTTCGAGGCGCTCGAGCTGGACGAGCGGCCTCTCGTCGGGATCGGCGCTGGTGGAGAGCCGGTGCAGGGTCTCCCAGTCGAGCGTCTCGTCGCCGACCCGGACGTGCGCCACGCCCATGCGCAGATCGTCGGTGGGCACGATGGTGTGCACGGGATCCGGATGTTCGATCAGCGCCAGCCGGTTGGTGGCGTACAGCACGGGGACCTCGGTGGTCTGCAGCTTCTCGCCGATCTTCTCGAAGGGATCGACGTCGCCGTTGCTGAAGCTCACGGGGGTCGGCATCAGGCGCACGGGGGCATCGCAGCCGGCCAGCAGGGCGGCCGTCAACAGCATGAGAAAGACCGAGGCTGCCCTGGTGATTCCGAATTCGAGGTTGCGCATGCGCCGGAAGTATAGGGAGCCGCCCACAGACCGTCCGGACGTGCCACCATGGCGTCCTCAAGAAGGAGACCACCATGTCAGACCATGTCTACAAGCTTCTCGAACTCACCGGCTCCTCGCCGACCAGCAGCGACGACGCCGTGCGCCGAGCCATCGCCAAGGCCAGCGAATCGGTGCGCAACATCCAGTGGTTCCAGGTCACCGAGACCCGCGGCCACGTGGTCGACGGGAAGGTCGGACACTGGCAGGTCACGCTCAAAATCGGCTTCACCCTGGAAAGCTGACCCAAGGCCGGCGCAGCCAGGCCTCGTTGGTGAAACACCGCGGAACCGGCTTTGCCGGGCCGCTGGTGTTGCCCCCGGTAGGGGGTGGGCGGGCTACACGAAGTGAGCCCAACCTGGGGGGGAGCTCAGTACACCGCGGAACCGGCTTTGCCGGGCCGCTGGTGTTGCCCCCGGTAGGGGGTGGGAGAGCTACACGCAGTGAGCTCGACCTGGGGGCGAGCGTCAGTCAGTCAGTCCGGTGCCTGGATCACCCGGTCGAACTCCTCGTCGGCCGGCACGTTGTCGGCGTCGAGTTCGCTGGCGTCGGTGAGGTCGATGCCGGTTTCTTCGGAGAGCTCGTCCGTGGCCTCGGCGTCGGACGAACCGAATTCCTCTTCCTCCTCGGGCAAGGCGTCATCGGACTCGTCGATCTCGGGTTCGTCTGCGGCTTCTCCGGAACGCAGAGGGGGGTCGGCGCTGCTCATGATCGGGCTCCTTGGCTGATGCCTGACATGATGCACCCCTGTGGGCGCCCCTGCCGAATCAGCCTCATTGGTGCAGGGACAAATGAGCTTGTCAGAAAGCCCCCCGGGTGTCCATTCAGTGCCTGTGGTCCGGGGATTCGTGCGCGTGGTCGGGGTCGGACCCGTCGTGCGCATGGTCGTGATCGGCATGCGCGAGCCGGCTCACCAAGGTGACCAGCAGGATCCCGGCCACCAGCCAGGCGATCTGCAACGCCGTCTGGCGCGCGGGCAGGCGCTTCTGCAGTTGCGGGATCAGGTCGGCCAGCGCGACGTAGACGAAGCTGCTGGACGCCAGCACCAGGAAATACGGCAGCCAGCCGTGAAGCTGGTCGACCAGCCACCAGCCCACCAGCCCGCCGAGCGCGGTCATGGTGCCGGCCAGCGACACCTTGACCAGGGCGGCACGATGGTTGGGCGAGCTCTGGCGCAGCACCACCAGGTCGCCGATGTGGTGAGGCACCTCGTGCGCCAGCACCGCGATCGCGGCCACCACCCCCAGGCGCAGGTCGGCGGTGAAGGCCGAGGCGATCAGGATGCCGTCGCCGAAGCAATGCACGCTGTCGCCGGTGAGCACCGCCCAGCCGCCACCCCGCGACGAAGGCCCATGGTCGTGCGAATGGCCGTGCGCATGCGCGTGGTCGTGACCGTGCTCGTGCTCGTGCTCCTGGTGGTGCTCGTGCCCGTGGTGCCACAGCTCCGCCTTGTCGAGCAGGAAGAAGAAGACCAGCCCGAACAGCAGCACCCCGAACAGCACCCCCGGCGCGATGTGGCTCTCGAAGGCTTCCGGCAGCAGGTGCATGAAGGCGGTCGCCAGCAAGGCGCCTGCGGCCAGGCTCAGCAGATGCTGCGGGTTGACGCCGCCGGCGCCGCTGCGCACGCCCACGCGCAGCAGCAGGGCGGCAATCCAGACACTTCCGATGCCCGCGACCAGGGTCGCGGCGATGATGGCTAACAAATTCATGACGGCTTCGCGCTATGGAGGCAAAAACAAAAGCCGCCCATCGGACGGCTTTCGGCGGAACGCGGCTGACGGAGGCGGCTAGGCCACACCGTTGGCTTTGAACCAGGCCAGGGCGCGATTCCAGCCGTCCTCGGCGGCTCCCTTGACGTAGCTGGGCCGGTAGTCGGCATGAAAGGCATGGCCCGCTTCAGGGTACACGACGAACTGCGATGCCCTGGCCGCCGGGGTGCCGGTGGCCAGGGCAGCCTTCATCTTATCAACCGTGTCAAGAGGGATGCCCTGGTCCTTGCCGCCATAGAGGCCCAGCACCGGCGCCTTCAGGCCGGCGGCGACGTCGACCGGGTGCTTCGGCGTCCGCTCGCCGGCCTGTCCGACCAGGCGCCCGTACCAGGCCACGCCGGCCTTGACCTTGCCGGTCGCCGCATAGAGCCAGACGATGCGCCCGCCCCAGCAGAAGCCGGTGATGGCGGCATCGCTCACGTCGCCGCCATGGGCGGCCGCGTACTTGAGCGCGCCGTCGAGGTCGGCCATGACCTGGGCGTCGGACACCTTGCTGACGATGTCCGCCTGCAGTTTTGGAATGTCGGAATAGCCCTTGGGGTCGCCCTGCCGTGCATAGAGCTCGGGCGCGATCGCCAGGTAGCCGGCCTGGGCGAAGCGGCGGCAGGTGTCGGCGACGTACTCGGTCACGCCGAAGATTTCCTGCACCACCAGCACCACCGACAGGTCGGTCTTGCCCGCCGGAGCCGCTGCGTAGGCCGGCACCTCGAAGCCGTTGACCGTGTACGTCACGGGTCCGGCGACGAGGCCGTCGGTCGAGGTCTTGACCACGGTCTGCGCCGCGATCGGCAACGTCGCGGCGGCATAGCCGACGCCGATCGCGGCTTTGAGCGCGGTGCGGCGCGTGGCGCCGTGGACGGTGCTGTCGCCGGGGCGCAGCGAATCGAATTCGGCTTGCAGATCGGAACCGGTCTGGTGTTGGGGCATGCGGCGGACTCCTGTGGATTCGTCGGAGGGAAAGCGCTGCGCGCGAGGCGCAGGCCGCACTGTATGCGAATCGACCGGGGTGCGCTTGCCGTGCCGCTCAGGTCGCGGGCTTGTCGCTCGGCGACTGGATGTTCTCGCGCAATTGCGGGCTCATCGGCAGATTCAGCGGCACGCCTCTGGGCGGGATCGGCTGCATGAACCACCTGGTGTACATCTTCTCGAACTCGCCGCTCTTCATGAGGCCGATGAAGGTGTCGTCCACCAGCTTCTTGAAGGCCGGGTCGTCCTTGGCCAGCATGCAACCGTAGGGCTCGACCTGCAATGCGTCGCCGACCACCTCGAAGTCGGCCGGGTTCTTGGCGTTGGCGATCAGGCCGAACAGCAGGATGTCGTCCATCGCGAAAGCCGCGGCGCGGTCGCCCTCGACCAGCAGGAAGGCATCGGCGTGGTCCTTGCCGAGCACGATGTCCATGTCGAGGTTCTTTTCGGCGTTGTACTTGCGCATGACCAGGGCGTTGGTGGTGCCGGTGGTGCTGGCCACGGTCTTCTTCGCGAGGTCGGCGTAGTTCTTGATCTTCGAGGACTTCTTCACCAGCAGCCGGGTGCCGGTGTAGAAATGGTTGATCGCGAAACTGACGTCCTTGGCGCGCGCCGTGTTGTTGGTGGTCGATCCGCACTCGAGGTCGATGGTGCCGTTGGTGATCAGCGGAATGCGGTTCTGCGAGGTCACGGGCATCAGCGCGACCTCCAGGTTGGGCTTGTTGAGCTTCTTCTTGACCGCCTCGACCACCGCGTTGGACAGCTCGACCGAGAAGCCGATCGGCTTGTTGGGGCCGTCGAGGTAGCTGAAGGGCACGGACGATTCGCGGTAGGCCAGCGTGATCTTGCCGGTCTCGGCGATCTTGGCCAGGGTGTCGGCGGCCTGGACGCCCGTGGCGGCAACGGCGAGGAGAACGGCAGCCATCGATGCGGAGAGTTTCATGCGAGCCCTTTCGGCTGGTGGAAGGAGACGAAGTGTAGGAATCATTCACGCGCCGGTCACAATTCCTTTGGCACCGCCGGCCATGACCAAAAGTTATGGGCTGGCAAGCCATGCGCTTTGGCTATGGGCCGTCTTTCTTTTGGCATTTCCCGGCGCTGCGGCGCGGGCCTAGAGTCGACCGATCCGACAACAGCGAGAGGAAAGCGTCATGCACGTCTGCGTGCTGGGGGCCGGCATCGTGGGCCTGGCCACTGCCTGGCAACTGAACCGCGAGGGTCACCAGGTCAGCGTGGTCGACCGCGCCGCGCCGGGCGCCGGCGCGAGCGGCGGCAATGGAGCGCAGTTGAGCTATTCATACGTGCAGCCGCTGGCCGACCCGTCGATCTGGAAGCAGTTGCCCAAGCTGCTGCTCTCGCCCTCCTCCCCGCTCAAGCTGCGTCCGCAACTGGACCCGCTGCAATGGCGCTGGGCCCTGGCCTTCCTGGCGGCCTGCAACGCCCGCACCTCGCGCGAGAGCACCGCCCGCCTGCTGGCGCTCGCGGCCCGGAGCCGCGCGGCCTTCGAGGCCATGCGCGCCGACGTCGCGCCCGATTGCGACTTCTCCGCCACCGGCAAGCTGGTGCTCTACGCCGGCGCGGCGTCGCTGGCGGGCGCCCAGCGACAGCTCGATCTGCAGCGCGCGATGGGCAGCGAACAGCGCCTGGTCACGGCCGACGAGTGCGTGGCCATCGAGCCGGCGCTGGCCAGCTACCGCGCACAGATCGCCGGCGCGATCCATACGCCCAGCGAATGCGCGGCCGACTGTCTGAAGGTCTGCACGGAGCTCGTGCGGGCGCTCGATGAACGCGGTGTGCGTTTCATGCTCGACACCGAGATCCACGGATTCGACCCGCGCGGCGGCCGTGTGGCCGCGGTGCAGACCGCCGGCGGCGACATCGAGGCCGATGCCTTCGTGATGGCCCTGGGCACCGCCTCGCACCGGTTCGGGCGCCAGTTGGGCGTCTACCTGCCGGTGTACCCGCTCAAGGGCTACAGCATCACGGTCGACGTCGATCCGGCGCCTGGCGCCGCACCTCGAATGAGCGTGACCGACAGCACCCGCAAGGTGGTGTTCGCGCGCATCGGCTCGCGCCTGCGGGTGGCCGGCATGGCCGAACTGGTCGGACATGACGCGAGCATCCCCGCAGCGCGTATCGAGACCCTGGCCGAGGCCACGCGCGCGGTGTTCCCGCAGGCCGGCAAGCTCGATGCGCTGCACCCCTGGACCGGCATGCGCCCGGCCACGCCGACGGGCGTGCCGATCGTCGGCCGGCTGGAGGGAGCGCCGTCGAACATGATCTTCAATACGGGGCATGGCGCGTTGGGGTTCACGCTGGCGTTCGGGTCGGCGCAGCGGGTGGGGGAGATGCTGACGAGATAGGGATTTCTCTCGCGCGACGGCGGTGGGGTTTCATCGGCGTTGGAGGCGCAGCTGGCCGTTGAACACCCCGAAGCCCGGCATGCGGTGCGGGACGGGCGATCCCCTCTGCGCCGCTGAGGAGCGCAGCTTCAGGCGGATCAAGGGCCGCGCGTGTCTGAGCGCAGCGAGTTTGCGCGGACCCCGCCT